>JAJDEM010000185.1 GCA_029259795.1 Planctomycetota bacterium
CGTGGAACACCGAGGTGCACGACAACGCGCCTGCACTCGAGGGCGCGGGGGCGCCGGAGAGTGCCACCCCGACGCTCGTCAGTCGTGTGGTGCCCGATGTCGCAGCGCCCCCTGATGCGCCGGATCCCGCGGCGCCCGCCACAGGCCTCGCCGGAATCGTCGTCGAGAAGGGAACGAACAAGCCACTCGCAAACGTGCCCGTCTACGCCGGGCGAACCGATCGCGCGGGCCGGACCCGCATGGCGCGCAGTGACGCCGAAGGGCGCTTCAACTTCGGCGACGTAGAGCCGGGGGTCATGTCGATCTTCGTGCTCGGCGCGGGCTGGGTCAGTGACCGTGCCTGGGAGGCCTCCGGCCGGGGATTCGACCCGAACGTGCACACGGTCCCGCTGGCCCCCAACCAGACCCTCACGCTCGCCGCCGTCCCGTGCGCGGTCGTGCGCGGCGTCGTGCTCGCGGCCGACGGCAGCCCGGTCGTCGGCGCAGCCGTGATCGCGTCTCCCGATGGCACCGACATCCGGCCGCGCAGGCCGATCAACCCACGCGTCGTCTTGACGGATGCGTCCGGCGGGTTCCGGCACGACGCCTTGATGCCGCACAAGCGCTGCTGGTTCGCAGTTCGAACCGCCGCTCATCCCGGCACGGCCGGCTCTACGTTCCTGCTGCGGCCGGGCAACGACAATCCCCGCGTGACCTTCACGTTGCCGGCGGGGCGCCATCTCGGCGTGCAGGTGCTTGACACCCAGCGCGGGACGGGCGTGGCCGGCGTCGAGGTATCGGCCGGCTGGGATGACGAGCACGCGGGGCGCTGGATCGTTCGTACGGCACACACGGGCGCGGATGGCCGCGCCGACCTGGGCGCGGTTCCACACAGCCGCGTTCGCATCGACCTGGAGCAGGGCGGCTACTTGCAGCCGCCAGCGCCGCTGTGGGTCGTCGCAGGCGTTGAGGACGTGCAGGTCGAGGTCCCGCTGGATCCTGGCGTCTCCGTGCGCGGTCGCGTCACCGTGCCGCCCGGACTCGACATCACACGCGCGCGTGTGAATGCGGAGCCCCGCTCGGGCGGCAACCGCGGGAGTGCGGAGTTCGCCGTCGCCGCGGATGGGACCTTCGAGATCACGGGGATCGCGGCAGGGGCGTACCGCATCCACGCCACCCTGTACAGGGCGCCGGAGTGGTTCGTCGGCACGGCGAACGTGACGGCGCCCGGGTTCGGCAACGTCGTCGAGCTGCACCTGAACAACGGGCCCTTCCCAGACGCGCCGGGGTCGGAGAAGTACGACCTCACGACGGCGGCCCTCCGGGTCGTCGGTCCGTCGGGCGATCCGGTACGCAAGGGGTGGATCCGCTTCTACGACGAGGCCGTCGGGGACGCCGTGGACCTGGAGGAAGGACCGGCCCGCATCCGTGTCCGCTCCGACGGCGAGGGCGTCCGCTTCGAATGCAATGACCTGGGCCTGGACACCGACGGGCGTCACCTGGCCGCCGGTACGTACGGCCCGATTCAGCCCGTCGGGGGTGTCCTGACCCTGCGGCTCCAAGCGGGTAGCTCCATCGCCGGCCGCGTCTCGCTGGCGGATGGCGCGGCGGCGGCGGGCGTGCGAATCACAGCCTACGACGTCAACCGGCCAGGCACCCATCACGATGACGCGGGTGAGGCCATGGGCGAAGCCCACACGGACGCCGAGGGACACTTCACGCTGCCCGGGCTGCGCGCCGCCGCATACTTCCTCAAGCTCGATGTACCGGCCTCGCAGGTCGTGCCCGGGCCCATCCGCGTAACGCCAGGCGGAAGCGAGTTGGCCATCCGGCTCGAAGCCTCGCAGACGACGACGGTGCGCGTCGTGGATGAGAGCGGCCGCCCCGTCGAGGGCGCCGCGGTCTCGATCGAGCCGCGCGAGATCCTCCACGCGGCGTTCTCCGACACGATCCATGCCGCACAAACCGACAAGCTCGGACGCGCCACGCTACAGCGCCTCGTGCGCGGCGAGACCTACGAGCTCATGGTGCGGCCACCCCGCCGCGACGACCAGACCCTGCTGGTGCACAGCGACCCGGCGTGGCGCGCGGGCCGCACGGTGGTCCACCTCGAGCGCGGGCTGCTCACCACGGGCGTCGTCCAGGACGCAGACGGCAAGCGACTTCCCCATGCCTACATCCACTACTGCGAGAACGACGATCCCGAGACCGGCACGTTGATGTGTGACGCGCAGGGGCGCTTTCGCATCGGCCCACTGCGCGCGGGCACGCTCTACTTCGTGGCGCGGCCCCAAGGCGCCTCAACCAAGGGCCGCATGGTGCCGGGCCCTGACAATCAGCCCGGCGTCGCCGTGGGAACGCGCGATCTGGTGCTCACCGTCGGCGATTGACGACGTAACGTCCGCGGTCGGCGCGGAGGCCTCCCTGCCCGCTAGCCTCCGCCATGGAGATCACCCAGCCGATCCACGACCTCGCCCCGCAGCAGGGACTCGACACGCAAGCGCCGCTCACGCTGCGGCCCACAACCCAGCCCGGCGAGTTCCTCACGAGGGGCGGCGAGCCTGATCGCCTGTCCCGAGCGGATCGGCGCCCAGCGGAGTCGGCACTGATGTCGTGCCACTGCACCCGCCACACGGAGCAGGCGGGCTCTCTCCCGATCCCGCCTCGGTTGGTACCCTCGCGGGATGCAGTACAGCGAGTGCACGCCGCGAGACGAGCTTGGGGGTGTCGTGCGCTGCATCTGGCAGCTCGCCGGTCCCGGCGGAGACGAGGGGACGCCGGAGCGGGTCCTGCCGGACGGGTGTTCCGAGATCGTCCTGAATCGCGCGGACCGGTTCTTCCGCTGGAACGGCGACAGCACTCCGCACCGCCAGGCGGAGGTGTTGTTGGTCGGGCAGCTCCGCGGTGCCATCTCCATCGCGCCGTCGGGCGTGATCGACCTGCTTGGCATTCGCTTCGAGCCCGGGGGCTTGTACGCCTTGCTGGGCATCCCGATGCACGAGCTCACCGATCGGGACGTCTCGCTGCGTCAAGCCAACGCGTCGCTCTACGCGCGACTCCAGGAGGCGGCACGCGTCGAAGGCGCCTCCGAACGCGTACGCAAGGTCGAGGCCGCGCTGTCGGACCAGCTCGCCCGTCGCGCCCCCCGTGGGCAGGCCTGGCTGGTTGCCGCCGCTGTCCAGCGCCTCAACGACCTACCGGCCACGACGGAGGCCGTAGCCCAGGGTCTGCGCATCAGTCGCCGGAGCCTTGAACGCGCGTTCCGGCAGTGCGTCGGCTTGTCCCCGAAGCAATACCTGCGCATTCAACGGCTCCAGTCGGTTGTCTCCCGGGTGGAGGCAGGCAGTTCCCTGCCGTCGTGGGCGTCGCTGGCCGTCGAGCATGGCTACTTCGACCAGCCGCACCTCATCCGGGAGTTCGGGGCGCTGGCCGGGACCACGCCGGCGCGCTACCTCGCCGAGCAGTCCACATTCTCTGACCTCTTCATCCAGGGCACGACCCTGTCGCATTCGTCCAATCCGTAGCCCACGGGTGGCCGTACGGTCCCGGCTGAAGGCAGATCCAGTCCCTCGGAGGTTTCCCATGGTTTCGCGATTCACACGCACACGGGCGCTGGCGGTGTTTGTCGCGCTCACCGTTGTTGGCCTGGGGGCCGGCCCCAGCCAAGCCGAAGACGACGGCGAGCGCGCCTCAGCGCAGCAGACCCTCGCCGGCATGAGCTGGCTCGCCGGCTCGTGGTCAGGCGCAATGTGGGGTGGTCAGTTCCACGCCTACTACAGCACGCCGGAAGGCGGGAAGATCCTCAGCCACAGCCACCTGACAAGGGGTGAGAAGCGCGCGTTCTACGAGTTCGAAGTGTTCGAGTGCCGCGGAGAGGACTTGCATCTCCTTCCGTATCCCGGCGGGAAGCCGGCCGACGGCTTCACCTGTACGTCAGGCAACGCCAAGAAGCGCTTGGCTGTCTTCGAGAACCCGAAGAAGGACTTCCCGACGCGCATCAGCTACCAGCGTGTCGGAGACGACCGCCTCGTCGTCATCCTCTCGGATCCGCATGGCACGAGCAAGAAGACCGAGACGTTCGACCTGAAGCGCGTCGTCCCGCAGAAGGCTGAAGCGAAGAAGGCCACCGACGGGAAGAAGTAAGTCCCGGGTCCTGCGGACCACACGACCAACGCGCATCCCAGCAACCGTCCTAGGGCAGCTCGATCTCAAGGTCGATCAGGCGACCCGGCCGAACGACGATCTCCCGGCGAACGGGGGCGACCTCGCCGGGCTTCAGGCGTCTGCGGCTGAACTCGACGGTGTAGCGACCCGGCGCCAGCACCTCCGCGACCTCGTTGGGGCCTGGCACCGAGAGACTCGCGCTCCCCATGCCGTGCCCCCCACTCGAGCGAGCCACGATCTTGAGATCCAGCGGCTTGCCGTCCTCGTCAAGGACGCGAACACGCGCGTGGGTCGGTCGGCCGGCGGTATCGCGCGCTGCAAGACGAAGCCTTCCGCCGCGGCTCGTGGCCACTTCGACGCGGCTCACCTCGCCCGCACGAATCTCGACCGCCGTCTCCGCGTCCAGCCAGAAGGCCTCCGCGCCCGCCCACGTGCCACCAGGGCGAACGACGAGGCGCCACGTTCCGGGCCGGATGTCGTCGAAGCGGAACACGTTCCCAGCTCCGCGCGCGCGGCGACGCCATTCGGGATGCGCCTTGCCACGGCGAAAGAGTCCCACCGCAGCACGCGGAATGGCCGTGCCGTCCGGGGACTTCAGCGCGACCACGAGGGAGCCATGCGTGGGCGCAGTCTCCTCCGGCGTCTCGGAGTCGATCCCAGCCTTCGGCGCGTCGGGCTCGAGCACGATCGTGTAGGTCTGGGAGTCGGCAGCGGGCTTCGAGAACACGCGCAGCGCGCGCGTGCGGAACCCCTCGCACGAGATGCTCAGGCGCAGCTCGCGCTCCGGCGGCACGAGCACGGGCAGGGTCAGGCCGCCCTCCTTGGTGCGCACCGTGGCCTGGTGCTCGCCCAACGAGGCAAGTTCCTCGGAGCCGACCTCTTCCGCGAGCTCGGCCAGTTGCTCCTCGGTGAGCCCGTGCACCTTCCCGCCAATGCCGACCTTCACGGAGGCGTTCGCCAGCGGTGCGTCGCCCGCGCGAACGTCAAATCGCGCGATCGAGGCCTCAAGGCGAAGTGTTACAGCCTCGTCCGGGGCCACGAACGCCTGCTTCATCGTCTCGAGCAGTCCACGGTGGACGAAGCCAGCGCGAGTCCAAGGCGCAAGCCGGAGGCGATGCGTGCCGGGCTTCAAGCCGGCGATGGCGAAGCGCCCTTGCGGACTGGTCACAACGCCGCCCTGGGCGAGCGCGAGGCCGTCGTTCGTCTCCCGAACGGAAAGCTGAGCGAGGTGGGCGCGCCGCAGCGGGCCCGTCCATGTCTCCACTTCGAGCACGACGTCCGGACGCCACAGGCCGGCGTAGGTCTTGCGCCAGTCCTCGCCGTCTTGGTTGCGGCGGCACGTGATCGCGGCGCCGCGCAGCGGCTCGTCGTTGAGCAGCACGACGCCCGCCAGCATCGAGCCTTCGCTCAGGGTGATGTCTTCGACGGGCGTTCGACCGCCGCGCTCCACCCGCGCCTCGGCACGGCCGGGCAGCCGCCCGGCCTCGACCGCCACGATCGCATACGTCATGCCGCCGTAGGTACGCAGGCGATAGCGTCCATCGACGTCGGTCAGGGCGAGCGCAAGGGACCGGCCGTACGCGTCGGTGCCCGCCGGCCAGGCGCCGACCTGCACGCTGGCCAACGGGAGGCCTTCCTGGCTGAGGACGCGGCCGTGCAAGACCGCCGCTGGGCGCACGCGCAACGTCGCCTCGTAATGCACCACGCGGCCGCCCGCCGCCGGGCTCGCCATGCTGAGCTTCAGGCGCTGACTGACGGGCATGTACGCCGGATGATCGAGCGCGACATCGAGTTCGATCATCGGCTGTTGGTGCTCGGCAAACAGCGCCGTGATGTCGGCTTCGTGTGGCCAGGAGGCGGCCGTCGCCTCGACTGCGAAGTCCTTGCCGTCCCAGCGCTCGCCGGGGCGCATGTCGCGGATGGGCTTCGCCACGATGCGCGCGCTGCCCGGGAGGACCTCGCCGCCCGACGTCGCGAGGCGCACGGTGAGGAGGTGACGCACGGACCCGGCCCCCTGCTCCGCGTCGGGTCCAGGCTCCGCTGCGGGGTCAGGCACCGTGGCTCCGGGTTCCAGACCGGGCGCCTGCGGGGCCTCCGCCGTCCGCCGCGCGGCGTCATCCAGAGCCGGCTCGTCACTGCGAAGCATGCCGTCCCAGAGGAGGAATCCTCCGAGGGCGAGGACCGCCACGAGTACCACAGCCGTCAGCACCTTCTTCATGGCAAGCCCTCCCAAGGCAGCCGAGAACGCTTTGCCCGGCCGGGTCATCGGCAGCAGGGCCAGCGTCCAGCGCGCTCGCGATCCCCCCGCTGCGTGATCGAGTCCCGCACGCAGGCGTTCGCGCCCACGCCGAATGTGGGTGTGAACCGTCGCCACGGGACAGGCCATGCGCGCGGCGATTCTCCGCGGCGGGAGGTCCTCGAAGTAGCGCAGGTAGAGCGCCGTGCGCTCGCTCCCAGGCAGTGCCTCGAGCAACGCGATCACCCGCCGCTGGATCTCGAGGCCCGCCGCCGCCTCGTCCGTCGCGGCACTCGCCTCGGGCACGGCAGCCCCAAGCTCGCGCCGGCGGCGGCGGTTGACATCGCGGAACTGCTTGCGAGCCAGGTTGCGTGCGATCCCTCGAAGCCATGCGCGGGTTGCGCCACGCGGCCCCGAAGAACCGCGAGCCGCTGCGATCAGCGTGTCCTGCACGAGGTCGTCGGCTGCGGCCTCATCTCGAACGAGCACGCCCGCCAGGCGGCGCAGGCCGTCGATGTGCCCGGTCAGATCCTCGAGCGTCGGGCGGGGCGTGGCCAAGGCGAACCTCCACCCCCATGTTCCCGCCAAGGCCCGATCCTATTCAAGCTCTCTGCGCGGGCCCTTGTATCTGAAGGTTCCGTAGGATCGAATGCCCCCATGGGAGCATTGTTCATGCGCTATCTCGTGATGATCGTCCTTGCAGCTCTGCTTGCTTGGCCGGCGCCGGCGCAAGCCAAGGAGGTGACGTGGGCAAAGCCCCTCACGCCGAAGGAGGCGGCCAGCGCCGTCTTGAAGGCCGTCAAGGCAGGGGACGCCGCCGCCCTCGCGAAGCTGGCCCTTGTCGAGAAGCCGGATCCGTGGCGCGTTGCCGATGACCTCTGCGGGCGCGGTTCGCAGGACGCCGCCGCCGCATTCGCGAAGGCTGGCAGTGGTGAGGCGATGGAGAAGCTCGCAGACGCCATCGCCGCCTGGAAGGAGACTCCCGCCAACCCTGCCGCACGGGCGGCGTTCGACCGGGGTACCGCGGCCGTCGAGAAGAAGGACTACAAGGCAGGCCTTGCTCAGTTGGACAAGGCGGCCAAGAGTGCCGCGGGGATGCTGGCTCAACGGATCGCCTACCAACGGGGCACGGCGCTGCGGGGCCTGAATCGGGGCGAGGAGAGTACAGCGGCGTACACGCAGGCAGCCGCCGCCGCCGGGCCGCTCGGCTGGGCGGCAGGCGCGGCCGACGGCTGGGCGCAACTCGCGTTCAACGCCCACCGCAGCGGGAACGCCCAAGGCGCGTTCGAGCACTGGAAGAAGGCGGCTGGCGTCTACAACAAGCTCGGCTTCCGCAGCCGCGAGGCCAGCATGCTCTCGAACCTCGGCATACTCCTGATGAACGCAGGACAGACAGACGCCGCGAAGTCGATCATGGCCAAGGCGCTGGGCATCTACCGGGACGTGGACGACCCTGAGGGGATCGCCCGCGTTCTCGGCAACCAGGGCCTGCTGGTGTGGCAGCAGGGTGACCTGGAGGGCGCTCTTGAGCTCTTCGAGGAGTCGGCCTCTCTCGAAGAAAAGATTGGACGCGCCAAGGCAGCTGCGCGAACGCGGATCAACATCGCATCCATCCACTACCACCGCGGCGAGTACCGCGAGGCTCTGCGCATGTACGAGGGCGGCGTGCCGATCTTCAAGGAGGCGGGTGACGACCACAGCTTGGCAACGGCCTATCTCAACGCCGGTAACTGTTTGCGCCCACTCGGCCAACTGGACAAGTCGACGGCCTACACGCAGAAGGCACTGGATCTCTTCACGAAGGTCGGCGCCGCGAAGGGCACCGCGCAGGCCTCATCCAACC
>JAJDEM010000186.1 GCA_029259795.1 Planctomycetota bacterium
GGTTCCGGGCGCGGACTTCGCGGTCCGTCATGACGACGACATCGCGACGGCCGTCATGGACCACGCCGAGGAAGTGACCGCGGACGCCAAACGAGCGACCCGGGTCTACGTAGGGCTTGCGCCAGCGCAGGGCGCCGTTGCGCTTGTCGAACACGTGGAGGTGGCGGCCATCCGTCGGCGCGAGGATGAGATTGTCACCATGCACGACGGGGGGCGAGGGCGCGTGCAGCGGCGGCCGAATGGGCGCGTCGTACCAGAGTTCTACTTCCTTGATCGGGATGATCTCGTAGGACGCGAGCCAGCGCGGGATCCCCGAGCGGATGTCGACCGCCGCGACGAAGCCCAGTCCCGTGCTCGCGTAGGCCACCCCATCGGAGACGGCGATGGGGCTCGCAGCCAACTCCTTGAGGGGAGCGCCGAAGAGGTTCAGTTCCTGCTGGCCAAAGCCCAGCGGTCGCTGCCAGCGCAGCGCGCCGGTGGCGAGGTCGAACGCAAGGAACGACACGTTGTGATTGCCGTCGTGAAAGGCGCCGACCGCGAGCACCAGACCCTCAGCTACGACCGGCGGCGAGATGATCGACATCTCGCCGAGCCGCAGGCGGTCCAGGCCGTCTTTGCCCATCCACCACTTCATGCGCCCGGTGGTCTTGTCCAAGGCGACCAGGACGCGCCGCGGCAGGTATGTGGTGATCTCCACCCCCTGCAGGTAGTCCGGGGCGTAGGGCACGTTGATCTCGACCGTGGCGAGCACGAGCGAGCCGACGACGATGGGGGAGAAGGCGCGCTCGAGGCTCGTGCGGCCGAAGTGGGGGTCACCGGGCTGGAGCATCGGGAGCGCCGGCTCCGTGCGGCCGTCGAAGGTCCACACCTCACGCGCGGAGTAGACGTCGAACGCGCGCACGCTGCGGCCATCCGCGACATAGACCGTGCGTTCGTCCACGACGGGGTGCATCGCGCGCAGCGTCTGCAGCATCACCTGATGGCGGTTGGCGCCCGCGGGCATGCGCTGCCAGAGCCCGCGCGCGCGGTCGGAGCCGCGCTCGCGCCAGTCCGTGCCCTCGCGCGCCCGCATGCGATGCGGCATCGGCGGCACCTCGGCGTGGGTCGCGTCGCGGGCGGGCGTTCCGCCCCACATGCGCCAGCCGACCGCCCGGTCGGCGGTGGCGAGGTCAGCGAGAACGGCGTCGCGCCGGGCCGCCAGGGTCTGTGCGTCTTCCCCGGCGCCGTAGCGGAGGCCTGCCGGGATGGTCAGTCGCTCCAGGGGCCGGCGGTCGCCGACAGCCGCGAGCGCGTCGATGGCGCGGGCCCACAGCCCTGCGTTGTTCGGGGCGTAGCGCAGACCCTCGAGCAGCGTGCGCGCGGCGTCCAGGTGATCGCCGCTCTCCATCTGGATGTCGCCGAGCACGCGCGCGGCGCGGCTCCCGGCGCGGCTCGCGCCGTAGCGGCGCAGGATCTCGCGGAGGCCGCGCGTGCTGCGCGTGCGCAACGCCTCGGCGAGCAGCGGCTTGGCGCCCGGCTCGGCGATGCGCTCGTAGAGGTCGCGCTGCTCGGGCGTCAGGGAGGCCAGCATGCCCCGGATGACCTCGGGTGCGGAGCCCCAGAGAACCGACTCGGGCGTACTCCGCTCGGCCTCGAGGTAGAAGTCCTCGCGCATCTCGTCGAGGACACGCTGGCTGACTTCGAGGGCCCGCAGCACGCGACCGGCCGCAAAGGCTTCCTTCGCTTCATCGACGGCGTAGCGTGCGGCGTTCGTGTCCCGCACGGCGAAGAGCCTGCGCTCCTGCCGAGGGTCGAACTCCTCCGAGGAGGCGGTCGCCGCGAGGGCGAGCAATACAGCGCAGGCAGCGAGTCGTCGCATGGCCCAGAGCCTACCGGAGTCGGGGGGCCGCGCGCCCCTCAGATCATCTGGTAGCGCTTGCGGAGCAGCCACTCCACGGCCAGCAGCGAGGTGATCAGGAGCAGGACCCACTCCTTGTCCCACTGCGTGCGCTCCTCACGGTTGAGGACGCGCTCGCGGGGGCGTGCTTGCAGCGAGGCCACGGCGTCCCCGATCTCATGGAGCGCGTGGACCTTCGGGTTCGCCTGGCCGGGATTGGTGGCCGTGACGATGCCAAGCAGCGCCTCGTGGTCGGGCACCTTGAGGATGTCCTCGCGCGTGCGGTAGTTCACCTCGAAGCGCTTCTCGGCGCGTTCCTTGGTTGCGCGCGCCGCGCCGGGGGTCGAGCGATCGATCCAGACGCGGACCAAGCCCTTCTTCTTCAGCGGCAAGAGCAAGCGGTAGGTGCCCTGCTGCCCATCCTGATCGGCCAAGCTCTTCGGAGCGAGCTCGCCCTCGAGCAGCAGCGTCGTGGCCGTCGTCGGGTCGTCGCCGATCTCGATGTGGACCCCTTCGAGATGAGAGTCGGTGAGCGGCTCGTAGGTCTCGTCGAGTGCGGTGATCGTGATCTCCGCGATCTCGCCGACGAAGTAGCTCGTCTTGTCGGTGAAGATCTTGTAGCGCGCGTTGCCGCCGAGGAGACGGTAGGTCGCGAGCTGGCGGATGACCTGCTCCCAGAACGGCCCGTAGATCCGATCGCGCATGCCGCGACGGATGCGCGAGATCGTGTCGAGCGAAGACCAGAAGACCTGGCCCTTGCCGTAGGCCATCGAGGCGAAGACCACCAGGGGCTCGCCGCGTTCGTCGCGGAAGGCTCGGGAGCGATCACTCGACTGCACGCGCGCAAGATCGATGGCTCCAGGTCGCAGGCCGCCTTGGGCGCGGTAGAGCCAGTACCAGTACCACTCTTCGGAGAGCGAGTGATCACCCTTCCAGAAGCCGCGGATCTGCTCGGGCGAGGCGCTACCGGCGCCCGGGACGACCGCGAAGATCGGGTTCAGCATGCCCGCTTCGGTCAGGTCGATCCGGAACTTGCGATCCAGGCGATCGGCGTCCGACACCAGGCGGTCGTCGAGTTTGACGTTGATCGGCAGGAGCGGCGCGAGGGGCGTGCCGATGAGGTTGAGCGGCGTGTTGTAGTCCATGCCGGCCTGCAGCGCGACGCCGCCACCCTCTTCGACGAAGCGGGCAATGAGGTCCATGATCCGCTTGCTCGCCTCGGGGTCGCCCGGCGAGAGCCGACTCCAGTCCACATCGCCGAGGATCAGCACGTCGTAGTCGAACAGGGCCTTGCGGTTGTTCGGAAAGCGCCGGATGGGGGTCAGCCCGACGCTAGCCGGCTGGCGGTAGGACGGGTCGGCCTGCTGGAGGAGCACGTGGACCTCGAAGCGGCTGCGCGCGCCGCTCACCCGGCCTTCGAGAGACTTGCCCGGCTCGCGGGTGAGGTAGTTGGACAGGAAGCGCCAGTCGTGCCGCGGTTCGTTGTCTACGTACAGGACCTTGATCTTCTGGTCCTTGACGCGGATCTCGCGATGCCGCACGTCGTCTTCCTTGACGGCATCCAGTCGCTGCGTGGCCGGGTCTTGGAACGAGGCCCGAATCGACACCCGGAAGGTTCCGGTGTCATTGAAGGGCGCGTGCAGGCGCACACGCACCGCCTCCTGCTCGGTACCCAGACGAGCCACGCTCATCTCGGCGCCGCGCGCGTCGCGCCCGCGCAGCGAGTACGGCTGGGGCGGCGAGATGGGGGTGCCCTCTTCGTCCGCGACCTTCACGATGGTCATGCGGACATCGACGGGTCCGACGCCCTCGAAGTCGGTGTGGCGGAGGCCGGACTCGAACGTGACGTCGTCCTCGACAAGGACGACGTCCTTCGCGCGGATGCGCTCCACCCAGAGGTTCTTGCCGCTGGCGGGGTTGCCCAGGCCGATGGCGGCCACGTGCAGTTGCTCCCGAATCGGCCCGAGCGCCGTGAGGACCTGCAGCGGCGGCTCGCCGTCGCTGGTGTCGCGACCGTCACTGATGAGGACGATGCCGGCCAGATGCTGATCCTGGCGGCGTCCGAACTCGTTGGCCGCGTTGCGCAAGACCGCGCCGAGGCGCGTGCGGCCGCCATCGGTCGGCATCGTGCGCAAGGCTTCGCCGATGGCTTGGATGGCAGCGGGCGCCTGCGCCGCCTCGTCTTCGCCGCTGCCACGCCGCACCTGGGTCGAGCCGAGGGCGCGCCAGTCACCGTCGAACGCGAAGACGTGCAGGACGAAGCGCTCGCTCCAGCCCTTGAGCAGGCGGAGGTCTTCCGAGCCGAGCACGCGCTTTACGAGGTCCGCGCGCGAGACCTCGCCAAGATCGGCGGGGCGACCGCCGGCCGGCCACGCGGCCTTCAGCAGCGCACGCTCCTCGGCGGGCTCGTAGCTGTCCTTGACGTTCATGCTCGCGCTCGAGTCCACGAGGACGACGAGGTGCGAGCGCTCGACCGCGCGGGTCTCCTCGAGCCGGAACGGCCCGCCGAGAATCAGCAGGATCGCGATCAGGACCGCGGTGCGGATGAGCGTCAAGCCAAGGCGTGCCAGGGGGCCGGCCCGACCGCGCTCCTGCTGGTAGAGCGAACGGATCCAGAAGAAGCCCACGATGACGAGGATCGCGAGCAACCACGCGGGCGGCAGCTCGGCCCAGCGCAGGGGCCCCACATCGACGTGGGCGGCCAGGGCGTTCCAGACGGAGAGCATCATGCGCTGGTCCCTTCCTGACGCGCCTGCTGGCCGCGGCGGCCAAAGCGCAGGGCGAGGAACGACTCGAGCAGGAGGACGGCGAGCAGCAGGTAGAGAAGAATGCGGGTGATCTCCCCTTCGCGCGCCTCGCGGATGTCTTCACCGACGGCGTCGTAGCTGGGCGTAAAGCGCAGATCGAGTTCTTCCGGGATGCCTGAGGCCACTGCG
>JAJDEM010000187.1 GCA_029259795.1 Planctomycetota bacterium
TGGACGGTCTCCTGACCAGCAACCCCGAATGGCCCTGACGGTCTCCTGACGAGCAACCCCGAATGGCCCTGCATGCAGAGCCTGCTGTTGTTCGCAACGGCTCCTTGATCCGTCGCCTCCGCTGAGCGCCATAGGCGTCAATCAGTTAACCCCCTTGGGAGCGCTGTAGATGTCAAGGGGGGTGGCGGCCGCGACGTCCGGGCCGGAGGCACGGACGTAACGCCTGGCCGCGGGGGGCGTGAGCCCCCCAGTAAATGACGCCGATGCACAGGCCTCGTCCGCCGGCCGTCATGCGCAAACCGCAGCGACCGCGATGCACGACCCGCGTTCGCACGCAGGCTCTGGCTTGTACTCGTTCGCGGCAGGCCGCTCCCGAACCTCGAGCCGCCACCAACGCGACCCTCCGACCCGCGCGTCAGCGCGGAACACCGGTCTGCGACATCCGCCCGCGGCGACCACCGTCCAATCATCAATGCGCGCCCAACGCGACCCTCTGACCCGCGCGTGAGCGCGGAACGTGGTCCAGGAGCAATCGAACATCACCCCTGATGCGGATAGCGCCACTCTTTCGGCGCGATGTAGTTCTCCTTGACCGAGCGCGGGGCGATCCAGCGGAGGAGGTTCTGGGGCGCGCCGGCCTTGTCGTCGGTGCCGGAGGCGCGCGCGCCGCCGAAGGGCTGCTGGTTGACGACGGCGCCGGTGGGCTTGTCGTTGATGTAGAAGTTGCCCGCCGCATGCCGCAGCGACGTCGCCATGTGCTCGGAGACCGTCCGGTCGCGTGCAAACACAGCACCCGTCAGCGCGTAGGGGCTCGTGGCGTCGCAAAGCGCCAATGC
Organism: Planctomycetota bacterium; assembly: GCA_029259795.1. Taxonomy (GTDB): domain Bacteria; phylum Planctomycetota; class PLA2; order PLA2; family JAEUHO01; genus JAHEIK01. The sequence continues at coordinate 837 of JAJDEM010000187.1, forward strand.
TTCGTCGAGCTTGCTTGCGTCGTAGACATGCACGGAGAGCACGGGGCCGAACAGCTCCTCCTGCATCGTCTCGTACCGCGGGTTCTCGCACTCGATCAAGGTCGGGTCGATGAACCAGCCATGCTCCTTGCTCGGGTTGCCGCCCTGGATGACCTTGGCGCCACTCTTGGCCCGCTCGACGTAGCCCGCGATCTTGTCGTAGGAGCGCTCGTGGATGACGGCGGCCATGAAGTTCGACCAGTCCGCCGGGTCGCCCTGCGTGATCTGCTGCATCTCCGCGACAAGGCGGTCGCGGAACTCAGGCCAGATCGTGTTCGGCACGTACATCCGGCTGGCTGCGGAGCACTTCTGCCCCTGGAACTCGAACGACCCGCGCAGCGCCGCGACGACCAGCGCCTCGATGTCGGCTGTCTCGTGCGCGAAGATGAAGTCCTTGCCGCCCGTCTCGCCGACGATGCGGGGGTAGGAGCGGTAGCCGTCCAGCCGCTGGCCGATCTCCTTCCAGAGGTGGCGGAACACCGCGGTCGAACCCGTGAAGTGCAGGCCTGCGAACTCCGCCGAGTCGATGAGCTGCTCGGTGATGCCCTGGGGCTCGCCGGGGACGAAGTTGATGACGCCCGGAGGCAGCCCGGCCTCTTCCAGCAACTTCATGAGGTAGTAGTTGGAGAGCATCGAGGCTTCGGACGGCTTCCAGATGGCCACGTTGCCCATGAGGGCGGGCGCGCTCGGGAGGTTGGCCGCGATGCTGGTGAAGTTGAACGGCGTGACGGCGTAGACGAAGCCCTCCAGCGGGCGGTGGTCGACGTAGTTCCACATGTCCGACGGGCTGCTCGGCTGCTCCGGATAGATCCGGTTGAGCGCGAACCAGCTGTTCAGGCGCCAGAAGTCGATCAGCTCACAGGCCGCATCGATCTCCGCCTGCAGGCAGGTCTTCGACTGGCCGAGCATCGTCGAGGCGTTGAGCGTGTCGCGCCACGGGCCGGCGAGCAACTCCGCGGCCTTGTCGAAGACCGAGATGCGCACATGCGCCGGCGTCTCGCTCCACATGCGCCACGCTTCCTTGGAGCTGGCGAGCGCGCGCTGGACGACCTCGGGGGTCGCGGCGTGCCAACGACACAGCGTGTTGCTGTGGTCGTGCGGCGCCGTCCACTCCCGCGTGTCCCCGGTGAAGATCTCTTCCCCACCGACGATGCAGGGGATCTCGAGCGTCGCGGCGCTCATCTCAGCGAGCTTCGCCTGCAACGACGCGGTCTCGGACGTCCCGGGGGCGTACATCCGAATCGGCTCGTTGGCCGGTTCGTCCCGACGAAAGACGGAGTTGAGCATGGGTGGCCTCCTCGAGGCCGCGACTCTACCGTCCGGCCGTCTTGGCCTTGAGGATCTTCAAGGCCTCGTCCATGGAGGGATTGGCGCCCTTGATCGCCTCGATCCGGACGTCGGGCGCGACCCCCTTGCGCTCCAGCGGCGTTCCGTCGGGCAGCTTGGAGATCCAGCGCGAGTACCAGATCGTCACGCCATTCGGCAGATGCAGCGGCTGCGGGTTCCCGCTGGAGCCGCGGGTGGGGAGTCCCACCAGCGTGGCCTTCGGCAGGGCCTTGAGCATCATCGCCATGCCCTCACCGCTGCTGACGCAGCCCGGTCCGATGAGAACGACCGCCGGCCCGGTGTAGTGTCCGGCCTTGCTCGGCAGGAGGTAGCGATCTCCCGCGGGAACGAGGTCATCATGCGCCGGTCCACCGCGCCGCAGCGCGCGGCCGTAGAGCACGCGCGTCTTCGTGAGGAAGCGCAAGAGGCGCTGGCCCCAGACCTCCTGCCCGCCGCCATTCATGCGCAGGTCGATGACGAGACCCGGCGCGTCGAAGAGCCCCCGAAAGGCGGTCTCTACGGTGTCGTACTCCGCAGACGTTCCATCCATCGTGCCGAGCGCAAAGTAGCCAAAGCCGTCCGTGGTGCGCGCCGTGAGCACGTTGCGAATGACCTGGTTGAGATTGCTGAGCTGGGGGAGCAGCTGCTTGAGATCGAAGTTGTAGTCAACGGTCGGCTTCCAAGTGGGGATGCGCGTGCCGTCCGGCGGGTCGATCCACACGTGGCCGTCCTTGAGCGACGCAAGCAACGGACGGACCGCGTCGATGAAGGCCTCGGGAGTCTTCGCCTTGCGGGCTTCGGCCGCGTGCTTGGCGCAGAGAGCCTTCCAGTCGATGCCGTGAGGCGCGAAGAAGCTGTAGTGGCGATCCATCGACGCGGCAAGCACATCAAAGGACGCCTCCGGCCCGAGCCGACGCGCCTCGACAGAGCGCACCTCGAGTCGCCCGCTCATCGAGAGGAAGAGGGCGACCTCTACCGACGCGGCGCTCTCGGGCACTCGCAAGAAGATGCGCTCACCTCGCCACGTGGCGCTGCGCACGTCTTCGATGGCGAAGCCATTGGGCTTCCCGTCGGTATCGCGAAGGACGAACCCCACGTAGCTGCTGCCGAACTGGCCGCGATCCAGCTTGAGACCCGTGGCGCGGGCGGTGAAGGCCAACTCGATGACGTCGCCTGCGCGCACGTCGACGCGCTGGCCCAGCATCGACCAATGATGCGTTCCCGCGTTGCCAGCGAGGCTGACACCACCATCAGCCAAGCGGGTAATGCTCGTCGTGCTCGCTGAGTTTCCGTTCTTGGCCCCCTCGCTGCGGGTCCAGCCCACGGGGAGGTCGCCCTTCCACAAGGCGAAGCCTCGGTTCGCAAGCGCGAGCTCCTCGGCGGACGCGGACTCCGGGATCAGCAGGGGGAGCAGGAGTAGGGCTACGAGGGCAAGGCGAGGCATGGGTGCTCCGGCACGGGAAGATCAGCACCGTACACGACGCGTATAGACTCCCTGTCATGAAGCGTCTCTACGACCTGCTAGGGCTCGAGCACGACCTCGCCGAGGTCGGACGTGAGCTTCGTTCCGAGGTGCGCGGCCTCGGGGCCCAGGCTGTGGGCGCGCTGCAGGTCACCTGCTCGGACGAATCCGAGCACGAATGCACGCAGACGTTCGAGCGGACCTTCGCCCACGAGATGCTGCCGCGCCTCAAGTACGGCGAGCGGGTGCCGTTTCGGATCGCCAACCCGGGGGCTCGCTACGAGTGGGGCGGCGCACGGATCGCCGAAGATCACTTCGCGACCGACGAGGCGGCGCGCGGCTTCAAGGTGATGGTCGTGAAGATCAACGGTCACGTCGCGCTGGCTCATGCCGGGGCCGACGGTCACCGCTTTGGCCGCCTCAACCGCTATGATCGCGAGTCGACCTACTGCGGCGCGATCCACGCGCTCTTCGACGATGTCGATCTTCCCTTCGCCGAAGACCTGCGCGAGGAGCTCCGCAGCGGCGGCACCGATCGCTTGGCCCTCCTGGCCGACCCTGCGCTTGCGGTCGATGGTCGGCATGCACTCTTCGGCGCGCTCTGCAGTGCGCGGCTCCAGGCCCGTCGCTGCGCCATGGACATCCAGGACCACAGCCCCGCAGGCCCGACGCTCTACGTCGTGATGCATGGCGTGACCCTCAACAAGCCCGGACCCGACAGCGAACTCTTGGGCGGGATCTACGTTCTCGACCATCGCGACGGTCGAGGCGTGGAGACCTACCGGGGCATCGGCGACGACCCGAGCGCGTATGGCTTGGCCATCGAGCACGGCCGCGTGCGGGTGACCGACCCCAGCATCCATGCCGGCCGTCCCGCGCGCGATCACCGAGCGCTCGCGCGGGGTCGGCTGCGGGGCATGGGGCCCGCGGCGGCGGTCTTCCGCGAGGCGGCTGCGGCGTTGCTGGGGCGGGCCCGGCATGAGCGCACGAAGCAGGCCGTCGTGAGCAAGACGCTGGTGCGGGCGCTGCTCGCCGTCGCTGCCGCCACCTCCCCGGTCGCGGCGGCCCTGTTGCTGGTGGCGGAGGGCGCGGTCGGCATCCACTACGCGACGAAGCTCAACCGGGCGGGCACGGAGGATGAGCAGGCCGCCCTGGCCCGTGACGTCCTGGCCTCCGTCCACGAGCGCCTCGACGAGCTTCCGCCGGGCATCGCGAACCGCGTCGTGGATGGCCTGCTCGGCGCACCGGGTGCGGAAGCCACGCCCCACGCGTGAGCGTCCTGCCTTGACGGGCGATGCCACCCGCGTGACATCCTCTTCGACGACGACGCGGTCGTGCTCGGTCCCCGAGCGCTGGTTGGAGCAGTCAGCGGACGCGCACCCCCTCCCGGTACACTCCCTGCCATGGGCGTCGCCGCAGCAACCGAGATCTGGCTCCTCGCAGGCGGCGGCCTGTTGGTCGTCTGGATTGCGTGGACGTTCAACCGACTGGTCCGCCACGGCAACAAGGTGCGCGAGTCCTTCAGCGGCGTAGATGTGCAGCTCAAGCGCCGGCATGATCTTGTGCCCAACCTCGTGCGGGTCGTGAAGGCCTACGCCAGCCACGAGCGCGAGACGCTGGAGGGGGTGATCGAGGCCCGCGACGCCGCCCAGGCTGCCAACGGGCTCGAGGATCGCGCGGCGCGCGAATCCGGCTTGGCGCGTTCACTGGGGACCCTCTTCGCCCTGGTCGAGGCCTATCCCGAGTTGAAGGCCGACACGAACTTTCGCAGGCTGCACGCTGACCTGGTGGAGATCGAGGACGACCTGCAGTACGCCCGCCGCTACTACAACGGCACGGTCCGGGACCTGAACAACGTCGTCGAGAGCTTCCCCTCCAACATCGTGGCGGGCTTGCTGGGGCGTGGGTCCGCCGAGTTCTTCCAGTTGGAGGATGCGCGCGAGCGCGCGGTGCCGGCGATCGACTTCGCCGCCGAGGACTCCTAGTCCATGCGTTCGCTACTCGGCATCCTCCTCTGCACCCTGTCAGTCTGCGGCGCGTCCGTGGGCTTCGCTCCGGAGGCCTCGGCGCGCGAACTTGCCATGGAGACCCTGGCGGTCGAGCTGACCATCGGGGCCGATGGCGTCCTGCATGTCGTGGAGCGACTGCACGTGCGTTTCACCGGTTCCTGGAACGGCATCATCCGCTCGATTCCCTACGCCGACGCGCGCTTTGCGGGCTTCCGGCGCTCGATCGCGCTGCGCGTCGATGCGGTGGAGGACGCGCAGGGCGGGGAACTCAAGCACTGGAAGACGCGCGAGAATGGGCGCGTGTATCTCAAGATCAAGGTGCCCGACGCGCGCGACGCCGTGCGCGAGGTCGTGATCCGCTACCGCGCGCTGAACGTGGTCCTGGGCTACAGCGAGTCGGAGTCCGACTTCGGCGGACACGACGAGCTCTACTGGAATGTCGTCGGACCCGAGTGGGAGTTTCCCATCGAGTCGGCCACGTGCACGCTGACGCTGCCCGACTCGATCACCAAGCTCGATCCCGCGACGGTCCACGCCCGCTCGTTCCGCGGCTACCGCCGCTCGCCCGACGCCGGCCCTGATCTCACGCGCCAACCGGACGGACGCTACGTGCTGGAGGAGCACAGCGCCCTCCGACGGGGCGAGGCGCTCACCATCGTCGTCGCGTTCCCCAGCGGCCACGTGGCCCATCCCGGCTTCTTTACCCGCGCGCTGTGGTTCATCCAGGTCAACTGGTTCCTTGGGATCCCCCTCCTCGCGTTGCTCGCTTGGCTCGGACTCTGGTGGTTTTACGGGCGCGACTCCTTGGGCCGGCGCACGATCATTCCCGAGTTCGCGCCGCCGGAGGGCCTCGGCGCCGCGGAGGTCGGCGTGCTGCTCGACGAGCGGCTGGATGAGCGCGATGTAACCGCAGGGATCATTGACCTTGCCGTCCGCGGCTACATCCGCATCCGTGCCGGAAAGAAATCACGGCAGCTGGAGCTCGACCGGGAGAAGCTCCGGGCGTCACCGGTCCCGGCCTTCGATCAACGACTCATCACCGGGTTGTTCGGCTCCACCAAGAGCACCCTGCGCGTCTCGTCACTCAAGTACAAGTTCGTTCCGCAGCTCGCACAGCTGCGTGCGCTGGCGGCCCGGAGCCTTGTGTCCCATGGCTTCTGGACCCGCAAGCCCAAGCTGACGAAGAACTTCTGGACGGGCTTGACGATCGCCGCGCTGGTGCCGATCGCGGGCATCGGCTTCGCCTTTGCCAAGAGCTACTTCCTGGTGCTGGTCCCGTGTGCGCTCGGCATGTTCATGATCGCGCGCGCGATGTCGAAGCGCACGCCGAAGGGGCTCGACGCGCTCGCTCGGGTCATGGGCATGCAGGAGTACATGCAGACCGCCGAGCGCGATCGCATGGCGAAGCTCCCGATGGAGACCTTCGAGAAGCTCATGCCCTATGCGGTGGCGTTCGGCCTGCATGATCGCTGGCTCGCCGCGTTCTCGTCGATCTTCAAGCAGAACCCCGAGTGGCTCGCGAGCGACTCGGGCTTCAAGACTGGGACGCTGCGCAGCGCCATTCGAGGCCTGAACCGTGATGTGGGCAGCAGCCTCTACTCCGGCCCGCGTCCGCCCGCGCCCAGTACGGGAGGATCGTCCAGCAGCGGCTGGGGCGGCGGCTGGAGCGGCGGGAGCGGCTTCTCGGGCGGCGGTTCCTCCGGCGGCGGCTTCGGCGGCGGCGGAGGCGGAGGTTGGTAGCGCGCGGACTCGTCTTCGGTCTTGCTGCGTTGCTCCTGCTGTGTACGGGACTCGTGATGCCGGAGTCCGTCCGCGCGGCACCCGAGTCGCAGGTCATCGAGACCAAGCACTATCGACTCCACTATGAGGGGCGACGGTCCGCAGCCGCGGAGGCCGGCCGCGTGCTGGAGGCGGCTTGGACTGGATTCGAGGCGTGGTTCGGCGCGGCGCCCAAGCTCGCGAAGGAGGAGCGCCTCACCGTGCGCTTCTATGCCGACGGGAAGGGCTGGGCAGCGGGCATCCGCGCGGACGGCACGCGTCCTCCCCTGGGTGCCGGTGGCTACTACTGGCCCGGAACGAAGACGGCCTACCTCTTCCGCCAACCGACGGCGTACTTCACGCGCACCTTGCTCATCCACGAGGCGGCGCATCAGTTCCACTTCCTCACGCGAACGCGCAATCGCAGTCCGAGTGCCGGTTGGTACACCGAGGGGCTCGCCGAGTTCCTCTCGTGGCACCGCTGGGATGGCAAGGCGCTCACGCTCGGGGTGCTGCCCGGAGTCTCGCTCAAGGACTACGCTGCGAAGGCCTTGGTCGAAGTGCAGGCCAAGGCGTTCGACCTCGGCGCGATCGTGTCGGGAGGCGCCCCGGCGTCGCGCCCCGTGGGCTGGGCTCTGTTTCGCTTTCTCGCCACCGGTGCGGATGGCAAGCCCGTCCCGCGGTTTGATGACTTCCGCGCCAAGATGGATCGGGGCGGAAAGGCGCGGCCGTTGTTCCAGAAGTACTTCGGCCGACCGGACCGCCTGCAGCCGAAGTTTCGCGCGTGGCTCGAGGCGCATCAGACCCCGTGGGCCCCGGTCTTCAATGAGTGGGAGCAGATCGGTCCTGCGCAGTTTCGGGGCTACGCCGGCGTCGTGACGGCGTGCCGGCTCAAGGTAGCCGTCAAGCGACTTCGCGCGCGGCTCGAGGCGCCGACGGCCCGGCGCTGGCGGGCGGGCCTCCTGCTTCACTGGACCAGCAACGACGACTACACCGTGGCCTTGCTCACCTCCGGGGGCAGCATCCGCGTGGACCGCCGGCGCGGGGGACGCTGGGAGGTGCTCGCCAGGGACCGGCTGGTGCTGGCGCCTGAGCCCGATGCCATCGGGTTCGAGGCCCGCCGGGAGGGCGCGCGGGTCCATCTGCGGATCGCGGGCCAGGACGTCGGCGCTTGGCGCCTGCCAGGCCACAGCCTCGGGCTCTGCCTGGAGCGGGGGGACCTCCGGTTCGCCGAGGTGCGCCCGGACTAGCGAATCCGGGGTCGGGGTTCAGGGCCGGGGTCCGGTTGGCCGATGGATACCTACCCTTGGTTTCGATTTTCGTCGTCTGTGGTTGGCGGGGGCTTTGAAAGAGGCTCCGCATGGAACAGACTCCCCCCGAACGCCGGCGCGCCCCCCGTGTGGATTGCCGCATGCCGGTTCTTCTTCACGGCCGCGGCCAGACCCTCAATGCCCTCAGCGTCGATCTCAGCCGCGTGGGGACCATGCTTCGGGTGCCGATCGCCGAACTGGGGCTCTCGCCCTCGACCCCGCTCGCCCAGCTTGGGCGGGAGGCGATCTCGGCGCTCGGTGACGTCATCACCGTGGATCTGCACCACGAGATTCTCGGGAACCTGATCCAGCGCACGGCGCGACCCATCCGCGTGGGTCGAGCCCACCCGAACCAGGACTACATCGAGATCGGCATCGATCTCCTCAAGCCCCTGAGCGACATGGAAGTCGAGTTCCTCGGCATGCCGCTTCCGCCGTTGTTCCATGAGGTCGACGTGACCTGGGAACCGCCCGCCAGCACCGAGAGCCTCGGAGGGGATGCGCGCGAAGTGACCGTGGTGTTCTGTCCTGCCGACGAGCGTGGCACCCGGCCGTTGCGGATCGTGCCGGCGCAGCTCGACGCCGATGGCGCGCGCGCCAACCTCGGGCCCGTCGACTGCTTGCCGCTTGCGGTTGATGGCCACGGCGCCGCCGACGTACTCACGGCCCTGGCCGAGGTCTATGGCGCGGAGCCGAACTCCCTGATCTTCGTCGACGCCCAGCCGGTCTGGTCGGGCGCCTCGCGGCTGCAGGCCGTCGAGGTGGGGGCACAGGACCGTGAGGTCAGGCTCCAGGTCGGCTTTCCGCAGCGGCTCTCAGCAGAGGCGCGCGCGCGACTCGCCCTGCGGGACTAGGGGCCTGACGGAAGAGCCTCGCGGGCCCTCCGCGACAAGCTCCCTGAGCGGCCCGCCACGAGCGTCCGCCAGCCAGCGTCCCGGGCACTTCTCGGCGCGAACCGGCGGGCGACGGCTGCCCTCTGGGGCCCGCCTGAGGGCGCGCCTTGGACCCATGGGTTGTCTGGGTGCGGCCCAAGTCGTTAGGATGCGCCGGCTATGATTGAGAGCCGAAGCAGCCGAATATTCGTTTCCTACCGTCGCGAAGACAGCGCCGATGCCACAGGACGGATCTTTGATCGACTGCAGGGGCGCTTCGGCCGTGAGGGGCTGTTCCTCGATGTGGACAGCGTCCCCTTCGGGGTCGATTTTCGCGAGCGTCTCGACGAGGCGATCCGGGCGTCTGCAGTGCTCTTGGTCGTGATCGGCGATCGCTGGATGTCGACGACCGGGCAAACAGGGGCGTGCCGCATCCACGAGGAAGGCGACTATGTCCGGGCAGAGATCGAGGCGGCCCTGGAGCACGGCCTCGTCGTGATCCCCGTCTTGGTTGGCAACGCACGCATGCCGACGGCTGACGAATTGCCCGCCTCCGTGCGCGACCTAGCGTTTCGCAATGCCGCCGAAGTTCGAAGCGGGCGAGACTTCAACCCGCACATGGACTTCCTGTGCTCAGCGCTTGAGGCCGCCGTGGGGCCGCGGGCAAGTTCGCGCGAAGCCGCGCGCGTTCCGCGCGTTCCGCGGGCTCCGCGGATTGGGCGTCGGGTCCTCGCCGGGTTGGCGATTGCGGTTCTTGTGGCAGGCGTTGGCCTTTGGGGCGTGAGCGCGGGCTGGTTGGGGACACAGTCAGAGCCGGACGGCGAGCCCGGGGTGAGTGCCGGCGTGGAATCCGGTACGGACGCTGCGATTCCCGGTCCGACGCCGCCGCGGGCGCCAACGGAGGATCCCGCCAAGGCGAGCGCGGCCAAGCCTGACCCTGACCCGGAGCCCAAACCCGCGCCTCCGCCACCACCCCGCCAGATCAGGCTGGTCTTGGACCAGCCTGCCGCGGGAGCCCACCTTGCGGACGCCAACCCGATCGTGCGCGGCCACTACGAGGGCGACCTCGGCAACGGGGTGATTCGCGTCAACGGAGTGCCCGCGACCGTGGATCTCGCGCGCCGGAGCTTCCTCGCCCGCATTCTGTTCGAAGGCGACGGCGCCCATCGCGTACGGGCGACCTGCGGCGGGCCCGCCGTCCGGGCCGACCCGCTGGAACGCGATGTGGTGGTCGATACGCAGAGGCCTTTGCTCGTGATCACCGATCCCGTTGGCGTCGTCACGATCGATGGGGTGGGGGAGCGGCGTGTGATTCGAGGCACGGTCCTGGACGCAGGCCTCGACACCGTGACCGTCGATGGCAAGCCCGCAACGGTGTCAGGGAGCGCGTTCACCTTTGACGCCGATCTACGGACGCCGGCCATGCACGTCTTGGAGGTCGTAGCGCGCGACAAGGCGGGACACGCGTCGGATCCGCACCAAGTCGTCTTCGACGTCCTTCACTGCCAGTGCAAGGAGGTTGAGTTGCTCTCGGGCGCTCGCCTGCGCCTGCGCGCCGACGTCCTCGGATCTCTCGAGGACCTCGTTGCGGTGGTTGGGGGCAAGCGGATCCCGATTCGGACGGCCACCCTCGAAACCGACGTCGAGGAAATCCACGCGCGTGCTGGGAAGCTCCGCATCGAACTGCAACGCGGCAGCCGGATGCTCTTCGAGCGCGTCCTCACGGTCCCGGACCGGCCGGTGCCCCCTGAGATCGCCATCGATCTCCCGACGCAGCGGGTTGTTCGCGCCGTTGTGAGGCAGCCGATCATCCGGGGGCGTGTTGGGGCTAAGGGCAAGCCGCGGCTGACGGTAAACGCCAAGCCGCTTGAGATCCTCCCGGGCGGGTTCTTCGAGTACCGACCCGAGTTGACCATCGGGCGGAAGGAGACGTTCACGTTCGAGGTCACGGACGAGCACGGCGTCGAGAATCGCCTGGTGCAGTCGTTCCATCGGCTTCGAGGGCCAAACCGGTTGACCTTGCTTACCTCCCTCGCAGCGGCGAAGGAGGAGGCGGCCCGGACGGGCAAGTTGATCTATGTGACGGTCAACTGCTACAAGCCCCCGTGATTCTTGTGAATCGACATGAGGGACGGTCTGTTCCTCGATCCCGCGATTCGCGACTTGAATGAAGACTTCGTCGCCGTGCAACTGCTCGGCGGTGAGCATACGAGTGCGGAGACCATCGCGTTCCTGCGTAGCGTGCTCACCCATTCGTGGCTGTTCCCGCGCCACTTCGTGCTGCGCCCGGACGGCGGCCCCATCGACCATCGCAACGCCAAGCTCGATGTCAGCAACCTCCGTGGCTTCCTGCGCGAGGCTCGGGCTGAGGAGCAGGCGAGCTTTCAGAAGGAGAAGCGCCTCGCCGCAAACTCGATCGCGCGGGCGCGGCTGCTCTATCTCTCGGGGGACTATCGGGGCTTCCTCTCCGTCCTAGACGCGCAGGAAGGGGCGCTCCCCCCCTGGGCGGAGCTTCGACGCGCGACTGCGCAGGAGCGACTCGGGGATGTAGCCGGTGCCCAGCGGACCCTGGCCCGGCTGGCGCTGAGCGCCGCGCCAGAGATACGAGCGCTGGCCGCACTGCGGGGCCAGCTTGTCGCCCCGCTGCATGCCAACCTGGCCCCCGCTCTGCGCTGGGATTTCGACAACAGCCACCGGATCCTGAGTGCTGCGAAGTCCATCTGCGATGTGGCGATCAAGCGAGCAGGCTCTAGCGTTGCCGCCGCGCTGCTGCGCGGCGAGCGGCTGCGGGTGCTCGAGCTCCTGCACGGTCCGTACGAGCCCGAGACGAAACTCCCCGCGGGCGAAGTCCCGGCGCCGAGTGTTCAGCGGCAGCAGCATTGGGCGTTCCGGAAGGCCTACGGGCAGGATCTGGCGTGGATCCTCGGCCGTGTGGGTTCGCAACCGGCGTCGGATGCGTGGGACCTCGTGCGGGGGTACGCCGTGCTCTCCAACTCCAAGGCAAGCCTGCAGAACAGCCGCGCCATGCTGACGCTCCTGGATCGCAGCGACGACCCGGGTGCCCTCGAGTTGGCGCAGGCGATTCGCAGGGAAAAGCAGTCTCGCTAGAGGCTGCGCAGCCAGGCCTCGACCGCGTACGGCGAGCGCAACCGGACATGCGGGCGTGTGGCCAGCTCCGTGCTCAGCTCGCGGCGACGTCGGCGCGCGGTCGTGACGGCCCAGAGGAGCAGCGAGTCGCGGCGGAAGAACGTCTGCCGCAGCGTCTCCTGATTGCCGCCGCAGCACGGTTCCTTGCGCAGCGAGCGCTGCACGCCGCGGCGGATGAGGCGCGGGAGCGTGACGTGCAGCGGCAGGTCGAGCCAGACGAACAACTCGATGCGCTCGAGTTGGTGGCGGCGTTGGCTGCCGTAGTTGCCGTCGATCACCCAGCGCGGTCGCGCAAGGATGGGCTCGAGGTCGGCCCTCATCGCCTCATCCGGTCGCTCGACCCAGCCCGGTAGCCAGTGCAGGTCGTCCAGGTGCGTCGGTTCGACGCCGAGTCGAGCAGCCAGCCGCTGGGCGAGCGTGGACTTGCCGCTGCCGGTGGGTCCCACGATCCAGATCCGATCGGGGAGCATGGGCTCAGTTCAGTGAGGGGTCGTTGGGCTCGGCGCCGCCACCCCGTAGGCGACTGGCGTCGGCACCCGAGGCTTCGCGCGTTGCGCGGGACCAGAGATCGGGGCTCGGCGTGCGGAAGACCGAGTCCGCCCCGGCGCGTGTGGTCAGCCACGAGCCCGTCGAGAGCTCGCTCTCGAGCTGCCCCTCGCCCCAGCCGGCGTAGCCCGCGTAGAAGCGTACGAGCTTGCGATCGTCCGCGACAATCTCCTCGATCTTCTCGGCGCTCATCGTGCAGTAGATCCCATCCACCACAGGGACCTCGGCGAGCGCCGGCTCGGTGTGCAACGCGACCAGCGGTCCCGCGACCGGGCCGCCGACATGGACCTCCTGATGGCAGTCGCAGGCCTTGCCACGCACCTCGCGCCACACATCGGCAATCGAGCGGCCAGTGGGCCGGTTCAGGATGACACCGAACGCACCGCCGTCGTCGTGCTGGATCATGAGCACCACGGCCCGGGAGAAGTTCGGGTCGGACAGGTAGGCCGGCGCGATCAGGAGATGGCCTTTGAGCGAGTCCACGCCCCAACGATACACCCGCCCCGGCCGCCCACCCTGCGGCGCCCCCGGTCTCGGGGCGGGGATGGCCCGCGAGGCGTGAAACACCCCGTGTTCCGGAACCATCCGGGCTAGTCTCGGCCGCGCGCGCCGAAGGCGGGATGGAGGAGCAGACGTGGCATCTGGTGGATCGACCCGTGTGGTGGTGCTTGCGCTCTTCGCGAACCTGGGGATCGCTGTGGCCAAGTTCGTCGCGGCCTTGGTTACCCACTCCGGATCGATGATGGCCGAGGCCGTGCACAGCCTGGCCGACTCCGGCAATCAGGCGCTGCTGTTGCTTGGCTCCAGCCGCGCCCGACGGGGCTCCGATGATCGTCATCCCTTTGGCTACGGCCGCGAGCCCTACTTCTGGGCACTCCTTGTCGCGATGATCCTGTTCCTCCTTGGAGGCGCCTTCTCCGTCTACGAGGGCATCCACAAGATGACCGGCGGCGAGCCCCTCAGGCAGGTCGGCTGGGCCGTAGGGGTGCTCGTGTTCGGCATTCTCCTCGAGGGCTACAGCCTGCGCGCCGCTTGGATCGAGGCGAAGCGCGTGCGCGGCGACCGGAGCCTGTTGCGCTGGTCGCGCACGACGGGTGATGTGAACCTGCTCGTCGTGGTCTTCGAGGACCTCGCGGCGACCGCCGGCTTGTTCCTTGCGTTGATCGCCATCCTGCTGACATGGGCGACAGGCAATCCGTTCTACGACGCTTGCGGCTCCATCATCATCGGCCTCCTCTTGCTTGTCGTGGCCGTGTTCCTCGCAAGTCTTGTTCGTCGGCTGATCATCGGGCTGAGCATCAGTGACGAGATGCGCGACGCCAT
>JAJDEM010000188.1 GCA_029259795.1 Planctomycetota bacterium
GACGACGGCGACGACGAGGATGAGTCCGAGGCAGACGACGCCGGGAGCGTTCCCGAGGCCATCGCCATCGTGCTCGTCGTCGCGCGTGGCCGCGAGGAACTCGACGCCTTCCTCGCGGGCGTCTTCTGGGCCGTGTTGCTCGGTGGCCTTGGCGTAAGCCTCCTGGCGGTGCTGCTGATCTGGCGGGCAGTATCCCTGGGTCTCCGGCCCTTGGACGAGGTCGCGACGCAGGTGCAGGCGCTCGACGCCGACTCGCTGACCTCACGCGTCGAGATTGCCGGTCCGCCGCCCGAGCTCGAGCCGATCGTCGGCCAGCTGAATGCTCTCCTTGCCAGGCTCGAAGGTTCGTTCGAGCGCGAGAAGCGCTTCACGGGCAATGTGGCCCATGAGCTGCGTACGCCCATCGCGGAGTTGCGCTCGCTGGCCGAGGTGGGGGCCGCGTGGCCGGACGACCCGGAGTCGACGCGCGCCTTCTTCCAGGACGTTGGCAGTATCGCCGGGCGCATGGAGGCGGTAATCGACGACCTGCTCCTGCTCGCGCGCTGCCATGCAGGCACCGAGGGACTCGAGCAGGAGCCCACCGACCTCCGCGCCCTGGTGGCCGAGCGCTGGGCTGGGCTCCGCGAGCGCGCCGCCGCCCGCGGCTGCACGCTGCGTATCGAGATGCCACGCGAGCTCACGATCCGGACCGACGCAGGCAAGCTCGGCATGGTGCTTGTCAATCTCCTGGGCAATGCCGTCAGTCACGGCCGTTCGGGTGTGGAGATCCGCTGCCGGGTCGAAGGCACCGGGAGTCGCTGGTGCCTGGTCCTGAGCAACCCGGCCGAGCGCATGACGCCGGCCGAGCTCGACCGGCTCGCCGAGCCCTTCTGGCGCAAGGATGTGTCCCGCTCCTCGGCCGAGCACGCGGGCTTGGGGCTTTCGATGGTCACCGCCCTGGGCAACCTGCTCGGACTGCAGATCCAGTTCGCCCAGGATGAGGAGGGGCTGTTCGAAGCCACGCTCTCCGGAGGCGGTCTCATCTTGGAACGATCGGCTGCCCCGGTCGGTGCGGTTTCCTGAGGTGCCCAAGGCAAACCTAAGCAAGTGCTGCGATGCTGTGGCCTGGGTCCTGGGGGTCCCTCGCGGGAGAGATTCACGATGAGATGGCATGCCCTCGCAGCACTGTGTGCACTGCTGACGCTCGCGGCTTGCGGCGCAGCGGCGCCGGACGGTCTGACGACCCCCAGCGTCTCGCCGTCCGCGGCAGACCTGGGCGGCTTCAAGTCCACCCTGGAGCACCCCTTCATCCTGACTACGCCTGGCGTCCTTCGGATCTACGAAGGCACGCACAACGGCGAGCACCGGCGCGAAGAGGTGGAAGTCCTGCGGGAGCCGCGGCTGATCCTCGGGATTCCGTGCACGCCTGTCCGTCAGGTGATCAGCGTGGGAGGTCTGGTCACCGAAGTGACCACCGAGTGGTTCGCGACGGATGTCCAGGGGAACGTCTGGCGCTTCGGCGAGGAGTCCATCGAGGTCGAGGACGACATGGCCTGGCGCTCGGATGACTCCTGGATCGCGGGGGAGAACGGCGGGCGACCGTGGTTGACCTTTGCAGCGCAGCCTCGGGTCGGCGACCTCTACGCGGGCTACCGGCCGGAGGGGGTGGACTCGCTGCATGTCACGTCGCTTGACCGCACGGCCGACGTTGCCGCGGGGCGCTTTGAGGGCTGCATGGAGATCGTCGAGAACCCCGACGACCCCGCCGACAAGGACATCATTCTCTACGCCGCCGGCATGGGGCGGGTTTCCGAAGACAGCGCGTCGGGTCGCATCGAGCTGACCGGCATCGAACATCGGTAGGAGGCGCATGGTGTTGAACATCCGCATGCAGGCAGTACTCGCCACCGTCTTGCTCGTTTCCGGCTGCTGCTGTCAGCCCGACCCGTGCTGTGGGTCGGGGGCCAGCGCCGCGCGTGCGATGGACGGTGGCGCCGACGAGGCCGTCGCGATTGCCGACCTGCCCGACGCCGTTCGGGCGGCCGCGGCCAGAGCCGTGCCTGGCATCGTGTTGGAAGAAGCCGAGCGCGAGTTCGAGAACGGGCGCTGGATCTACAGCGTCGAGGGCGAGGCCGGTGGCACGGAGTGGGACCTCGAGATCACCCCGGCCGGCAAGGTCCTCGAGGTCGAGCAAGACGACGACGATGACGACGACGAGGATGACGATGACGACGGCGATGACGACGGCGACCACGACGATGCGTAGGTAGGATCGGGGGTCGCTCCCGGGCGATCCCAAGCGGCAGAGCGCCTCCCCCCGCCCCCCAGCCGCCGGGTTCTCCCGGGACTTCAGGTTCTCGCAAGGCCTCCGGGCGTTGATAGGGGGGAGGGACCATGTTGCAGATCACCCGGCTCACGCTCCTGCTGCTGTTGCTCGCCTTCCTCGGCGCGGGCTTGCCCTTTCCGGCCTTGCCCTTTCCGGCCTTGCCCTTTCCGTACATGCGTTCCGCAGACGCGGCTCCCGACCTTGTGAGTGTCCTGAAGGAGCTCAAGGCCGAGAAGGACCCGACCGGCCGCCTGCGGCTCGTGCGGCACCTGCTGACGTTCGATGGGGAGCGCGCGGCGCGCACCCTGGCGAAGCTCGGTGCCGAGGATCCCTCCGCGGAGGTGCGCGTCGGTGCTACGCGAGCACTCGGCCTGGTCCGCAACAAGACAGCGCTGGAGATGCTCGTGTGGCTCGCGCGGCGTGGGGGACCCCGGGCCGTGCGTGCCGCGACCGGTCGGGCCTTGGCGCGCCGGGAGGGCAGCGCGGCCGCCTTGTGCGAGGCGCTTGCCGCCGCGCGCACCACCGCGACGGAGCGCGCGCTTCTCCTCGGTGCGCTCGGCTACCTCCGCGACAACGTCAGCTTCAGCGTGCTGAGGACGCACGCGCAAGGGCGCGACCTGCACCTTCGCGGCGCGGCGGTCCACGCCCTCGTTGCCCGGGCGGATGACCCGGAGAAGCGGCGCGCCCTGCTCCGGAGCCTGCTCGCGAATGGGCGCACCGTCGACGAGCTCATGCCCGTCCTCGATGCGGCCGCCATGGCTCCGCACGACTCCTACCGCCCCGGCCTCGAGCGCGCGCTCACGTTCATGGACCCTGCGCTTGTCGAGGCGGCCCAGCACCTGCTCGACCAGCTGGCCGCGCTGGACCCCGAGGCGGCCAAGAAGAAGGCCGCTGTGCCGAAGGGCAAGGGCAAGCGCGGGCGCTACGCACCCGGCGGCGGCGGCGGGCCTCCGCCGCAGGACGGTCCGCCCCCGCTTCCGATGCAGCGCGGCATGACCGACACGATGATCGTGCTCGACGCCACCGGCTCGTCCCACGCCTCGCTCCCCTACATCAGCGAGCGCATCCTGCACGACATGACCGTCTTGCACGAGGCCGGCGTGAACGTCCGCGTGGGCGTCCTGCTCTACCGCGGGGGACGGGCGCTCGGCGGTGCAGGGCAGCCGTTCGAGGTCTTCCCGCTGACCTACGACATCGGGCGCCTGCGGGCGTTCCTCGGGAGCATCAAGGCCAGCGGGGTCGACGATCGCGGTGGGCGCGTCGGCCTTGCCTTGGGCGAGGCCCTCGGCCGCTCGTCCTGGCGGTGGCGCGCGCGGCGGGCCGTGCACTTCTACGCCGATGGTCCGTGCGGCGACCTCGAGGTCGCTCGCCGCGCCATCTCGATCCACTTCCTCGCCGATCGCACGCGCACGCGCTTCACGTACGTCGCGCGCACGCGCACATCGGTGCCGGCCGAGTACGCAGAGCTCGCGCGCCGCGGGGGTTCCACGCCGCCTGAGATCGTTCGATGAGGGCGGCGCGGGTCGCGCTCTGCGCCGGGTTGCTGGTCGTGCTCTGTGCCGCCCCTGCCCAAGGGGGCAGCGCCTCCGCCGTGCGCAAGAGCTATGGCAGCCTGCTCGCGGGGGTCACCGCCCGGCGGGGAATCCAGCACCGCTCCCTGGTCCTCGTTCCCCTGGTGTTGAGCGCCGCTGCTGCGAAGAACGGTATCACGGTCGATGCGTCGCGGCTGTCCTGGGCGCCCGGCGATGAGAAGCACCCTGAGCGCAGCGCGGTGCTCACCTGGGAGAAGGGCACCGTGGGCCTCGGCGCCGCGCCCGTCCTCGTGCCCTCGGGCCAAGTGCTGCGCGTCGGCGACCACGAGCGCCTCTTGCTGCGCCCGAGTCTGCTCAAGCCCGGCGAGGCGGCCGTGCTTCGCACACGCTCGGTGACCCCGTTCTTGAAGGACGCCGACGCTACGTCGAGCGTGCCGGCGCGGGCGGGTCTCGCGGGCCCGGAGTTCGGCCACACGCTGTTCCTGCTCGACGAACGCGAGGCCATCGAAGACTTGCTCAAGCTCGAAGGCTCGACCCTCGACCTCGATCCGAAGAAGACCAAGCTCTCGCTTGCGCGCTTGGCCGCGACGGTGAAGGCCCAAGTCTCCGAGGGTGCGAAGGCCATTCTGCCGCTCGGCAAGGCCTTCGGCGGCAGCACGGTCGGCCACGCGGCCTTCATGGGGGGCGGCATCGTCCAGCTTGTGCTGGCCAAGAGCCCAGAGACCTACGCGTCCTACCTGCCCCGGGCGGCGCATGGCCTGGCGCTCGCGCTGGCCGTCTGGGAGCGCATGGTTGCGCGCGCGGCGGGTACGCCGAAGCCTGTGCGCTGGGAGCGCTACATTCAGGGCACGACGCGGGTTCTGGGGTTCTTGAAGGCGGCGTCGTTCAAGCGCGAGAAGCGACGTGATGAGCGCGGCGCGGCTGGCGAACTCTGGCGCGTGCGTGCGACGAAGGCCACGCGCGGCGGCCGCCCGCCGGATGTCGGCTGGTTGGTCGTCGATGCGGAGGCTTCGCCGGTGTGGTTCGAGGCGTGGCCCGACAGCGCGCCCTTCCCGCCCGCACGCTCGACGCCTGGGGTCCCGGGCGCGGATAGCGAAGACGACGGCATGCAGAGCGGCGCGTCCACGTGGTATTTCGCGAAGCGCTTCTACGAGCGCTTCCCCTGGCGCCGCGAGCCGCTGTGGCTGAGCACGACCAGCCGTCCCGCGCTCGACGGCCCGAAGACGAAGCGCTAGCGCCCCCTCAACCTGTCAGCGTGGGCTAGAGGAGATCGGCGAAGGCTCGGAAGACGTCGGCCGAGGTGCGCCAGTTGGCGTGGCACGTGACGCGACTCAGCGACGGTCGTGGCTCGGGGTCCGCCATCAGTCCGAGCGCCGCACACGCGGCCTCACGGGCGGGGAGCTCGGCCTTGGCCTCGGTCAAGAGAGCCAGGAGGGTGTCGACGCTGGCGCGGTAGGCCAGATTGCCGACGGCCAGGGTGGCCGCACCGCGGGTGGCGGGGTAGCGCACCGTCCGCAGCGTCCCCAGGATCGTGACGACCCGGTCCCGCGCGTCGAGCATGCCGAGTGCGGCAGCGGCATCCTGCACCAGCCGTCCGCTCGTTCCCGCTGCGAGCAGCGGGGCCTCGAGACCCTGGAGTTCTTGATCACTCGCCGAGCCCAGCAGGCCCAGTGCGCGCGCGGCGGGTGCGCGCAGCGTCATGGGCAGCTTGGCATTTGTGACGACAGAGAGCAGGGTCGCGCCTTCGCCGCTCGCGCCGAGCAAGCCGAGGCCAAGCGCACACGCGCCGCGGGTCGGCGCATCGCGGGTGGTATCCGCCAGGACGCCGCGGAGCTTGAGGGCGCTCGCATTCCGCCACTGGCCGGTCTCGGCCGAGGGCTTCTCGCTCAGAGCCCGGCCGATGACGCCCAGTCCGAGGGCTGCGTAGCTGCGGGTGCCCGAACTGGGGTCGACGGCATCCGCCCGGAGCAGGGTCCCCAGGTCGCGGGTGAGGTCGGTCACGGCCCCGGCAGCCCGGGCGTCGGCGGCCGCCGCTCGTGCGAGGCTCATGGTCAGGAGCTTGCGCGTCGTGGCATCCCGGACGCCGCTGAGGGCGGCCAGCAGGACGGCCGTGACCTGCTTTCGATCGGCAGACCCAAGGCGCTCGGCGAGCGTACCGAGCGCAATGGCGGCCGAGCGGCGCACGTTGCGAAACGGCGCCTGATCGTCAGCGAAGGTCGCAGCCAGCGCGGGCAGGTCTTCGCTGGTTCCCACGCGGCCCAAGGCCAGGGCCGCGTGCGCGTCTGCATTGGCAGCACGCACGCCCGGCAAGAGAACGTGATTCTTGATGACGGCGCGCAGCTGCTCGCGTTGCGCCGCGCTCCACGACGCGGGCGGCTGCAGGCTTGCCGCGTGCATGAGGGCGCTGGGCACGTCGGGGTAGCGGTGCGAGATGCTCAGCAATGCAAAGAGGCGCGCCGTGGTTGCCTTCGCCATCGAAGCGCCTGTGGTTGGCTGATCACCAAGCACGCCGATCGAGAGCGCTGCCAGTGCACGCAGCCTTCCCGGGATGGCGTCGTTCTTGACCGTGAGGTACAGCTGGTTGCGTACGGCATCGAGCATCGCCGGCGAGAACTGCTGCGCGGGATCGGTGCGTCGCAGCATGCCGAGCGCGATGGCGGCGGCATTGCTGGTCTTGCGTTGCTCCCGGTCGGCGAAGGCGGTGAGCAGAAGCGACACGTGCGTGTCGTCGCGGGCCGAGCGGCCGAGTGCGAGGAGCGCTGTAGCAGCGAGGGTCTCGCTACCGTGCTTCTTGCGATCGCAGGCTTCGACAAGCGCGGGAAGGATGGTCGTGCTGCAGAGCTTAGACGTCCGCGCGAAGGTCAGCGCCGCGGCGGGGCGCCGCTCGTAGAGCTCCCGGTTGTGGTGGTACCAGAAGGGCCACGCCGAGAAATCAGTGGTCGCGCGGCGGGTCCCGGGCGGCGCGGGGAATGGTGCTCGCCGCGCGGGGACGGGCGGTTGAGGCGGAGGGGTACTCGGCGGCGGCGGCGGCGGCGGCGCGGGATCCGCGGGCTCTCGAAGGTTGGGGGGCACGGCGCCATTCGGTCCGCGGTAGTTCCCGCCGCGGGCGGCAGCGTCGGGGAGCGCGGGGCTGGCGAGCAGCGCCAGGAGGCTGACGCCGAGCCAGCGCATCCGGGCGCGGCCGCGTGCTGTCGGAGGCATGGATGCTGGATGCTGCGTGACCATGCGCGGACCCCCAGGCCGAGGCCTGCGCCTCGCGGGGTTCATCGTAGGGGCCCCTGCAGGTGCTGCACGTCGCGAAGCCGGGGGTCACGGCCCGGGGGAGTCACGGCCTGGCGGAGTCACTGCCTGGCGGAGTCACTGCTTGGCGGAACTCCTGCTCGGGAGGGCGCCTCAGCTGCGGTCGGTGCCCTCTTCCGTAGCCTCGCCCTCGACCTCTTCCCCTTCGGGGCGGTCGAGGTAGCGGGCGGCGATGGCCTCAGCGTCGTCGGTCTCGGGCGGCCGATTCTCGACGCGGGTCTTCTTCTGGCGGCGCTTCTCGGACTTACGGCGCTCGCGAGCGCGCTTGGAGGGTGAGTCGGACATGGCGCCACCTCGATCGGGGACATGCTGGTCGCAGAGAGACCAGGGCGGGACCGGAATGTCCCTGCGCATGGACAGGGTACCGAGCCGGAGAGACGCGTCCCCCTCTCGCAGGGGCGCCGCCAAGAAATCGTCCGAAAGCCCTATTTGTTGCGTTTGGCTTCGACCAGATGGTAGGCCCCCTCACGCAGCGCGAGGTAGTGGAACTCATCCTCGCTGACGAAGCGGCCGTGCACCCAGCCGCCGTCGCCCTCGGGCAGGATCCGCTCGAAGGCGGGGCCGCGTTCGCCATCCAGAACCAGGTGGGCGCTGCCCTCGCCATGCGCGCTGTAGGCGATCGAGCCGCCGCTCGGGCTGAACACGGGATCACTGGCCCAGGTCGCGCCCACGGGGGTTGTCACGCCGTCGATGACCATGGACGTCTGCTTGCCGCTCATCATCCGGTAGCCGAAGCGCCGGCCGTCCGGACTGAAGTGGATGGGCCACTGGTGCTCGGCCGCGGGACCCACGGAGTCCCCGAGGACATTCTGGCTCGTGGCCCCCGATCCGACGCTGTAGATCACGCGCTCGCCATCGGGCGCGAACCGGAGTCCTGAGATGCGCTTGTGGGTCTCGCGCGGCTTGCCGTCGACGACGACCTGCCAGCCGCCCTGGGTGCTCGCGACGTAGGCGATCCGCTTCCCATCCGGGCTGAAGACCACGGGACCCATGATGTCCGTCATGCCCGCGGTCTGCGGCGCGTTGTCGAGGACCAAGCCGGACCCCTCGGGGCGCGCGCCGTAGTAGGCCACGTGCTTGCCGTCCGGACTGAAGGTCGGGACGCCCACCTGCGTGAACGCCGGCCCAATCGCGTCATTGCGGACAAGGCGCTGGCGCCGTCGGCTGCGAGGGTGGCGGTCGGACGCGACGTAGACGACCTCCTCGCCGGTCGGAGAAAACCGCAGCCAGCGAACGGAGTCGAACCATGTCTTGGCAACCCCATCGACCCACGCGCGCTCCTGGGCCGGGGCACCCGCGGCTCGCGGCCTGTGCTCGACGAATCCAAGCCGAGTGCCGTCGGGGGAGAAGGTGAGCGCGGGCCAGCCTGGAAAGCCCTGAGAACACAAGCTGATGATCGACGCGTGCTCCTTGCCATCGAGAATCACGACCTGCTGCTCGCCGCGCTGCGCGACGTAGGCCGTGCGCTTGCCGTCGGGACTGAACTGGAGCGGCCACAGGCGATCGAATGTCGGCCCGACCGCGCCGTCGATCACAAACGCCACGCCGCCGTCCACTGCAGCCGGGTGAGCCACGCGGCGCGTGGCCAGGTGCAGGAAGAGCGCGGGGCCGTCCGAGCCTGTCGTCACGCAGGTTCCATCCTGGCCCCATGTCACGGGCAAGGACGGGAACGTCGCACCGGCCTCACCATCGACGACGACCGTGACGCCGCCTTCGACCCGACGCTGAAACACGGCGTGCACGCCGTCTTCGTTCATCCAGGCGATGACGTCCGGCGTGCCCGGAACGCCCTCGAGCTTCGTGACATGGTGCGACCACTTGGACGTCGCGACAGGCGTCGCGTCATCGCCACAGCCAGCCAGGGCAGGGGTCAGCAGGCCAAGAAGGAAGGCGGCGGCGAGGACGCGGGAGCGGGGGCGGGTCGGCATGCGGGCATCCTAGCCGTGCCGCCAACGTCCCGTGAGCATCGAGTGTCACGTGAACCTGCGCCGCCTTGAGACGGCCCGGGCTCGTGCGCGCTACTTGGCTTTGGATTCAAACACCCGAGGCGTACGGGATTCCGCCGCAAGGGCGAGCGCCATGAGGGCGGTCGAGTAGACCCGGCCGCCATCCGGTCCCCAGGGCCCGATCGGGTCCCACGAGCCCTTGTAGCTGCAGAAGTCGCTGTCCTTGCGCTGGGTGTCGCCGAGCGCCGGCTTGAGCTTCTCGTCCCAAGCAGCCCAGGCCTTGCCGCCGACCTGATACATGGCCAGGGTGCCGGCGAACCAGTAGATCATGTCGATGGAGCCGTCGGCCGGGTTCCAGACCGGCGGCAGCTTGAGGCATAGCTGGGTCCCGCGCTTGATCATCTTGCTGCGACGCGGATCCTCGCCTGTGAGAATGCGCATCAAGATGCCGGAGGCCGTCATCGACTCGGACTTCTCGCCGGGGAACCGGTCGACCATCTCCTGCGGCCGTGCCGGGCCCGTGCCGCGCTGGACGTAGCCAACCCGGCCGTAGTCCGGGTCGGTCACCTTGCCCAGCCAACTGCGTACGCCATCGAACGCGGCGCCGTCGACGATGAGGGGGGCCGCGCGACCCGCCTTGACTGCGGCGGCGTTGATCAGGGTCGCGCTCTTGAGCACGTGTACGGCCCACATGGTGACCGAGGTGTCGTTGTCACCCGGCTTGACCCCGTAGCGCCAGGCGAAGTAGGGATTGCGCGCCAGGGCGATGAAGTCCAGAGCGCGCTGGGCGCTCGCCTTGAAGAGCGGGCTCCCCGTCATGCCGTAGGCCTCGACCATCGCGAGCGAGCAGATCATGTGGTTGTAGATGTACTGCTGCGTCCGGCGCGGCCCGAAGCAGCCTTCGGGATCCTGGATCGCGCGCAAGTAGCGGAGGCCCTTGGCGATGCCCTGGGCGAAGGGATGCTTGCCGCGGTGGGTGTAGCCCGCGGTGAGGAACGCCGTAAGGGCGAGTCCCGTGACGCCTTCGCCATAGAGTGCCTTGCCCTGCCCATCGGGCCGCTGGCTTGCGACGATCACGGGCTTGCCGTCGCACC
>JAJDEM010000189.1 GCA_029259795.1 Planctomycetota bacterium
GCGAAACCCGCGCAAGCCGCAACATTCTCGGTTCCGGGGCGCAGCCGCTCCTCCTGGAGCCCTCCGTGGAGGAAGGGGAGCAGGGTCGTTCCCCGACGCACGATCACGGCGCCGGCGCCCGGCGGCCCGCCGCACTTGACGCTCGAGAGGAGGACCAAGTCGGCCTCGAGGGCGTTGCGGCCGATGGGCAGGCGACCCGCGCCAAGTGCCGCATCGCAGAGGAGCGGAATGCCTCGCCCCTGGAGTCCGGCGGCCACCGCGGCGACCGGCTGCCGCACGCCCGTCTCATGGTTGGCGAGCATCAGGGCGGCGACGGCGGTGTCGTCCGGCGTCGCCAGCGCCAGGAACGCCTGGGCATCGACGACCCCATTGCTGCCCACGGGCGCCACGACGACTTCAAGTCCCATCGTGCCCAGGGCCTGGGCGGTCTCGAGGACCGCCGGGTGCTCCATGGCACTTACGACGATGCGGCGGCGGCCGGCAGCGGCGCCCGCGTAGGCGGCACCGTGCAGCGCAATCGCGGCGCTCTCGGTCGCGCCGGAGGTGAAGATCACCTCGCGGGGCCGGCACCCGAGCGCTCCCGCGACCGCGGAGCGGGCATCCTCCAAAGCGTCCTTCGCCGCCCGGCCCTCGAGATGGGGCGAGGCGGGGTTGCCGAGCGGTGCGTCGAGCAGGCTCAGCATGGCCTCGCGCGCCGCCGGCACGAGGGGCGACTGGGCGGCGTGGTCCAAGTAGATGCGTTCGCGGGGCATCGCCTCATCGTAGTCCGTCGGCGGCGGGGACGTACCCGCTGCGCAGGGTTTCCCCAAACGCACCGTCCCAGCGCAGGCGGGCTGGTCCCTACGGCCGGACCCGCTTCTCCACGGATTCCCCAGGGACTTTCCACGCCGGGGCGACTCGGGGAGGGACAGAGGCCGTCCCCCGTGGCACCCTGCGGGTCGTGGCCGACCTCCTGATGATCGACAACTACGACTCGTTTACCCACAACGCGGTCGACCTCCTCACCCAGCTCGGGGCCGAGGTGGAGGTGGTGCGCAACGACGCGTTACGCGCCGAAGACGTAGGGCCAGGTGACTACGCCGGGATCGTCCTCTCGCCGGGCCCAGGCCGCCCCCGCCAGGCCGGCGTCTGCGTGGCCCTCGTCCGGCGGCTGGGTGCCGAAGTCCCGATTCTCGGCATCTGCCTGGGGCACCAAGCGATCGCGGCGGCCTACGGCGGGCGCATCATCCGGGCGCTGCGGCCCCTGCACGGCACGGCGACCTGGATCCGCCACGGCAAGCGGGGCCTGCTCCGCTCCCTCCCGGGCCGCTTTCTCGCCGCCCGCTACCACTCGCTCGTGGTCGATCCGGCGCGCCCGGGCCGCGGCCTGGAGGCCACGTGCCACTCGGCGGAGGGGGAGATCATGGGTCTGGCCCATGCCACGCACCCGGTCGAGGGCGTGCAGTTCCACCCCGAGAGCTACCTCTCGCCCCACGGCCCCGCGATCCTGGCTGCCTTCGTGAGGCGGGCGGGTCTGCGCCCTGGCGCGGTCTCGCAGGTGCTGCGGTAGGATCCGCCGGCATGGCAAACGACCTCCCGTTCTTTGACCGGCTGGAGACCGCGCGCCGCGAGCGCGGCAGCGTCCTCTGCGTCGGAATCGATCCCCGCCTCGGCACCATGCCGGAGGAAGTCACCGCCGGCCTCGACGGCGACGTCGAAGCCGTGTTGACTCGCTTCGGAACGGAGCTGCTCGAGCTCGCCGGTCCGCACGCGGCCTGCTTCAAGCCGCAGATCGCGTTCTTCGAAGCCCATGGACTCGCCGGCCTCCGTGCCTTCGTGGCCATCCTCAAGGAGGCTCGTCGGCGCGGTCTGCTGATCATCGGCGACGCGAAGCGCGGCGACATCGGCTCGACGGCCGCGGCGTACGCGCAGGCGTTCCTCGAGCCGGGTGGCGACCTCGAAGTCGACGCGCTGACGATCAACCCCTATCTCGGTGCCGATGCGCTGCAGCCGTTTGTCGACACGGCGGCCCAGCACGGCAAGGGCCTCTACGTCCTGGTCCGTACGAGCAACCCCGGCGGTGCCGACTTGCAGGAGCTCGAGGTCGGCGATGCCGGCGGCCAGCGAGTGTTCCAGCGCGTTGCAGGCTTGGTGCGCGCGCTCGGCGCGCCGCACACCAGCGCCGAGACCGGTCTCTCATGCGTCGGGGCGGTGGTCGGCGCGACGACTCCGGCCGCACTCGATGCGCTGCGCGGCGAGATGCCCGACACGCCCTTCCTGGTTCCCGGCTACGGCGCGCAGGGCGGAACGGCCGCGGACGTCGTACCGGCCTACCGCGCGGACGGCAGCGGCGCTGTCGTGAACGCCTCGCGCAGCATCAACTATCCGAAGGCTGAGGCGGGCTCCTGGCGCGCGGCCGTCGAGAGCGCGGCACGAGCCGCGCGAGAGGACCTCCATGGTGCAATCACCCCCGCTTGAGAACCCTTGGTTCGTGAAGGCGTTCGATCGGCACTGGCTCAGGCTCTACGCCCATCGCGATGACGCGGAGGCGGTGGCTGCTGCCCCCGGCATCCTGAAGCTCCTCGGTCTCGGCGTGGGCCAGCGCGTGCTCGACGTGGCCTGCGGCGGGGGGCGCTACGCCCGCGCGCTCGCCGATCGCGGCATGCGCGTGACCGGCGTGGACTTGTCGGCCGACCTCTTGCAGGTTGCGCGTGAGAAGAGCCCCGACCTGCCTGGTACGCCCGACTACTTCCAGCGCGACGTACGCGCACTCCCGTTCCACCAGCAGTTCGACGGCGCGATCTCCATGTTCACGTCGTTTGGCTACTTCGACCGTCGCAAGGATGACCTCGCCATCTTCCGCGGTACGCATCGGGCCTTGGTGAAGGGCGGCCGCTTCGTCCTCGACTTCATGAACGCGGAGCAAGTGCGCGCGACGTTGGTTCCGCAGGAGGAGCGCAACGACGGCACGCTTCACGTGCAACTCGAGCGGCGGATCGCCGATGGTCCGTTCGGGACCTGCGTGTTCAAGCGCGTCCGGGCGTCGGATGCCGACTCCGGCCGACCGGTAGCGTCGTTCGAGGAGCGCGTGCGCCTCTACACGCCCGACGAGGTCGACGCCCTGCTTGTCGAGGCGGGCTTCTCGCTGCGCGGCGATCGCATGGGTGACGTGCACGGTGCGGCGTTTGGCGCCGAGGCCGCACGCTACGTGCGGGTGGCGGAGCGTTCTTGAGCGAACCGGCACCTGCCGTTCGAATCCAACACCTCGCGCCCGGCGAAGGGCCCACGATGAGCGCGTTTGCGCACGCGCTGCGGAGCCGTGCAGGGGACGCGCTTCAGTTTCTTGACGCGCCGCCCGTGGATGACGCGGGTTGGTCGGCGCTCCTTGCGCGCACAGCCGCTGCGGCCCCGCGCGTTCCCTTGGAGCTGGCCGAGATGCTGGCCGAGCGTCAGGCATTGCTTGGCGCCGGTCCGCGGGCCGTGGCAAACGCCTTGGCCCTGGCGGATGGCGAGCAGCGCGCACTGGCCGTGGTGACCGGCCAACAACCCGGCCTGCTCGGTGGCCCGCTGCTGACGTTCCACAAGGCGGCCGGGGCCATCGCCCTGGCGAAGCGTCTTGACGGCCTCGACGGCCGGCGGGTCGTGCCGGTGTTCTGGCTCGCATCGGAGGATCATGACTTCGACGAGGCGAACCGCGCACTCGTGATCGATCGCGCGGGCCAAGCCCGCACCCTCAAGCTCGCGATGGAGGGTGACGGTCGAAGTCTCATGGACCTCGACGTCCCGACAGAGCTCAGCGCGGCGTTGGCAACGCAACTCGCGGAAGCGTTGCCGGAGACCGAGCGGAGTCTGGCCGCGCAGGCGCTGGCCACGCGGCAGGACGGCGAGACGCTGGCGGCCTGGTCCGCCCGGATCCTGACGGCCCTCTTTGGCGACACGGGGCTGGTGATCGTCGAGCCGCCGGTCTTGCTGCCCTGGGTCGGTGAGACCTATGGCTGGCTGCTCGATCACGCCGAGACGATCCGCGCGGCCGTCCACGAGGCGGGCGCAGCGCTCGAGGCCGCGGGCCTGCCCGCGCCACTGTTTCCCCAGCCGGAGGGGGCGACGGCCCTGTTCTATCGTCCTTCCCCCGGCGCCCCGCGACTGCGGGTCGGGCTGGGCGACGAGGAGCCGCTTCTGCGCGGCGAGCCGGCGGGCATGAGCCGGGCCGCACTGCGCGAGATGCTCGTCAAGCACCCCGAGCGGGGCAGCGGCAATGTTATCGGGCGGGTGTTCGTCCAGAACCGACACCTTCCGACGGTGGCCTACGTCGCCGGGCCCACCGAGATCGCCTACCAGGCTCAGCTGCGCTCGGCCTACCAAGCACTCGACGCCTTCTTTCCGCTGGCGATCCCGCGCCCCGAAGCGACATGGGTGGATGCGAAGACCCGCGCGGCGCTTGCCACGTTCGATCTGGTTCCCGCGGAGGTGCTCCAGGACCATCCAGCCGGGCCGAAGGACGATCCTGCGTTCGAGGATGATCTGGCGACAGTCCGGGCGTACCTCGATGGCCTCGAGGCTCATGCGGAGGCCCTCGGCCAGCGCGGCGGTCAGGCACGGGAAGCCCTGGCGCGCGCCTTCGACCGGACGCGCAAGGCATGGGCGAAAGCAGAGCCCGCCGTGCGGGCCGCGTTCGAGCGCGATGCCGGCGTCGAGCGTGGGCGCTATGCCCGCGCTCTCGCGTTGCTGCGTCCGAACGGGAAGGGCCAGGACCGGCTGCTCTCGCCGCTCTCGCTCGTAGCCCGCCATGGCCTGGCCGCGGTGCAAAAGGGGCTCGCGTCCCTCGATTCACTGACACCTGCCCACCACTTGGTGCATCTAGAGGATGCTGCGCCTCCCCGGAAGGACCCCGCGTCATGAGCGACCAACTGCCCGAGCCGGTCGATGTGCTGGCCTTTGGCCCCCACCCCGACGACGTCGAGCTCTGCGCGGGCGGCACCATGCTGCGCTGCAAGGACGCCGGCTACCGGACGGCGATCGTCGACTTCACCCGCGGCGAGGCGGGGACGCGCGGCAGCGTGGCCGTTCGTGAGCAGGAAACGGCCGCTGCCAGCGAGCTCCTTGGGCTGGTGGGTCGTGAGAATCTCGGGCTGCCCGACGCTGCGCTGGAGGTCACCCATGCCATGACGGTGCCGGTGGTCGAGGCCATCCGTCGCTGGCGACCGCGAATCGTCTTGAGCCCCTGCACGAGCGACCGGCATCCCGACCACATCGCCGCCGCGGCGTTGGTTCGCGATGCGTACTACGGCGCAACGATCGGCAAGATGCCCGGTACGACGCTCCCGCCGCACCGCCCGGATGCCCTGATCGAGTACTTCGGCCACCTCGAGCCGACGCCGAGCTTCATCATCGACGTCTCCGACGTGTGGGAGCGCCGCTGGGAGCTCGCACGCTGCTACGCCTCGCAGTTTGGATTCGACGGGCAGGAGGGTGGCGAGACGAACATCGCCTCGGACGAGTTCCGTCGCCGCCTCGACAGTCGCTTTGCCTACTGGGGCGCGCGCATCGGCGCGGAGTATGGCGAGCCGTTCCGCGTCGACCGCATGGTGCCTCTCGATGACCCCGTGATCGCGTTCCGCAAGCGCGGCCGGGCCGTGTTGTAGGGGCTGTTCGCGTGGCTGCAGATCGACCCCTGAAGATCGGCGTTGTCTGCTACCCCACCTTCGGGGGGTCGGGGGTCGTGGCAACGGAGCTCTGCATGGGCATGGCGGAGCGTGGCCATGAGATCCATCTTCTGAGCTACGCGCCGCCTGCACGCTTGGACAGCTTCCACGAGCGCATCCACCTGCACGAGGTGGCGGTCTCGAGCTACCCGCTGTTCAAGTACCCGCCCTACGACCTGGCGTTGGCCTCGCGTCTCGCGGAGGTGGCGGAGGATGCGTCGCTCGATCTCGTGCACGTGCACTACGCGATCCCCCACACGGTCGCGGCCCTGCTGGCCAAGGAGGTCCTGGGGCGCCCGCTGCCCGTGGTGACGACGCTGCACGGCACCGACATCACGGTGGTCGGACAGGACCGCTCCTACAAGCGCGTCACGCGCTGGGCCCTGCGCAACTCCGACGCCGTCACATGCGTGTCGGCGTACTTGAGGGCGCAGACCGAGGAAGTGTTCGGGATCGAGAGCGGGATGGACGTCATTCCGAACTTCGTCGATACGCAGCGCTTTGACCTGAACCGTGACCTTGCCGTGCGCGGTTGCTTCTCGAAGCGCTCCGAGAAGGTCGTCATGCACATCAGCAACTTCCGTCCCGTAAAGCGGGCGACCCTCGTCGTCGAGGCGTTCGCCGACATCGCGGCTGCGGGGCCTGCGACGCTGGTCATGGTCGGTGATGGACCCGACCGCGGCGCGTGCGAGCGCTTGGCGCGCAAGCTCGGGCTCAAGGATCGCGTGCGCTTCCTCGGCGCACAGGCGGACATCGAGCACCTCTTGCCCGCGGCCGATGTGTTCTTGCTTCCGTCTGAGTACGAGAGCTTCGGCCTGGCCGTGCTCGAGGCCATGGCGTGCGGAGTCGTGCCGGTGGCCACGAGGGCCGGCGGCCTGCCCGAAGTCATCCGAGATGGTGAAGATGGTGTTTTGGTCCCCGAATCCGAGATGGATAAAATGGGGGTGCTTGCGGCAGAGTTGCTGGCCGACGACGCCCGACGGACGCGTATGGCAGCGGCGGGCCGCGAGGCTGCCGTGGGC
The DNA here is from genome assembly GCA_029259795.1 of Planctomycetota bacterium. GTDB lineage: Bacteria > Planctomycetota > PLA2 > PLA2 > JAEUHO01 > JAHEIK01. The sequence continues at coordinate 6,704 of JAJDEM010000189.1, forward strand.
CGTTTCGGCCGAGACGGCGTGGTTTCGCAGTATGAGGCGGTCTACCGAGGCGTCTTGCCTTCATAGATCCGCCCAGCCTGTCGAAGAAGTAGAGAGCACCCGGGGACCCATCTTGGCCGAGACCTCCACCACACGCCGTCGGACCAAGGCCGCAGGCGCCTCTCGGGCGCCGCGCTCGAACTTCGACGCCTACCTCAGCGAGATTCGCGGGCATCCGCTCCTCTCGCGTGAGGAGGAGCAGGCACTCGGGAAACGCATCCAGAACCAGGACGTCGATCACATTGACGCCATGGTGGCGCGCGAGGCGATGATCCTTGCGAACCTGCGCCTCGTGATCTCGGTGGCCAAGCGCTACACCGGTCGGGGCATGATCATTGCGGACCTTGTCGAAGAGGGCAACGTCGGCCTCGTGCACGCTGTCGAGAAGTTCGACCCCAGCATGGAGACGCGCTTCTCGACGTACGCGACCTGGTGGATCAAGCAGGCCATCCGCCGAGCGCTCATGAACAAGGTCAAGACGGTTCGCATTCCGTCCTACCTGGCCGAAGAGCTCAACCGCTGGCGCGGCTTCGCCCGTACGTTCGAGCAACAGAACGGGCGCGCGCCGGAGCCCGGCGAGCTCGTCGACGCGATGAAGCCGCAGCCCGGCCGACGGGACCTGCTGCTGCGACTCTTTCACAACGGCCCTGCGGGGGCCGCGGCGGTGTCCCTCGACATGCTCTTCGAGACGGTGGAAGCGGTTGTCGACCCGCGCGCTTCGCGACCGGACATGATCGACTTCACAGCCTTCGAGCAGTCTGATGTGATGCGCCGGCTGTCCGCGCTCCCCGAGCGCGAGGGGCAGATCGTCTGCATGCGCTACGGCATCGGCGCGGTCGAGCGCTCGATGACGCTCCGCGAGATCGGTCGAGAGCTCGGGATCTCCCGCGAGCGCGTTCGTCAGCTCGAGCACTCTGCGATCAAGCGCTTGCGCACGTCGCTTGGAGTCCCGCCCTCGGGCGAGCGTTGATGCCTCCGGACAGCGGCGAGACCATTCGCCACCTGTATGTGCACTTCCCGTTCTGTGCGCACAAGTGTCCGTACTGCGACTTCAACTCGCACGCCCACCGTGAGAACGACACGGAGGCGTACATCGACGGATTGCTGCTCGAGGCGGCGGCCTGGGCCGAGCGCTTGCAGCCCGAGACGATCTTCGTCGGCGGTGGTACGCC
>JAJDEM010000190.1 GCA_029259795.1 Planctomycetota bacterium
ACCGCACGCAACCAGCTGCACGCACTTCCAAAGGACGAGACCCGCATCACCCGCATGCGCTCCTTGCTGATTCGCCGGCACCGCTACCTGCAGTCGCAGCTGGGCCTGCGCTCCGACATCCCCAAGCTCCCCAGCGCACTCAGGGCCGAGTACGAGGTCTACAAGGCTCTCTCCTCTGTGCCGCGTGAGCAGCTTGGGACGTTCTTCCAGATCTCGGAGCTGACCGTGCAGCAGCGCCGCATGGTCGTGACGCTGATCGTGGACAGCCGCAACGCATTCGACACGGCACGCCGGCTGTTCTCCGAGAGCCCGTACTTCAAGGATCGTGCTCGCAATCCCCGCGTCGTTGCCGAGGCGCAGTCCGAGCAGCCCGTAGCGGGCACCTCGCGCAAGAAGCAGCGCTTCACCTTCACGTTCCGGGACGACTAGAGGCAGTCATGGCCAACGACAGCGACATCGGCGAGAAGAGCGATCACCTCAAGTACTACTGCATCGTCTTCGGCGTGTTGGTCATCGTGATCGCGGTCGTTGCGATCATGCAACGCAACACGCTCAACGCCTACAAGCAGGCCAACAAGCAAGCCCTCTCCGCCCTGAACGCCACCGGCAAGACGCCGGATGGACGCCCGCGCGGCCTGGGTGAGCTCGCCGTCGAGGTCGAGAAGTTCGTCCAGGGCTACCGCGCCTCGAGCGGTGGCGTCGGCACGTCCGACAGCGGCATCCCCAACAAGATGATGGAGAGCGCGGAGCGGGCCGTGAAGGTCAAGCGCACCTGGGCCGGTCCCGAGACGAACGATCCGAACCGCTCCAAGGGCTTCCGCACGACCTACCGCGAGTACAAGTACGACAACTGCTCGCTCGAGCAGCTGACGACGCTGGTGCGCAACATCGAGCGCAACGGTCGTTACCGGGTGTTCGAGATGCGCTGGCAGCTCGCCGACCCGAAGGCAAACTCGACGCCGCCGTTCAACCTGGTACAGCGCCCGACGATCAAGGTGGGCTTCCGGACGCCCCTCGCCCGCGAGCGCTAAGCCTGGTCGCCCGCCAGCGCTAAGCCTGGTCGCCCGCGAGCGCCAAGCCTGGTCGCCCGCGAACGCTAGACGGTGGCGGGTGCCGCGACCTGCTGCAGGTACTCCTGCACCGAACACACATCGAGCGGACCGCGGCGATAGGCCTCGAGCGCCTGAACGAGGGCCGTGGCTCCCGAGACCGTCGTGATGCACGGGATGTTGAGCACGGACGCCGCGCCCCGGATGCGACCCTCGTCGGTACGCGCGCCGCGCCCGGAGGGCGTGTTGATGATCAGGTGCACCTGGCGGTTCTTCACGATGTCGAGCACGTTGGGACGTGCCCCGTCGGCAATCTTGTAGACCATCTCGCACGGGACGCCCGAGCGCTTGAGGAGCTTGTGCGTGCCTGAGGTCGAAACCAGATCGTAGCCCTGCTCGGCGAGCCGACGGGCGATGTCGATCACAGCCCGCTTGTCGTCGTCCTTCACGGAGATGAAGATCTTCCCCTCGCGCGGGAGCTTGAGGTAGGCGCCGAGCTTCGCCTTCGCGAAGGCGGCGCCGAGGTCGACGTCGACACCCATCACCTCGCCGGTGCTACGCATCTCCGGACCCAGGATGATGTCGATCCCCGGGAAGCGGTTGAACGGGAACACCGGCTCCTTGACGGCGAAATACGGCGGGATGATCTCATGGGTGATGCCGATCTCATCCAGGCTCTCGCCCGCCATCACGCGCGCGCCGGCCCGTGCGACTTGCACACCCGTCGCCTTCGAGACGAACGGCACCGTGCGGCTGGCGCGCGGGTTCACCTCGATCAGGTAGACCTTGCCGCCCTTGACGGCGTACTGGACGTTCATCAACCCACGGACACCGAGTGCCATGGCAAGCTTGCGCGTACTCTCGCGGATCTCGTCGAGGACGGCCTCGCCAAGACTCCAGGGCGGCAACGTGCAGCAGGAGTCACCGGAGTGCACGCCGCACTCCTCGATATGCTCCATGATGCCAGCGATGACGCAGCGCTCCTCGTCCGCGATCGCGTCCACGTCGACCTCGACAGCGTCCTCGAGGAACTTGTCTACGAGGATCGGACGCTCGGGCGAGGCGTCGACCGCCTCCTCGATGTAGCGCTTGAGCGAGGAGTCGTCGTAGACGATCTCCATCGCGCGCCCACCCAGCACGAAGGAGGGGCGTACCAGCACCGGATAGCCGATCCGATGGGCAACGCCGAGCGCCTCCTCGTAGCAGGTGGCGATGCCGTTCTCGGTCTGCAGCAGCCCCTGGGCCTCGACGAGTTCCTTGAACAGCTTCCGGTCGTCGGCGAGGTCGATGGCGTCAGGACTCGTGCCGATGATGGGCGCGCCCATCTCCTGCAGCGAGCGCGCCAGGTTCAGCGGGGTCTGGCCGCCGTACTGGACGATGACGCCCTTCGGGTTCGTGCGCTCGATGATGTCGAGCACATGCTCGGCCGTCAGCGGCTCGAAGAAGAGCAGGTCGCTCGTGTCGTAGTCCGTCGAAACCGTCTCGGGATTCGAGTTCACGATGACGGTCTCGTAGCCGGCATCGCGCAGCGCATACGCCGCCTGGACACAGCAGTAGTCGAACTCGATGCCCTGGCCGATGCGGTTCGGTCCGCCGCCAAGGATGACGATGCGCTCCTTCGTCGCAGGACGCAGTTCGTCCTCCTCGTCGTAGGTCGAGTAGTAGTAGGGGGTGATGGCCTCGAACTCGGCCGCACAGGTGTCCACTTGCTTGAAGACCGGTGTGACGTCGCGGCTGATGCGCTGCGCGCGGACCTCCATCTCGGGCATGCCGAAGATGATGCCCAGTTGGTGATCGCTGTAGCCGTCCTGCTTCGTGAGGCGCAGCAGGTCGTCGGGCACGTCGGTCAGCGTCCGAAAACCGCGGAGCTCCTGCTCCCGATCGACGAGGAGCTTCATCTGCTCGAGGAACCAGGGGTCGATCTTCGTGTGCGAGTGCAGGCTGTCGACGGTCCAGCCGTCGCGGAGCGCCTCGCGGATGCGGAAGATGCGGTTGGGGCCCGGGATCTGGAGCCGGCGGCGCATCTCCTCCTTGTCGAGCGGCTTTGCGCCGGCCTCCTTCTTGTCGACACCAAAGCCCATGCGCCCGGTCTCGAGGCTGCGCAGGCCCTTCTGCAGGCTCTCGCGGAAGGTCCGGCCGATGGCCATGCCCTCCCCGACGCTCTTCATCTGCGTTGTGAGCGTGGGCTCGGCTTCGGGGAACTTCTCGAAGTTGAACCGCGGCACCTTCGTGACGACGTAGTCGATCGTCGGCTCGAAGCAGGCGAGTGTCTTCTTTGTGATGTCGTTGGGCAGCTCGTCGAGCGTGTAGCCCACGGCCAGCTTGGCGGCGATCTTGGCGATCGCAAAGCCCGTGGCCTTCGACGCGAGCGCGGAAGACCGCGACACCCGCGGGTTCATCTCGATGACGACGATGCGACCCGTGGCCGGATCCGTGGCGAACTGGATGTTCGAACCTCCGGTCTCGACACCGATCTCGCGGATGACGCGGATGGCGGCGTCGCGCAGCGCTTGGTACTCGCGATCGGTCAGCGTCTGTGCGGGGGCCACCGTGATGGAGTCGCCCGTGTGCACGCCCATCGGATCGATGTTCTCGATGCTGCAGATGATCACGACGTTGTCGGCGTGGTCGCGCATCACCTCGAGCTCGAACTCCTTCCAGCCAACGACGCTCTCCTCGATGAGCACTTCGTTGGTGGGCGAGAGGTCGAGACCGCGCAGGCAGATCTCCTGGAACTCGTCGACGTTCCAGGCGATGCCGCCGCCCGTGCCACCCATGGTGAACGAGGGGCGGATCACGCAGGGCAGGCCGACCTCCTCCATCGCCGCCAGCGCATCCTGGTAGGTCTGGACCGTGCGGCCTCGGGGCACGTCGAGGCCGATCTTGAGCATCGCGGCGTGGAAGAGCTCGCGGTTCTCGGCCTTCTCGATGACGTCCGGGTTCGCCGCGAGCATCGTGACACCGAACTTTTCGAGGGTGCCGTCGCGGTGGAGGTCGAGCGCTACGTTGAGCCCGGTCTGACCACCCATCGTCGGCAAGAGGGCGTCGGGGCGCTCGCGCTCGATGACCCGCGCGACCACCTCGGCCGTGACCGGCTCGATGTAGGTGCGATCCGCCATCTCCGGATCGGTCATGATCGTGGCGGGGTTGCTGTTGACGAGGATGACCTCGTAGCCCTCCTCCCGCAGCGCCTTGCACGCCTGGGTGCCCGAATAGTCGAATTCGGCGGCCTGACCGATCACGATCGGGCCAGATCCCAGAATCAGGATGCGCTTGATGTCGTCCCTACGGGGCATGGCAACTCCAAAGCGTGGGGCAGGATAGCGGAGGGGTGGAACGCTCCGAAGGCGCGTCGGAGGCAGAATCCCCGGGCGCCGTTCCGGGTCGCCTCCCCGCCATCGGATTCGCCTCCTGGGTAGGATCCTTGGCATGCCCTGGGAACGCCACCGCTACCGGAAGAACAAAGTCTGGATCGAGGTGGACGAGCACGGCGCGCCGGTCCTTGACGACCGCGGCCTGGCCTCGCTGCGCTACAAGCCGCAGGATGAGCGCACCTACACCGTGCGGCCGGACGAGGTGGCGCCGCTGCGCGATGAGGAGAACCCCGCGGAGGTCCCGGCCGCTGCCTCCCCGCCGGGGGCTGCGGCCGAGCCCGTCCCGGAAGCGCCGGGTGCGGGAGAGACCCTGATCATCTACACCGACGGCGCCTCCTCGGGGAACCCGGGCCCCGCCGGGCTGGGCGCGCTGCTCCTCTGGCGCGGCCACCGTCGCGAAATCCAGCGCTTCCTCGGGGTTGCGACCAACAACGTGGCCGAGCTGGCCGCCGTCCTCGCGGGACTGGAGGCCGTCACGCGGCCCCACCTGCGGGTCGAGGTCCACACGGATTCCGAGTACGTCATCGGGGTCCTCACAAGGGGCCACAAGGTGAAGGCCAACGCCGAGTTGATCGAGAGCCTGAGGGCGGAGATGGCGCGATTCGCCGATCTCCACTTCGTCAAGGTGGCCGCGCACGCGGGCATCTTGGGGAACGAGCGTGCCGATCGGCTCGCGCGAGACGCGATTCAGCGGGGCGAGGCCGACTGAGTCCGCACGGGCACGCCATCCCCCAGGCCCGTTCGTTACCATGAGCGGGCCGACAGGCCGCCGCGCCCTACGCAGGAGCGCCCGCTCCGGAGGAGAGAACACCGTGTCTGATGAGACCCCGGCCGCGCCCGTAGAAGCCCCCGCCCCCAGCTCAGCCCCGTCCAGCGATCCCGCCAGCGAGCGGGTCATCGTCCGGGCCTACCCGAAGGTGATCTTCTTCTGGCTCTCGTGGGTCTGCTCCCTGGTCGCCGCCATCGTCGCCCACGCCAACGGGGCAGACGACCTGCCCACCCACCTGGGCACGATCTGGATGTGCATCTTCGCCTTCAACCTGATGGTGATCTCGTTCGACTTCTCCGAAGTGATCTCGGTCATGATCATCGCGCTGGTCGGCGTGCTGATCTTCGCCGGCTTGCACTTTGAGTTCCTGTCGTTCATTGGCGCCTTCTTCCGCAACCTCGGGCTCCAGATGAACGCGAACTTCTACTACACGATGTTCGGCCTGTTCTCGCTCATCTACCTGATCGTGTTCATCCAGACGCGCTTCGACTACTGGGAGTTCCGCCACAACGAGGTCATCCATCGCCGCGGCGTGTTCGCCGACATCCGGCGCTACAGCACGGAAGACCTGCGCTGGTTCAAGGAGATCCCGGATGTGATGGAACGCATCCTCTGCGGCTCGGGTCGGATGATCCTCACGACGCCGACAGAGAAGCACCCGATCATCATCCAGCACGTCCTGGGCATCAACCGGATCGACGAGAAGGTCGCAGACATCCTGGGCGTCAAGCGCGTCGTGATGAAGTAGGCGCGCCGCGCTACTTGGCCTTCATGCTGCCCTCGAGGCGCCGTAGCTGCGTGCCGACCTGGCGGTAGATCTTCACGTCGATCATGTCGCCGGGGGATACGAACTGCAGGAACAGCAGCAGGTCCTCGGTGTTGCGAATCTCCCACTCCCCAAGCGCGTAGATCCGATCCCGCGGCTTGAGGCTCATCCGGGCTGCGGGGCCATCGCTGAGAATCGATGCCACGAGGACGCCGTTCGACTCACCCGTGTCTTCTGCGGTGAAGCCCAGGTGCTTGGCACTCAGGCGGTTCGTCGGGACCGGCGAGAGCCGCAGACGCTTCGGTCCGCCGGCCAGCGGCCGGCCGTCACGCTCGACCATCACCGGGACCTCCGAGCCCGACTCCAGGCCGATGAGCGCGACCCGCAAGTCGTAGAGGGAGGGCATCGCGCGCTTGCTCATGGCGACGACCACGTCGCCGGCGGCGATGCCGGCGCGCGCGGCGGGCCCCTTGGGGAAGACGCGCTTCACGCGGGCCTCCCGGTCCTCGCCCTCCTCGAACTCGATGCCCAGCCAGTCCCCAGTGATGACGCGACGCTTGAACGCCTTCGCGATGAGTGACCGCACCCGGTCGGCGGGAATCGCAAACCCGATGCCCTCGGCACCATGGGCCCGGTTGTAGATCGCCGTGTTCACCCCGATCCAGCGACCGGTCACATCGAACAAGGGTCCGCCGGAGTTACCGGGATTGATCGCCGCGTCCACTTGCATGAAGTCGTCGAAGACGCGGCTGCCAAGCTCGAGCTTCCGATTGAGCGCGCTGATGATGCCCCGCGTCACGGTGAAGCCAAGCCGGAAGGGATGGCCCATCGCGATGATGGCCTCCCCGACCATCAGGTCGTTGCTGCGCCCCAGCGGGATGTACGGGAACTTGGGCGCGGCACGCCCGGGCTCCGGCACCATGCGCAGGATGGCGAGATCGTTCTCGATGTCGATCGCGACCGGCAGCGCGCGATGTTCCCGGGGCTTCCCGCTCCGGCCAGCGGCGTCGTAGGTCGACACTCCCACGAAGATCTTGCTCGCGCGAGAGATCACGTGCGCGTTCGTGATCACGTAGCCCTCGGGATGGAAGATCGCGCCGGAGCCCAAGCCGCCATTGCGCTCGTAGGGCTCGCCGTAGCGCCTGTAGCCCCAGATGTCGAACCAGCTGCGCTTGACGATCTGGTTCGTACGGATCGAGACGACGGCGCTGCGACGCTTCTCCACGGCCTGAACGAGGAGGTTGCGGCGGATCTCGACTTCGCCCTCGGCCCAGGCCGCGGGGGGTGCGGCCGCGAGGGCCAGGCCCAGGGCGACCACGGAGAGGAGGACACGGGAGACGCGGGTGGTGGCGGTACGCATGACAGAGGAGAATACGAACGCCGCCTGGGGCTTGATAGGCGGCCTCTGCGAACGGACACCGAAGCCGCAAGCCGCGAACGCCCACCCGGCGGCCCGCAACCCGGCGATTCGCACCAGCTCCGGGTTGATTCGGGCTACGATTCCGAGCCGTCCCGGAAAACGCCCCATGCCTCCCCAGCCCAAGAATCCGGACCCTGCGCCTGACCTCTACGAGGAGATCGTGCGCCTGCGCGCCGCAGGGGAGCCGGCCGCACTGGCGACCGTCATTGGGACACGCGGCAGCACCCCCGGCAAGGAGACCATGCGCCTGCTGGTCACGGCCAGCGGGTCCTTCCTCGGCACCGTAGGCGGAGGCTGCGTCGAAGCGGATGTCGTGGACGCCTGCCTCGAGGTCATCGAGTGCGACGAACCCCGCCGCGTGACCTTCCGCCTCACGGAGAACGCAACCGGCGAGACCGGCCTGATGTGCGGGGGCGAGCTGGAAGTCTTCATCGAGCCCATCGCGATCCCGCAGGTCGTCATCTTCGGCGCCGGTCACATCAGCAAGGACCTTTGCACCGTCGCGGCCCGGGCGGGGTTTCGCGTAACGGTGGTCGATGACCGCGAGAGTTTCGCCAACGCGGAGCGCTTCCCCGAGGCGCGGCTCGTCATCGCCGGAGAGACATTCAGCGAGTGTTTCGAAGCGCTCGAGCTCCCGGCCTCGGCATACTGCGTCGTCGTCACACGCGGCCATGCCTACGACCTCGAATGCACGGACTTCGCACTGCAGAGCGCTGCTGGCTACGTCGGCCTGATCGGAAGCCACGTCAAGGTGCGCAACATCCTACGCAAGCTGCAGGGCCAGGGACGTCTCGAGGGCGTCGACCTGGCCCGGCTGCATGCGCCGATCGGTATCGATCTCGGCGGCGGCACCCACGGCGAGATCGCGGTCGCCATCGTTGCCGAGCTGATCGCACAGCGACGCGGCCGGCTCGACGGCCTGCGAACGAAGCGCATTTCACTCCAGGAGATGGAGATCGTTACGGGCCGCGCGGAGCGCAAGGCCCCGGGCAAGGCGAAGAACGCATGAGCGAGCTGCCGACCGTTGGGGGCGAAGACGTCCACGGCCTGCGTGGCTTGATCAAGGACCTCCTCGGCATCAACCGGGGTGCACTGGCGATCTTGGTGTGCGTGCCCTTCGTACTCACCCTGCTCGACTACTACGGCATGCCCTGGCACTACCCGCACCACCGCGAGCGCCGCCCGAGCATGTCGGGCAAGGAACTGCGCCGCTCGCCGCCGCCTGCGGCCGAGTACGTGAAGCACCTTGACGTCCCGGGCTCTCCGCGGCTCAAGACCTGGGTGTGGTGGGGCTCGGCCTGTCTCCTGTTCCTCGTTCTGATCCCGGCGCTGATCGCGCGCCTGTTCGCCAAGTGCTCGTTGCGAGATCTCGGCCTACGAGTCAAGGGGACGGGGAAGGACGGGCTGACCTATCTAGCGTTGTTTGCGATCTTCTTTCCCGTCATCTGGGTGGTCTCCCAGGACGCGGCGTTCCAGGAGACCTACCCGTTCTTCCCATTGCGACCGGGCGAGGGGATCTCGAAGGACTTCCTGATCTTCGAGGCCATCTACTGCCTCCAGTTCTTCGCGATCGAGTTCTTCTTCCGAGGCTTCCTCGTGCTCGGCTTGAAGCGGGTGCTCGGGTGGGCGTCCGTGCTCGTCATGCTCGCGCCCTACTGCATGATCCACTACTACAAGCCGATGCCCGAAGCGATCGGGGCCATCGGAGCCGGCCTGATCCTCGGGACCCTCTCCTGGCGCACCGGCACCATCCTCTACGGCTGGGCGCTGCACTTCGGGGTGGCCCTCTCGATGGACCTGCTGGCGCTCCACTACAAGGGCCTCCTCTAGATTCGGCCTGAGCCGCGACGAATGGGGCTGGCGAGCCCAACCCCCAGGCGAACGCCCCCCCGGGTCGGGTTGACCACTCCGGGAGGCCCGGATACGCTGCGCCTTCTCGCCCCGTCCGACCCGGCCCACCCAACCTCAGGGGTCCTTTCGATATGATCACGCGAACAATTGGGGCCGCCGTTGCGGCCTTCGTCATCCTTCTCTCCACGGCGGGGACCGCTCACGCCGACATGGTCCGGCTCCGTGACGGCGGCTGGCTGCCCAAGAAGCTCAGCGAAGCGATGGGCAACGAGCAGGCGCCCGGCGATGAGATCCTCAAGCGCAGCGGCAAGGGCAACATGGACTTGGGCTACACGACCGTCAAGGTCGGTAACGAATCCGTGAGCGCCGGTCTCGTCGATGAGGTCTTCGCCACCAACGCCTTCAACAACGAGTTCTTCCGCAACGGTGATCTGCAGGGTCAAGCAGGCGCTTGGCTTGAAGCCGCCGACAGCTTCGCCCAGGCTGCCGAAGCCCTGAAGGGTTCCTCCAAAGAGATCTCGATGTGGAAGCGCGTGCTCTGCCTGGCCGAGGCCGGCGACACCGACAAGACCTTCGTCGCGACCCGTGAGTTGCTCGAGGCCTTCCCCCAGTCGTTCTACTCGGCGAAGGTTCGCGACATGCGCGCGCGCATCTTCCTCGGTCAGCGCAAGCGCAAGCAGGCGCAGAACGAACTCGATCTCGTGATTGCCTCCCCGAGCATGAACGCCCGGGACTACTTCGAGGCGAAGCTCGCCAAGACCCACTTCTTCCACTTGCTGCCGGCAGGCGACGACGTCAAGAAGATCGCCGCAGCCCGTGGCGAGTACGAGCGTGTCACCCAGGAAATCAGCTCCCGCTCGGGTGGGCGCACCGAGGCCGGCGTCCAGCGCCTCAAGGCCAACGTTGGGGTGGGCCGTTGCCTCGTGTACGAGGGCGAGTTCGCCAAGGCCCTCACCAGGCTTCAGGCCGTCGTAGACGACAAGATGAGCCTGCAGGACCGTGGTCTGCTTGCACGCGCCTACACAGGCATGGGTGATGCAGCCTTTGCCCAGGTCAAGAAGGAGCTCAAGGATGGCGACGTCCCCAAGGACGAGCTCCCCCGCATCATGGACGCCTTGACCACAGCGGCGCTGCACTACCTGCGCGTGAGCGAGTTCTACGTCGAGTCGGCTGGCGATGACCGCTACCCGGCGACGATCGGACTCGCCCGTGTCTGGGCCACGCAGTTCGAAGTCGGCGGCAAGAAGGACTGCGAGCTCGGCAAGCGAGCCAAGAAGACGTACTACGCAGCGCACCGGATGCTGCCCCGTGGCGAGGCCCGACGGCTCCTGACCCGGGAAGCCAAGATGTTCATCGAGAAGCACACGGCTGCCTGTCCTTAACGAGCGCTCAGGATGACGGCCACGGCCTGGCTCAATCGACCTGGCCCTGTCGGCAGCTTCTGGCGACCGGCGTATGAAGTCGGCTACCAGGCGTTCAAGTGCGTCGTGAGCTTCGCGCTGAGCCCCATCTGGGGCATCCGACGGGTGGGCGCGGCGCCCAAGCTGCCCAAGGGCGGCGTGGTGCTCTGTCCAAACCACACCAGCTACCTCGATCCGGCCTTCGTGCAGTTGGTCGTCCGACGGCGCTTGGTCTTCGTGATGACCGAGCGCTTCTACGAGTCACCCAAGGCGCGCTGGTTCTACCGCTTGGTCACCGCCATTCCGATCGGGAAGGGCGGGCGCTCCGCGCGCAAGGGCATCCGCAGGGCGATGGCTCTCGTCAAGCGCGGCCACGCCGTGGTGATCTTCCCCGAGGGGCGGCTCAGTCCCGACGGCCATCTCAACAGTGCCCAGCGAGGCATCGGGACACTGGCCCGGCGCACGGGCGTTCCGGTGATCCCCGTCGCCATCGCAGGCGCCTGGCATGCCTGGCCAAAGGGCGCCCGGCGGCCTGGGCGAGCGCGTGTTCGTCTCGCGTTCGGTGACCCCCTCACCTACGACGAAGCCGAGCCCAACGGTCGCCGCCCCGCCGAGCAGGCCTTCGCCGACCGCGTGCTGCGCGGGATTGCGGCACGGAAGGCGGACTTGCAGGCAGCCGCCCCCCAGCCGGGCGATGTGGCGGTTCGCCCAGCGCTCCTACAGGCCGATGGAGCCTCCGGTCGATAGGTCCTCGACTCCTCTCCGCGCAGGCGGCGACGGATGGGTTGTGGACCAGACATGCCGAAGGACTCGAACCAGGGCCGGATCATCGCGGGGCGCTATCGCCTTCGCGGCATTCTCGGTGCCGGTGCCCAGGGCACCGTGTACCTCGCCGAGGATCTGGGCCGGGACTGCGTCCACATCGCGCTCAAGCTGATCGAGGGGCTTGTCGGCGGTGAGCGGCAGGAGCCCGCGGACGAGATCCTCCGGCACTTCCGCCACCCGAACTGGGCCTCCGTCCTCGACGCAGGCCCCTGTGGTGAAGAAGGCTGGTTCCAGGCCGTGGAGTTCGTGCCCGGCACGAGCCTCGACCATGTCGAGGGCCCGCAGCCGATCGAGCACATCTGGGCGTTGCTCGAAGACGGCGCCCGCGTACTCGGAGCGCTGCATCGCCTGGGTGTCCTCCACTACGACGTCACGCCGGGCAACCTGATGCTCGACGCGGCGGGCGATCGTCCCCGCTTCGCGCTGACCGATGGCGGTCTGGCCCATGTCGGTCCCGTCGAGGGCGTCGCGCGCGGTACGCCGTTGACCATGGCTCCGGAAGTCACGGAAGCCAGCGAACACGATCATCGTGCCGACCTCTACAGCCTCGGGCTCGTTGCGTTCCAGCTGGCCACCGGTCGCATGCCCCTTGAAGGCAACGCGGGCGAAGTCCTTGGACGCCGTCGCCGCGAAGAGGCACCGCGGGCTCGCTCCCTTCGCAAGGACATGCCCACGGCGCTGGACGATCTCTTGGCCATGCTGCTCGCGCGCAATCCGAAGGAACGTCCCCACGACGCCTTCGCACTGCTCGAAGCGCTCGCCAAGGCCCGGGGTGAAGCCGTGCCTCGCTTCCGCCATGAGGAGGGCCTCGCGGCCGCCGAAGGTGGTGCGCTCGTCGGGGGGACCGACGCCCTCGCCCGCATCCGCGACGCCGTCGAGGCTCTGCGTGCCCGCCGGGCGGGCGGCCCCGGCCGCATGGCCGCTGCGCGGGCGCCGCGCCTCACCGACCCGGTCCTCGTCGTTCGGGGACGCCCGTCTTCGGGCGCGACGCGAATGACGTCCGAAGCCATCGCTCTCGCGCGCGCCGACGGCGTACCCGCGCTGCTTCTCTCGGGCCGCGAGTCCGCGGGCGAGCGGCGCGGTCCGCTGCGGCACTTGGCCGATGGCATGGCGACCCTCGACCTCGCGCCGGACGAGCCGATCCAAGCCATTCGCCTCGGCCTCAGCGCGCGACGCGACCTGGGCCGTGAGGAGCGCAGCCACGCCCACACACGCATGGCGGAGCAGTTCGTCCGCGCGGTGGAGGTCACCGCAAGGCGTGCACCGTTCCTGCTCGTGGTCCAGGACTTCGGGGAACTCCCGGAAGACGCCCAAGAGGCCATCCGGGTTCTCTCGCGCCATCTGCTTGCCCTGCGCGAGAACGGGGGCAGTGCATCCGCGCCGCCGATCGTGCTCATGCTCGACGTCGGCGACGCCGACGCCGAGAGCCTGCTTGTGCCCGATGCTGCGGAGCCTGCGCGCCCGTTCCTCGACACAGCGCCGCTCGACGCGGCCCAGCTCCTCCAGTTCGTTTCGGCGCGCTTCCCCGGACTCACCCCGGAAGCCGTCGACGTCGAACGGATGATGTCCGTCTCGGAGGGGTTGCCGGGCACCTTGGCAGCCTTGCTCGCCGAAGGCAGCCGACGCGGAGACCTGCGCTACGAGAGCGGCCGCTGGTGCTGGAACGTTGACGCCCTCGAGCGCTACGAGATCCAGACCGGCCTCACGCCGCGTCTCGCCGAGGCGCTCCGCCACGCCGACGACAACCTGCGCACCCTGCTCGCCTACCTCACCATGGTCGAGTCCCCTCTCGCCGAGCCTGTCGTCCAGACCCTTTGGAACCAGCTAAGCGACGAGCCCCTCCCGACCACACCGCTGATCCGCACCGTCGTCCGCGACGACGCAAGGCACTTGGGGCTGGCTACGAGGGCACTGAGACCTGAATCGGCGACCGGCGGCCTTGCCGAGCCAATCGAAGTGCTGAGGGCGCGGCTCCTGTCCACCCTCAACGAAGACGATGGCCCGACGACCGCACTTGATCTATCGCGCCTGCTGCAAGACGACGGACAACCCGGACGCGCGCTTGAAGTCCTCTCGAGGCAGTGGAGCGCCTTCACATCAACTCAGCGGTCCGATGCCCAAGCCACGCTTGCCGGCATCATCCGACAGGCCCCAAGTCCACTAGACACGCCGCACGATCGCTGGCGAGCAAGTCAACTCCTTGAGTTTGGGACAGATTCCGCCGAGCTGGCTGGTCTGATCGCCGCCAAGATTGAGGACATGGGCGCCGAGGCAAAGACCGCTCTTGGCCTCACATGGGTGCTCTGGGGTGCGCACCAGTACTCCGGGGCGCTGGAAATCCTCACGCGGATGCTCGCCAGTTCCGAAACGCCACGAGCCGTTCGGACGGAGGCGCTAGTCCTCAAGGGTCAACTGCTCCTTCGGCTTCACCGCGAGTCCGAAGGTCGCACCGCACTCAGGGAGGCCCGCCCGCTTCTCCGAGAGGCACGCCGTGCTGGTGTGCAAGATTGGGCGACTCTGGCCCGCTTCTACATGGGCGATAGCCAGGCGCGCTTCCTGCGGGGGCTGTACCTGTCTTCACTTCGGTCGCTCGCGGCCGCTCGGGCATGCGCTAAGC
The DNA here is from genome assembly GCA_029259795.1 of Planctomycetota bacterium. Classification (GTDB taxonomy): domain Bacteria; phylum Planctomycetota; class PLA2; order PLA2; family JAEUHO01; genus JAHEIK01. The sequence continues at coordinate 14,072 of JAJDEM010000190.1, forward strand.
GCGCTCGCGCCCCCGCACTTGTCGCTCAGGTGTACAGCAACTTGGGAATCGCAGCGCAAGCGCTCGGTCAGCAAGGGATCGCCGCCCGCCACTTCGACCGCTCACTACGAGTGAGGCGGAACCTCGGCGACGTCAACGGCACCATCGCCACCTTGATGAACCTCGGGCGGCTGCGCCAGAACTCAGGCTCGCTTGTTCTCAGTGCGTCCATGTTTCAGGAAGCAGCGAATCACGCAATTCGCTATGCGCAAACAGGGCGGTTGTCTTCGAGCCTTCTCTTTCTCGCCCGAATCTACGATCAACAGATGAACTCTAGGCTCGCCGCAGGAACCATGTTCCGCGCAGTCCAGGCTGCACAAAGGGTCGGTGACAAGAAGGCCATCGCAATCGCTGCTGCTGAGCTTGCGCCGCTCTCCTCTTCATTGGGAGATGCCCGTACCAGCAGGGCAATGCTCTCACTCAGCGGCGAAGCAGCACTCGCTCGCGTCACCAGCTATGCGCGAGCCACGCACCACTTCTCCGCCGCCCTTTCCGCCCTCCATATGGGGAGCGACGTCAGAGCTGCGCAGTGCTTCGAACGGGCGCTCCGGCACGCGGACGGGCTCTACGAAACCAACCTGCATTCGCTCGGCCACCTGGCCCGACTCTTGGACATTCTCGGCGTTCGAGTTCCGGTACCGAAGGCGCCTAGACCCCGCGTCGACGGTCCGTCTCGGTTCAACTATCGGACGGGTCTGTGGCTGGAGCGTGTCGTTCGTCAAGGCACCGCGTATCGCGCGCCCCCAGTCGACCGCTTCCTGCCCCAGAGAAACTCGGCGAGAGTCGCCTCAGGACGAGACCGGCGTCTATTGGCAGAGGCCGCGATCCGGAGCACATCGAGCCTTAGCCAAGATGACGCTGAACAGGCGCTGCTTGCTGTAGAGCGGTACGTGGCGCTGACCGGGGAGCGCTACCTTCAGGGACGAGCACTCGCCCTCCGGTCCACGCTAGGCCGTGGCAGCCACGCAGCGCAGGCAGCGCAGTTGTTCTCTCGGGCGATTCAACTCGCAGATATCCCCCTCGACGAAGCTCTCGCCCGCAGACACCCCCTCCCGCAAGAACACTCGCGCGCTCACAAGCAACATGCCGAGGCACTCGGTGAAGCAGGCTCGGCCGCACAACTGCGGACCGGCGACTCCCACGCCCTGGCCCATCGTCTCCTCCTCAAGCATGGTTTCACGGCGGCCCCGGACGAGCGCGTCGCGAGCGCCCTGCGCCGCGTACTTGCCGCCACCGGGCGCATGAACGCCGGCGCCGGCCTCGACGACCTCCTGCAGGGGATGACGGAAGACACCATCGAAATCACCGGCGCCGAGCGCGCCTGCGTCGTCCTGCTCGACTCGAACTCCAGTCAGGCGATGCGCGTCGAGAAGGGAACGTCGTCCGAGGACCTTGGCGTGGAGGTCGAAGACCTCTCCCAGACCGTGATCCAGCGCGTGATCGATTCGCAGACATCGCTCCTGCTGCACGATGTGTTCGACGACCAGGAGCTGATGGGGCGCCCCAGCATCACAAGCCTCTCGCTCCGTTCGATCCTCTGCGTCCCCATGCTGCGAGGCGATACGCTCTTCGGCGTCCTGTATGCGGATAGCGCGTCGGCCGCAGGGTCCTTTGATCAGGTCGATCAAGAGGTCCTTGCGCTCTTCTCGGAGCAGGCGGCGGCCGCCCTCGAGACCCACCGCCTCGTCTCGGACGTTCAGAACTCGATGGCCGAGCTCAAGTCCATGCAAGAGCGCCTGGTCCGCGGCGAGCGCCTGCGGACGATGGGCGAGCTCAGCAGCGGCGTGGCGCATGAGTTCAACAACCTACTCACCTCGATCCTCGCCCGGGTCCAACTCATCAGCCTCGACCCCGTCAGTCCCGAGCTCAAGGTCGATCTCGACCTCATCGAGAAGGCCTGCATGGACGCGGCGGCCGTCGTGCGGCGCCTGCAGTCCTTTACGCGCAAGGAGCGCGAAGGGGACTTCGTCGCCCTCGACCTCGCAGAGATCTGCAACGATGCCGTGGAGTTCCTCCGACCGCTCTGGAGCACCCGCCGGCGCCACGGGCGCCCGCCCATCACCGTGAAGCTCCGCTGCGACAAGGGGCTCCGTGTCGAAGGCGACGCGACCGAACTCCGTGAGGTGGTGACCAACCTCCTCAAGAACTCCCTGGAAGCGCTTGCCGACGGCGGCCATATCGACGTCGAGGCCCGCGCCATCCTGGGCGGCGTGACGCTCCGCATCGAAGACAACGGGCCTGGCATCCCCGAGGACATCAAGGCCAAGATCTTCGACCCGTTCTTCACTACGAAGGGCGAGCGCGGCACAGGACTCGGTCTCTGCCTCAGCCAGCAGATCGTGGAGCGGCACGGCGGCGACATGGGTCTCTGGACCCAGGTTGGTGAAGGCACGCGCTTCACGATCGAGCTGCCGCTTTCGGAAGAGGCCGGCGAAGCGGCGCACGACGAGGACGGGCTCTCCACCGAGCCGGCCCCGCTGCGGGTGCTCGTCGTCGACGACGACGAGAACGTCCTCGGTCCGCTCTGCCGCTTTCTCAAGCGTTCCGGCTATGCACTGGAGTCGGCGGCGGACGGCGCCGCGGGGCTCGAAGTCGCCGGCGTGTTCGAGCCCGATGTGATCATCTCTGATGTCGCGATGCCCACGATGAATGGCATCGAGCTCTGTCGCGAAGTCCGCCGAGACCGCCCGGACGTTCCGGTGATCCTGATGAGCGGCTGGACCTCCGGGATCGATCCGTCCCGGGCACGACGTGCGGGCGCAACGGCTCTCTTGAAGAAGCCCTTTGCCCTGGAGCAGGTGGCGTCGGCGCTACGCACGATCGCGCGCGAGCGCGATCGTGCTCGCGCGTAGCGCGGCTCGGGCTAGTCCCAGTCCCACTCGGGATCGGTGACGGCGACGATGTCGTTGTCGACGATGACGTAGAGGACGGCCCCGCCGGGGCCTGTGCCCGCGTTGCCAGCCAGGAACGACACGGACCCCTCATCGAGGGTGCCGGCGCCGATGGCATTGCCTGCGGCGTCCCACGCGGCGAACGTGGTGCCCGGTCGCCCGGTGATCGACAGGACGCCGAGGTCCCCGTGCCAGTCGTAACTGACGCCACTGGCCGTGGCATCCGACAGGTCGATGCTCGCTGCAGACGTCGTCGCCAAGCCGGCGACTACGACTGCGATCCCTAGCGCGAGCAGCGTGGTCTTGAATGTGCGCATTGCGGTCTCCTATGCGGGTGCCCAAACACCCACTCCCTCTCAGGTGTTGCGAATACTAAACATCTGCTCAAGAAAATCAACACAACATGTCCTTAATAATAGACGTAACAACACCTTACGACGCCCTACAGAAGGCCATTGACTCGCTAACAGCCGTCAATCAACGATCATGAGCATGCGCTCTGTAAGGCCGCTCCTGATCGTGCGTGTGGACGTCGAGAGGGCTGCGCGACGAACGCGCTGTGACGGCGCGCGCTGGTTGATCGCCGCCCAGGAGCTGGCTACGACCGGCCCCCGCGCCGCGCTGGAGCTGCGGCGGATGCGGGTGCGCGGGCGGGCGACGCCCACGCTTGTCGCGGTTGCAGCAGACCCCGCCTGCGCTCGGTCGCGACTCGCACTCGCGGCGCTACTCTTGGAGTGCGATGCAACCCCAGCGACCCGGCGCCTCCTAGCCCAGTTGGCGACGAGCTCGCCGAGCATTGGGGCAGCTGGTCCTCGTAGGGTCAGCGAGCTGCTAGTTACTGAACGCCGCCTAGACGCCTATCACCGCCTTGCCGTCATCGCGACCCGTCGACCAAGCGAGCGCACGGCCGGCGCTGCCTTGGGCTTGCTGGTCAGCCACGCGCCAACCTCTAGGACTGAAAGAGTAGCCTTCAACCGAGCTGCCCAAGCCATCGCGCTCTCATTGCGAACAGTCTCTGGACAGGGGCCCGACGCAGGAACGGTTAGTGCTCTCTCACGAGCCTTCGCGGCGGGTGATGCGGCGCCGGTCGATAGCTGCCGAGCGCTCCTCCGCGCGGTGCCGCAAGCTCACCGAGAGTTCGCTGGAGCACTCCTCGCCGTGATTGCGGTGAGAAGTCACTTGCGCGGGAGCGTGTCCGACAGGGTTCGCTCCCGCGCCCTCGCACGCGCAGAGCTACGAAGCAGAGTCGTTCACCTAGGCATGGCAGCAGCGGTCGCCCGCTGTCTGCGCCGCGCCACAGCGGCGCCTCCAACAGCTGGGGCGAGCGCGCGTCAGCGGTGGCGAGCTCTGCGCACGGCGGCACTCGGTCGGCTAACGCGCACCTACTGGAGGCTCCTCGCCCACCTCGCAGTCGAACGCCACGAAGCAGGAGCGTTGTCGCTTTCGCGCGCACAGGAGTGCATGCAACTACTCGCTTCCGCTCGTAGCGGAGAGAGCGTCACATCGGCCGCCGCCCGTCTCTTCTGGCCCAAACTACCGGCTGGTGAACGCCCGGCCGCGCGGCAAGCCGAGGTCAAGCGGGCTCGGCTGCTCGACCGGCTGTGGCAAAACGACTTCCGGCCTTCGGTGAGGGCCGCATGCCGGGATACGCCGCGTCTCGCCGAGCTGCTGCGGCACCTCTCACTCGGCGTCCTGGCCGAGCCCGGCGCACGCAGGCCGACGGACTTGTTCCACGTGCTCCCCGGATCGCCCACGTTCCGCACGACGCTCTTCCGAACCAAGCCGACCGATGTGCCCAGACAGGAGCCTGGCACGCTCGGCTCGCGACTCGACGCGAGCGACTCCCTGTGTGCGCGCATCCACAGCGGGCAACCCGTCGCCCCCGAAGAACTTCGGCACCTGCTGCGGTGGTGCGGCGCCGAGGAGCCGTGGTCGCACACCCTGATTACCGCCATGCTGCTGAGTGATGCCTTCCTCGCCCGCGGCTTGGTTCAGGAGGCGGCTCTCGCGCTCGAGAAGGCACTCGACGCCGAGCGAGGCCTGCGTCGCCTTGCCCTGCGCCACGCCCCCGCGAGCCTGCCTGCCGAACTCGCGGCCTATCGCATGTGCTGCCTACGCGTGCTCGCGAGCTTCGAGCCGCCGATCCCGGCGACCAAGCAACCGCTGCGCACGCTGCGCGCAATCTGCCGGGCCCAGACGGAACGACGGCGCCCCGCCCCGCGCGAGACCATCGACGCCCTCGATGCAGTCATCACGGCAGGGCAGTCGGCCCCCGCACAGGAACTGCAGTCGCGGGTCGTCGAGCAGCTCGCTCGCATGCTCGGAGGGCGTGTGCTGTTCCACTACAGCCGTGGCGCCTACCGCCAACGCGAAGCCCAATCCATCCACACGCTCTCCTCGTGGTCGCTTCGACGTCTGCTGCGAACAACCGAGGTGCGCGCACACCGCGTCGCAGCACGCCCCGAGTTCTGGCGCCCCGAGCAACGGCGCCCGCGTGGGGTCCTGGTGTTTCCCGTAGGCGCAGGCGTCGCGGCCATCGCACGCTCCAACCCGCTCAAGCCGCGCGACGTCGATGCCGCACGGACGATCCTGCGCTTCCTCGCAGCGCAACAAGGCGCGCGGCCTGCAAGCACCGAGAACACAAGCACCGCCGAGGCACCCGCGACCCCGCGCCAACCGCCGGTCCGTGGCTTGATCGGGAGCTCCCCCGCGTGGGGCAGGGTCCTCGAGTCGATCTGGCGCCTCGGCCCAACGCCCTGCAGCGTCGTGCTGCACGGCGAGACCGGCACCGGCAAAGAGCTGGTAGCCCGCGCCCTCCACCGGACGTCCGCACGGACCGGTCATCCGTTTGTGGCCGTGAACTGCGCCGCCATCCACCCCGAGACCATGCTGGCTGAGTTGTTCGGCCACATTCGCGGCGCCTACACGGGAGCCCTGAAGCCGCGCGAGGGGCTCGTCCGAAGCGCGCATCGCGGCACACTCTTCCTGGACGAGGTCGGAGACATGCCTGCGGCCATGCAAGTCGCCCTGCTCCGCACACTCCAAGAGCGCTCGGTTCGACCTGTCGGCGGCACACGCGACTTGCCGGCGGATGTGCGCGTGATCGCGGCGACGCATCAGGACCTGGGCCGTGCCGTCGCCGAGGGCCGCTTCCGCGAAGACCTCTACCACCGGCTCAACGTCATGGAGATCGAGCTCCCCCCCCTACGCGAGCGCCTCGAGGACATCCCTGCACTCGCGGCCCACTTCCTCCACCAGGAGGAGGGTCCACGGCGCACGCTCCCGAACACAGCGCTTGCCGCCCTCGCGCGCTACGGCTGGCCGGGCAACGTGCGCGAGCTGGCCAACGTCATCCAGGCTTCCGCCTTGCTCAGCCAGGGTCCCGCAGTCGAGGCGGCGGTGATCAAGGAGGTCCTCGAGACCCGACGTCGCGCGATACGCCACCAACCGAGCCCCACGCGGGTCGACCCGCGCACGAGACGCCTGCTCAAGCTCACGCACGAACGCTGGCAGTCGGCCGGCACGCTCGCGCGCGCCCTGGGTGTGTCTACGCGCACCGTGAATCGCGACCTCGCCCGCTTGCTCGAGTCCGGACTGGTCGAGCACCACGGCGAAGCCCGCGCGCGACGGTATCGGGCGTGTCGCGATTCGTCGTGATGGGGCGCTCTGCACCCCAAGGCCGGGTACCCCGCTGCGAGCAGCGCACGTGTCGGACACCGCAGAGTCCCGGCACGCAACGTGCGCTGGATAGAGCGGCGCCCGCGCGGCCCGGCCGACGACCCCTGGGTCCGGACCACTCCCTTGCCGCGGCCGCGGGGCGCGCATGGCCGCGTGCGTTACTCGGCGCCGTGCGGCAGCGGGTCGTCGGGCAACTCCTCGATCTGTCGTGAGCGCCGACGGCGAAACACGAAGAAAGCGAAGAAGCTGAAGAGGGCCGCCACGAACAGGAGCGTCCCCTGGAAGTCGCGCCAGATGAGGTGGAACCACGGGTCGGCGCGCTCCTTCACATCCACCTGCCACGCTGCGAGCCAATGGCTCAAGGTCGAGCCGGTATGGGCAAACACGACCTTCTCGAAGGGGGTACCTCCTGCGGTGCCCCCTTCGGCGCCGCGGCCATCGGCCAGGTCCTTCAGGATCCGCTGGAAGACGTCGGCACCGTGCGTCCGGCGGAAGTAGCGAACGAACGACAGGCCCTGCTTGTAGGCCAGCGACGCGTCTTCAGCGCGTTTCGGCCAGTGGCGGGTGATGGTCTCGAAGTCGAGCAACCAGCCAAACCGCGCCGCAAAGTCGAGCTTGGCTCCGGACTCGATGGTGACCCCCCCGCCGATGTCCTCCGCGAGCCCTTCCTCAAGCCAGAGCGGGAGTGCGCGTGTTCGCAGGCGGGCCCGGCGACTCCACGCCAGGTGCACCCACTCGTGCCGGAGCGTCGTGACCATGGGGTTTAGAGGAGACTGATCAACGAGGTCCGCCCGAATCACGATGCGTGATCGGGAGCCCTGACACACGCCGGCCGCCCACGGGGGGATCGCGGCGCCCGTCTCCTCACGGATGCGCTCGAGGCCACGGACGAACACGATCTCTGCGCGCCCCTCGGGGAAGGGAAAGCCCAACGCCGCCGCGACCTGCTGGGCGACCTGCGGTAGCTGGCGCGCGGCGAGTCCGCCCATGCCGCCGAGTCCCTCGTCCCAGCGAACGCGGTGGCCAGCGGGCGTTGTCACTTCCCCCGCCACCGCAGCGGGGGCGGCGCAGGCGAGGACGACCACGGCTGTCAGGAGGAGGTAGATCGCAAGACGCAAGGCGCGGCATCGTAGACCGCAGCCGAAGGAGGCCGATGACCAATCGTCGCAACGTGCGAATGGCCCCGATGACGAGAAAGATGAACGCTCCCGGCCGCGCGGCGCACGGGGCTCCACGGCTAACCATCGCCACGAAAACGACTTACGTCAATCTCATCTGACGGCACCCGCTTGGGCACAGCGCGTGTGTATGGAAGAGCCTCCTGAATGACGCGGACGAGGCTTGGGAGCCTCCCCGCAATCGGCCGGAGTCGTATACCGAGGGTGACCGAGAGTGGGAGCGAGGCGAGGCGGCATGCCTCGCCTCGCATCTTTTTTGGCCCTCGGGCTACGTGCGGACGGTGAGCACGGCGCAAGGCGCCTTGCGGATGACGCGCTCCGTCACGCTGCCGATCAGCAGGTGGTCGAGCTTCGACCGTCCGTGCGTACCCATCACGACAAGATCCGGCTCGAGCTCTCGAATGACATCGAGTATCGAAGTGGCCGGCTTGCCCTCGCGCACCAGCGCACGGACGTCGTGCTCCGGGTGTGCGGCCGTGATCTCGGCCAAGCGGGCTCCCGCCAGCTCCTTGATCTTGTCGACGTCCTTGCGATGCGGGTAGATGCCGAACGTTCCACCCGTCACGGCGGGCAAGTACTCGACGACATGCAGGACCGTCGCCACACCGTCCGCAGCGAGCACGCCCAAGGCCGTCTCCAGGACTCCAGGGGAGTCCTCCGAGAAGTCCACAGGGACGAGGATGTTCTTGAAGCCCTGCACAGACCCTCCGCCGACCAGCCTACCCCATGACGCCGCTCGGATGGGCTACCGGGAGGCGACAGCCGCCTTGGGCGCCACAAACCGATCCCCGGCGACGATGCGCCGGGCGTTGAGGAAGTCCTTGACGGCCATCTCGCGGCCGCCGGAGGGCCGAACGCGCAGCACGCGGAGCACTCCTTCCGCGCACGCCACATCGATCCCCGCCTTCTCGACGGCGAGCACGGTCCCCGGCACGACCGCCACCGGCTGCCCCGCTTCGTCCAGGGGGGCGGCGGGTGACTCTTCGGCCGAGAGGCACTGGGTGGCAAGCAGCAAGAGCGGCAACGGGTCGTGCTTGACCTTCGGCTGCCAGGCCGTCTGCGCCCCGGGCCACGGGCTGACCGAGCGGATCTGGTTGCGCACACTCAGCGCCGGCTGGTTCCAATCAATGACGCCATCCGCCTTGGAGAGGCGACCGACGTAGGTGGAAGCCTCGTGATCCTGCTCGACCAGCTCGAGCTTGCCCGCGAGATACGGGCCGACCAGCCGCACGATGAGGTCTGCTGCGGCCTCGGCCAGGCGCGCCGTCACGACCTCCGTCGTGTCGTCAGGGCCGATGGGAACCGTTCGATGGCCCAGCATGGGCCCGCGATCCATCTCCGCATCCATCTTGAAGATGGTCACGCCGGTCTCGGTCAGTCCGTCGCGAATCGCGGCGGCCACGGGGCTCGCTCCGCGATAGGCCGGCAGGAGGCTCGTGTGCAGATTGAGGCACCCATGCTTGGGCGTCTCGAGGATGCCGCTGCCGAGCTTCTGTCCAAAGCCGGCTGTGATGATCAAGTCGGGTTCGCAGTGCGTGATCTCGTCTCGTGACGCGCGACCGTTGACGTCGTTGGTGCGATGCAACGGAAGCTGCAGCACCTCGGCCTCGCGCGCCAGGGCGACCTGCTGCATGCGACGCCCGCGTCCGGCGCGGCGCGGCGGCGGCGTGACGATCAGCCGCGGCGGAAAGCCCGCGCCGACCAAGCTGCGCAGCGCCGGCACGGCAAACTCGGGCGAGCCCATGTAGACGATCTTCGGACCCGAGTACGCCTCCTCCTCGAGTTCGATGTCATCGATGAGGTGCGCCGCCGCGTCCGGGTTGTCGCTGTCGGTCAACGCGAGGGCTTCCTCGCGAATCTGGATCGTGATGTCGCCCAGGCCGTCTTGCAGGACCCGGATCTTCCCGATCTTCATCAACTCCAACAGCGCGAGGAAGGCGCCGATCACCGTCGTGCGATCGGGCGACGCGCCGAGCAGCGCACGGAAGCCCGTGCTTCCGCCGAGACGCGTGAGCTGATCGAAGATCTGGCCGACGAAGTGCGTGATCGGCAGGCGCTCCTTCGCCATGTGCACCGCGGTGTCGCCACCCGTTTCCTTCAGGAGGCGACCGAACGCTGAGACCAGCCCGTAGAGATCGAGCTCGACGAGCTCGTCCTCCGCGTGCACGGGGGCCTTGGGCTTGCGCAGCTTGATGGGCGTCTTGTCCTTCTGGAGATCCCAGCGCGCGGCAAGCTCGGCGGAGACCCCCTTGAAGCGGCGGTACTCCAAGAGCTGACGCACGAGGTCGAGCCGAGGATCGATCTCCTCGAGATCCACGGGGTCGTCCCGGGGCAGGAGGGCTCGGCTCTTGAGCACCAGCAGCTGACTCGCCATGACGAGAAACTCGCCCGCCTGGTCCACGTCGAGACTCTGGACCTCGGCGCGGCAAATCTCGAGGAATCGATCGGCAATCCGCGAGATCGAGATCTCGTAGATGTCGACTTCTTCCTGCTGGACGAGGTAGAGCAGCAGATCGAGCGGGCCCTCAAAGCTCGACAGACTGACGCGGAGATCCTTCATGCTGCCCGTGATTCCCTGCAAGTCTTTTTTAGACAAGTGGTTAGGTCGATCTTTTGGAGTTCCGGTTCGTCACACACGCTGGCAGGATCCTACCGCATGAAGCCCCCGGTCCACCCACAGCACAGGAGGGGCGTCCGCGCGCCGAATTCGTAGAATAGCCCCGCCGCCTCGGAGTTCCGATCTTGGCCACCGTCCCCACCCCCATCCGACTGTTTGCCATGGACGTCGATGGCACCTTGACCGACGGCGTGCTCGTGTACGCCGCGGACGGGAGCGAACGGAAGGCCTTCCACGCGCGGGACGGCCAGGGGATCAAGCTGCTCGCCCCCCAAGGCATCGTGCCCGCGATCATCAGCGGCCGGGCGTCTGAGCCGACGACGCGCCGAGCCGCCGAGCTCGGCATCGCCCACGTGCACCAGGCCGAGGGCGACAAGGCGGGGCGCTTGCTGGCGCTCTGCGCCGAGCTCGGGCTCGCGCCCGAGGAGACTGCCTTCATCGGCGATGACCTCAGCGACATCGGAGCCATGCGCATCGCGGGCTGGTCAGCGGCGCCGGCGGATGCCGCGGCCCAGACGCGCGCGGCGGCTACATACGTCACGGAAGCCCGAGGCGGCCACGGCGCGGTGCGCGAGGCCATCGAGGCCCTGCTCCGCCGCGAGGGTCACTGGGAGGCCGCTCTCGCCTCGTGCGAGCCCAAGACGGAGGACGCCTCATGAAGCGCGTCTTGCTCTGCCTTCTCTTTGCCGGTCTCGGCGTCGCCGCCCTCACTCACCTGGCCGGCGGGCTGCGCGGCGATGCGCTGCCCGAGCGCGAGGCCAAGCTCCCGCGCGGCAAGCCCAGACCTGGCGGCCTGCCCACGATCTCACCCGGCGGCCCGATCGACATCGAGCGCGCCAGCGTCATTACCCAGATGGCTCCGCCCACGCGCATCACCTGGAAGGACCGCCTCTCCGACGAGACGATCACGATCGAGAACTTCCAGCCGTGGCGCTGCCTCGCAGAGCAGGTCGAGCCGCTGCTCATCCCCGGCGGCGGCGGCCAGGGCGCGCTCTTGACGCGCGTCGTCTTCGAGGTCTACCGCGAGCCGGACTCCCGCGCCGAAGCCCTCGCCCTGCGGGACGGCAAGGGCGACCAGCGCTACGCAACCCTGCTCCACCAACGCTTCGAAGCCGACGAGGCGCGCGTGTTCGGACGCCTGGGGCAGGCGATGGCTTCCAAGCGCTCAGGCAACGCGGCCGAGCGGGCCCTCGGCGACACGCGGCTCGAGCTGGCCCGCAACATCGTGATCCACGACCACGGCCAGGGCATCGTGATTCGTGGCACCGAAGCAACGCGCCTGACCGTCTACCCCGAGCGTGACCACGCCAAGGGCAGCGGCCCGTTCCTCCTCACCCACGAAGCGCTGACGCTCCGCGGCTCGGGGCTCGTCATGGACCGCGATCAAGAGCGGGGGTTCGGACGCATCGAGATCCGCCAGAACCCCGATCTTCGCATTACCGCCTCGGGCAAGCGCAAGGACGGTCGCCCACTCTTCGACTTCGGCGAAGGCGGCTTCCGGCCGACGACCGTCACCTCCGAGGGCAGCGCGGTCCTCGAGCGCCAAGCGAGCCGGCGCGAGACCGTCATGACGATCCGCTTCCGCGATCACGTCCACGCCGCGCAGCAAGGCGGACGCACGCTGGATGCGGGCCGCGCGACCATCGTGGCACTCCGCGGCAGCGGCCCCCGCCTCGATACGGGAGGCTGGAAGCTTCGCAGCTTCCACGCGGGCAAGGGCGTAAGCATTCGCTACCCAGGGCTCACTCGGAAGGGCGAGACCTACCTGGCCACGGTCGACGCCAGGCGGCTGCTCTACGACGTGCCGGAAGCCGGCACGGAGGCCACAACGGTGTTCGAGGAACGCGTGCGCATCGAGATGCGCGGCGAAGTCGCCATCCTCGGTCCCAACGGAAGGTTGGTTGCGACCTGCACGGACCGCGCCTCCATCGGCCCGCTCCCCTCGACGGCATCGGACGGTGGACTCGAACGCTCGCTTCTCCAACTGATCGCCTTGCGTGGATCCGCGCGGATCGAGCGGCACGTGGCGGATGAGAGCGTACGCAAGGACCGTCTCGACGCGGACGCGATCGACCTCGTGGTGTGGCCGCGCAAGGAGGGTCCGAGCAAGGCGTCGCAGCAGACGCGCATGACGGCCATCCACTTCACCGCCGTCGGCAATGTGCACCTCGACAGCGCGCGCGTCGAGGGCGACACCACGCGCATCGTCGCCGAGGACCTGCATCTGCCCCGCCCGCATGTCCGTGCCGGCGGCGAAGGCACGCGCTTCACCTTCCGCCGCCTCGCGCGCAACCAGGGGCTCTTGGGCCCTGACGGCAAGGTGGACCCCCGGACGAGCCGGGGCGGGGCGAGAGACCCTGCGCCGGAGAAGGGCTCCTGGACGCTCAACCGCGTCGTCGCGCGCGGTAGCGTCGATGTCGCCACGACGCTCGGCGGGCCGTCACTGGGCATCCCTGCCCACCTCGAAGGCGACGAGCTCACCTACGATGGACTCAGCCAGCTTGCGCGCGTGCGCTCCTTCAAGGGCAGCGGCGAGCTGGTACGGCTGGCTTGGAGCGCCACCCAGAACAAGACGAACCAGGTGGAAACACGCGACCTCTCGTTCGATCGCGTAGCCGGGCGCGTGTCCGCCAAGGGGGGCGTCGACGGCGTCTTCTACCTCACGCGCGGCAAGAACCAGCGCTCGTTCGCGATGGGCGGCACCCGCGATATCGGCCCGAACATGGACGGCGCAGAACTCACCATCCGCACCGACGAGAGTGTGGACATGTCGGTCGTGCGGGCGAACGACGGCGAGGGTTTCGAGCCGGGCGCCGAGCAGCTCATTCGCATCGTAGGGCCCGTGACGACCGAGCTGCGCGCCAGCAGCCGGACGGTCGATCGGATGCGGTCGCAATCGCTCGAGGTCGCGCTCAGCTTCCGCCTCCCCGACGAGCAGAGGCCGCAGGACACAAGCGTCCCGTTCACGCGCGCCAGTGGCGGCGCAGGCAGCGCCGAGACCACACCCGGAGCGCCGCCGGCGAGCCCCGGCACGGTCGAGCGCATCGATGTGACGGCAGGCACCGTCCGCATCGATCTCGCAAACGGGGAGGCGCGTCACCTCGAAGCGACCGGTGGCGTCGACCTGAAGGGCCGCGAGGGGCATGTCACAGGCGACCGGCTCACCTACGACGCGGAGCGTCGACGCATCGAAGTCTTCGCAGGCACGACGCCTGCACGCGCGCTGCTCGGCCTGCAGAAGCAGAGCAGCGAGGTGCAGGCCCACCGTATGGTCGTCGACATGAGCGATGGGCGCATTACGCGCCTGGAAGCGCACGCCCCGCCGGGTCGTACGAGCGACATCCACCTCCACCGCGACGTCAAGGGCAAGCCCGGCGACGTCGAGTGGTACGAGCTCACATACCAGGATCGAATCGTCATGACGGACGCGCAGCTCGTCACGCAGCGTGTGCGGGTCGTGCGGCGGGTCCGCAAGGCAGGCTCGGCGCAGTTCGGCGAGCCCGCCGTGCTGCGCACCCCGCGGCTCGTGGCTACCGGCCGCCAGATGCTGGCCAACGACGAGGCCGTCCGCCACATCGCAAGCATCCAAGCCATCGAGCTCGGCACGGGGCCGGGTAGCGAGGTGAACTTCTTCTACGGCACCGGCAAGGACCGCACGGAGATCTGGGGCCATCGCTTCACGATCGACCTCCCGACGCAGCGGGCCCGCTTTGACGGACGCCCCGGACGCGACCTGCGCATCCAGCGCGCTGGTCAGGTCACCACCGACCAAGCGAGCGTAGAGTTCGATCTGACAACCAAGCTGCCCACCTACATCTCAGGCAGCCGCGTGCACTGGAAGGCGCCGAAGCCCGGAACCGGACGATGACCCTCGCATTCTTCGACTTTGGATTCTCCGAGATGCTCATGGTTGGCGTGGTCGCCCTCCTTGTGTTCGGAGGCAACCTGCCTGACGTCATGCGCACGCTGGGTCAGAACTACGCCAAGTTCCGGCAGACCCTCCGAGAGTTCTCCGCGCCCGTTCGCGCAGAGATCGACCGCGCCACCCGGCTCCCCCCGCCGGAGGGCATCGTCCAGCAGATGGTGGACGACGCCGACAACGAGGAAGATGAGCCGGACGCGCCCCCAGGAAGCGAGGGGTTCGATGACGCGCCGCCGGCGATCACGTCCACCCCGACAGAGGATGCGGATCACGGTCAAGCTGCGCCAGCCAAACAGGAAGACGACCTGTTGGACGAGGGTCCGCTAGTCTGAGTCGCCCGGCACGATGTTCTCTTCGAGAATCGCGGCATCCGCGTCATCGAACAGAGACTGCCAGCCCTTGTCGCTTGCTGCGTCCACGACCTTTACGTGTTCGGCGACCATCTCCTTCACGAGGATGGCATCCGCAGCGAAGAAGAAGAGGGCGCCCCCGAACGCTTCCTTGAGCGCGGTGACGCACTCGCGGCTGGGCGGCTCGGCTACGGCGAAGGACCAACTGCGGCCGAAGCGACCGACAGGCAGGACCTGATGCTGGTAGAGGGTTGCCGCGGACATGCCATCGAGCATCGTCTCGTCGTACTCGTAGCCGAGAAGCGGAAGCACGGGCATCTGGTACTGCCCTGCGACAGTCTTCGTCAGCTCGCGGGAGGTCAGGTGACCTGCATCCACGACGGCGAAGCCAAATGACTCGCTCGCCTCGTACGCCGACTCGGCCAGATCATCGGCCAGCTCAGCTGAGAGGATGTTCTGCCCGACAAGTACGTCGCGCAGGCTGCGGCGGTAGAAGCGCTCGTGGCGGTCCATGCGGTGGGGTTTCCTTCCGCGAGACCTATCGACCAGCAACCCCTGGCGGATGAACCCCTTTCCATAGGCCAAGTAATGGGGGGTTGTCGGGTGACCCCGTAGGGCGTCCTCCGCGTAGGGGTGGGCCTAGGTCCTCGCCCCGCGCGGGCCGATGTGCTCACCCGGAGGCTCGAACGATGCCTGGGCCGCCCCTACAGGAGCATCCGTCCGCGGCAGCGCCCGTCCGATTCGAGACGCCCGCCCAACGCGATCCGTTCGACCGCGGACGCCCAAGCAGGGGTGCGGGCGTCGCGGAGATCCGAAGGATCGGAGCGGCCTGCCCGCGAGGGGCAGCATGCCCCTGGTAGACGCTAGGCCAAGGTGCACCCGCGCTCCGCGCGGGTCAGCGACGGAGCCGGTGCGTAAGCACCGGCGCAGTCGTGTGCGCAAGGAGCGCAGCGACGCAGCGTGGCTCCGGTCTGGATGGCGCCTCCGTCGCCATCCAGATGGCCTACACGTCGAGCTCGGTCACTTCCAGCGCGTGCTTCTCGATGAACTCGCGGCGGGGCTCCACGCTCTCACCCATCAGCAGGCTGAAGAGGCGGTCCGCCTCGCCCGCGTCGTTGAGCGTGACGCGCAGCAGGGTCCGGCGGGCCGGGTCCATCGTCGTGTCCCACAGCTGGTCGTCGTTCATCTCACCCAGACCCTTGTAGCGCTGGATGTCCACGCCCTTCTGTCCGGTCTTGCGAACCGCCGCCAAGACGGCGACCAGCGACGGGAGAGGCTGCGGGTCACCGCTCGAGCTGGTCATCTGGAAGCGCGCCGGCGCTTCCGTACTGGCGACGCTCCAGGTCGCGGGGTCGACGCCAAAATCAAGCAGCGCCTTCACGTGCGTCTCGAGCTCGGCCTGCTCGTAGATGCGCGTGACCACGACGTCCGCGTCCTCGGGAGAGCCGTCCGCGTCGCCGGCCTCGTAGACGGAGACCTCCTGGCCGCCGCGCAAGGCCTCTTCCGCTCGCAGGAACTCCATGATGCCTTCGTCCCCGTGGACGAACGTACGGTTCTCCGGACTCTTGGAGGAGTACAGCACCGCCGACGGAAGGGATCCCTCACTCGTCGCGTTGGCCAGGTAGTCGGCCATCGAGACCCCATGGCGATGCAGGGCGCTCTCAAACTCCTCGATCGATCCGAGCGTGGTCGTGAAGTTGCGTAGTCGGACATCCTCGATGCGATCCGCTGCCTCGCCGGCCTCATTCAGCGGCTCGACGGCAAGCCCGACCGCGCCAACCTCTTGGAGGTAGGACTGCAAGTCGTCCTCGTCGAAGATGTAGCGTTCCTTCTTGTTCTTGGTGACCTTGAACAGCGGAGGCTGCGCGACATACACGCGCCCCGAGTCGATGAGCGGCCGCATGTGTCGGAAGATGAACGTCAAGAGCAACGTGCGGATGTGACTTCCGTCGACATCGGCATCCGTCATGATGATGAGCTTGCCGTAACGGCACTTCGACTCGTCGAACTCTTCGGTGCCGATGCCCGCACCCACGGCGGTGATCAAGGCGCGGATCTCCTCGTGGCCGAGCATCTTGTCGATGCGTGCCTTCTCCACATTGAGGATCTTGCCTCGGAGGGGAAGGATGGCCTGGGTCTCGCGGTCACGACCTTGCTTCGCGGACCCACCGGCCGAGTCACCCTCGACCAGGAAGATCTCCGTGATCTCGGAGTCCCGACTGCTGCAGTCCGCCAGCTTGCCGGGGAGACCGCCGCCCGACAGTACGTTCTTCCGTCGCACGAGATCCCGTGCTCGACGCGCAGCTTCGCGCGCCTGGAATGCCTGAAGGACCTTGTCGAGGATCGAGCGCGCATTCCGCGGACTCTCCTCGATGTAGCTCTTCATGCACTCGCCCCAGACCTTCTTGACGATGCCCTCGACCTCGTTGTTGCCGAGCTTCGTCTTGGTCTGACCTTCGAACTGCGGCTCCGGGACCTTCACGGAGATCACGGCCGTCAAGCCTTCACGAAAGTCATCACTGGACGGCTTGTCGTCCGGCTTGAACAGGTTCTGGCGGCGGGCGTAGCCGGCGAGTGCCGTCGTGAGTGCGGACTTGAAACCGGTGACGTGCGTACCGCCTTCAATGGTCCGGATGTTGTTGGTGTAGGACTGCAGGGTCTCGGAGAAGCCATCGTGAAACTGCGCGGCGATCTCGACGACGACATCCTGATCACGACGCTCGACGTAGATGATGTCGTCGTGCAGCGTCGAGCGCCCACGATTGAGGCGCTGGACGAACTCTTGGATGCCACCCTCGTAGTGGAAGACCTCCTCCTTCGGAGGATTCGCACGCTCGTCGAGGAAGCGGATGTGGATGCCTCGGTTGAGGAACGCCAACTCGCGGAAGCGCGTCGTGAGAATCGACGCGTCGAACTTCTGATCGCCGAAGATCTGTCGGTCCGGCTTGAAGAACGTCTTCGTGCCCGTGCGCTCCGTCTTCCCGCGCTTCTCGAGGAGGCCCACCGCGTCACCCCGCTGGAACGCCTGGAAGTGGATATGACCGTCCTGGTAGACCTCGACCTCACACAGCTCGGAGAGCGCGTTCACGACGCTCGCCCCCACGCCGTGGAGACCGCCCGAGACCTGGTAGACGTCCTTCTTGAACTTGCCGCCCGCGTGGAGCTTGGTCATGGCCACGGTCACACCCGAGACGCCCTGATCCTTGTTGATCCCGGTGGGAATGCCGCGGCCATCGTCGATGACGATGATTCCGTCGTCGGCCGTGATGCGCACGTTGATGACGGAGCAGAACCCCGCCATGGCCTCATCGATCGAGTTGTCGACGATCTCGTAGACCAAGTGGTGCATGCCACGCACACCGGTGTCGCCGATGTACATGCCGGGGCGCCGACGCACGGCCTCGAGGCCCTCGAGCACCTGGATGTCGTCCGCGGTGTACTCGCCACCCTTGTCACCGGCGGGGTTGAGGCCGCCCGTCAGATCTTGGGCCGCCGCCTCTTCGATCTCCTCGGGCAGATCGTCGCGAGCGTCCTCATCATCAGGGGTCATGCCTTCGACTGAGCTCATATCGGATCTCCATCCGTCGGTGTGCGGTCACGGACATCCGCGATGAAGCGGATCCCGACCAACGGAACGTTGGACAGGGCTACGCGCAAGACAGCGAGCAACCGGTCCCGGTGAAAGTTTGTCAGTTCGTCACGGAGGGCATCGCTGTCGACCCCGACTTCCAACACGCCGCCTTCGAGGCGACGCAAGATTGTGTGGTCATGCCAGCTGTCGTCGCAGGCATCCCGCCACGCGCGGGTGAGCTTCTCGCTCACGGCGGCCGACGGCACGCCGAGTGACTTGAGCGCAGCACCCATGAGTTCACTCACCGGACGCGCTCGACGCGCCCGGGAGGGAGGCTCGGAAGAACCGGAGCTGTTGCGGGAGTCGGCCGTCATGTTCAGCGCTATTCGAGTGCGACCGGCATCACGACGTAGACGTACTCGCCCAGCTCGTCGTTGCCGCCCTCGAGGTCCGACATCGTCGTGGGCGCCTTGCCATCCGTAAACCGAACCGTGATGTCAGAGGCGGCATCCATGACCTTCAGCGCATCCTGGATGAACTGCGGGTTGTACCCAACGCGCGTCGGCGGGCCGTCGTACTCGATCGGTACCTCGACCTTGGCTTCGCCAACCTCAACCGCCCGGCTCTTGATGGTCATGACGTCCGGATCGATGAGGATCTCGACCGAGAGTGCATCCCGGGTGGTCATGAGCGAGGCGCGCCGGAGCCCGGACGCGAAGTTTGCGGCCGTGACGCTGAAGGAGTGCTTCGAGGACTTCGGAATCACATCCTCGTAGGCCGGGAACGT
>JAJDEM010000020.1 GCA_029259795.1 Planctomycetota bacterium
CGAGTCTTTTGTATCTACCCCTGCAGGGGGCGCCGGCCGCCATGTTTTGGCTGTTGGCCTTTCCGCCGCTGTTGATTTTGGGCATGATTGCGGGGAGCCGGGCGTCATGGGCGGGGCGGGTCTTCGAGCCCAGCGCCGGAGGAGGGGTCGATGACACGTCACGACGGTAGGCCTTGGACATGGGGCGCTTTCCTCGGGCGGAGCCTCGGAATCTTCCTCTGCGTAGCGGGGCTCCTGCCTGAGCGCGTCGAGGCGAAGGACATCCCCGAAAAGGAGCCGAGTGCCAAGACCGCCGGCAAGCTGGGGAAGTGGACGTCGAAGAACGGCATCGTCTACCACTACCGGCTGCCGAAGGGGTATGACCCGGCGAAGGGTGCCAACCTCACCTACCTCCTGCATGGCTCGAACCTCGACCACCGCTGGGGATTCGCCAATCACACGGTCAAGTCATTCCGCCCGGACGACATCGTCATCAGCCCGGACGGTACGACGCCCGCTCCTCGCGGCGGCTTCAACTCCTTCGGGCAGCGCGCGGATGCCAAGCGCTTCCACACCTTCCACAAGGAGATCTGCGGTCTCCTCAAGGTGAACTCCGTCTTCCTCTATGGGCACAGCCAGGGTTCGTTCTTCGCGTTCTATTACGCGGGCGAGTACCCGGAGGATGTCCAGGGTGTCGTCGGTCATGCGAGCGGGGTCTGGACACAGACCCGCCTCGGCAAGAAGGGCCATCACCAAGCCATCGTGCTGATGCACGGCACGCAGGATCCGGTCGTCCCGTACGTGCAGAGTGCCGGCAGCCTTGGCAGCTTCACCAGCGCGAAGTACCCCATGGCGCGCCTGCGGAGCCTCGAGTGGTGGAATCACTGGCCCGCCGAGCACAATGGCCCTGTGCCCCACACGAGCCAGCAGTTGGCCTGGGTCGAAGGCATGACCACCACCGATCCTGATCGCATGGCGGCCTGCTGGGCCGTGCTCGGCACGGTGAAGAACACCGAGCAGCACGACTACGCTGGGACGTACTCGCTGGCGAAGCACCTGGCCGCGTCCGATGCGGCGCCCGCCGACGTCAAGGCGAGCGCAGCCAAGGCGATCACGGCGATCGACGCACTCGTCGCCGCGCACGTCGAGGCGCTGGCGCTCCCCGACGGGCTTGCCTTCGGGAAGACCGAGAAGCGCCGCTTCGAGAGGATGGCGGAGTTCATCTACTTCATGCGGCGCTTCGACGGCGTCCCCGCGTGCGAGACCTATGTCGAGTCGTTTGGCAAGGTCCTGACGAAGCATCAGAAACAGGCCATCAAGCACCTGAAGAAGTACTGGCCAGCCATGCGCGAGGGCGACAACGCTGCCGCCTTCGAGCACGGCGTGAACGCCCTGAAGGAGGGGTATCTCTGGCCCGAGTGCCACGATCGGACCCTGCGCGAGAACCTGGCCAAGTGGCGCAAGGAGGCGAAGAAGCTCAAGGTGGGCAAGCGCGTGGTCAAGAACTACGACGAGTCCGTGGGACCTCTCGACAAGGCGTTCACCACTGGCTGGAAGTCCTTCGGCAAGCGCAACGCCAAGAAGGGCAAGCTGTAGCGTAGTCTGCGATCATCTCCGGAAGGGCGCGCCCGGCCACGGTCCTCGGAGTGGGAGTAGCTAGTCGTGACGGCGGAGAGTATCGATCAGCCGCAGCCCGCTGACGTGACAACACCCCGGGGCGTCCGGTTCCTTCTTCTGTTGGGTGCGAGCCTCGTGGTGGCGGGGCCGCTCCGGTTCGACCTCCAGGTGCGCGACGCGCTCTGGGTGGCCCTGCACTGGAGCATGGTCATCGCGGGCGCGGTGCTGACCCATCAGGTCGTCCGGGCCTACATCCGCTCCGGCTGGCACGAGCGCTTCCCCAGCCTTGGCCGCCTGTTCGTTGTGTCGGTCGTCCTCTCGGCGGCCAGCGCGTTCGTGCCCTTTGCCCTGCACGCCACCCTGCCTTGCGAGCCGTATGAGATCGAGCGCTACAGCCGTGGCCTGTTGCTCAACCTCTCGGTGTACCTCTTCGCCAACGCGGTCGTCGTCTTCCCGGTGCTCTGCGTGATCTTCGTCCTCTGTGCGCGCCTCTGGACCGCGGTGGCCGCGGGCAGCCTGCTTGTCATCGTGCTGCACGTGATCCACGTCGAGAAGTACCTTGTCCTCCAGCAGCACCTCTACACCTGGGACTACATGCTGGCCGGCGACCTCGCCGAGGTCCTGCCGCTCTTTCTCGGCGGCGCGGGCTTGGTCGCCGTGGGCGTCGCGTTTGGCCTTGCGGCACTCGGCCTGGCCGTGCTCGCCTGGAGGGAGTCCCCCCGCGAGGGTCTGCGGCGACGGCTCGCAGGCCTCGGCGTGGGGGCGTTGGCGACCGCGCTGCTTTTCGTCGTTGCGACGACGAACTGGACCGGTGGGGAGGAGGAGCCTTCGGAGTTCTTCCCCCTCTGGAATCGTCACATCTACAACTCGCACTACAACAAGTGTGGACTCAGCTTCACGCTGCTGCGCGGCGTCCACTACCTGGGCGTAAACCGCGCGCCCGAGGGCTACTCCCCGGAGGCGATGGCGCGGATTGCTGCGGCGTATCCGCGCGGCGCAGCACCGGCCGCACCCACGGCTGACGTGATCTTCTACATGGTCGAGTCACTCGAGGACCTCTCGGACTACGGCCTCACCTACGCGACGGACCCGCTTCCGAACTTCCACGCACTGCAGCGCGAACACGTCGGGGGACGCCTCGTCGTGCCGATCTATGGCGGCAACACGCCGAACACCGAGTTCGAGATGCTTACCGGGCTCTCGCGCGTACGACCGTGGCCGCACGATCTCGCCTACGCCTACCGCCAGTGGATCACAGCCGACACCGCGGCGCTGCCCTGGGAGTTCAAGCGCTGGGGTTACCGCACGCTGGTCGTCAGCGGCGCGACGGGCAAGTACTTCGGACAGGAGGAGGCCTATCCGCGCCTGGGCTTCGACGAGTTCCGCGCGCTGGGCGATCGCGAGGCGAAGACCCGCAAGTTCGGCTTGGTCTCGGACGAGTCCGTCGTCGACGAGGTCATCTCGATCCTCGGCGAGGACAGCACGGCAGATCGCAAGCCGTGCTTCCTCGCGGTCACCACGGATGCGACCCACGGTCCCTACCGGGGTGATCATGATCCCGAGGACACGCGCTTCGCGCTCACCAAGAACGCGCTGCCCCAGGAGGTGCGCGATGTCGCCGAGGACTACGGCCGGGCACTGCATCATGCAGACAAGGCCCTGGGGCGCCTCGTCGCCTTCCTGAAGGGGCGCAAGCGTCCGGCGATTCTCTTTGTCTACGGCGACCACAAGCCGGCCATGGGCGTGTTCTTCGATGCGGGGGTGTTCCGCACGGGGTGGCCGGGTGCGGTGCTTGACAAGTACTCGACCCCGCTCGCGATCTGGTCGAACCTGCCCAAGACCTCGCCGTCCGGCGACGTCACGCCGCTCTACCTCAGCGCGAACTTCCTCTCCGCCGAGCTGTTCGCCCGGCTGGGCATCGCGCAGCCGCCGTCGACGTTTCACTACACGAGCGAGGTCTACAAGACCTTCCGGATCGTCTCGCGCGTGGTGGGGGACCGGGAGGGCCGCTTCTTCCGCCCGGCAGCTGTCAGCGGCGCGCCGGCGACGCTGCTGCGCGACTACGGGTTCGTGAAGTTCGACGTGCTTGTCGGCGGGCGCGAGCGCTAGCTATCGGTTCGCGAGCTTCTCGAGATACGCGCGCATGTCCTTCTCGATCTTCGGCAGCGCGGCGTCCGGGAAGGCCTTGCGGACCGTGTCGAAGGCGCTGCCCGTGCGCAGGCCGTCCATCATGTCCTGGAAGAGCTTGCGGTACTCGGTGCTCGTGTGCTGCAGCATGTGGACGAGCAGCCAGCCCTGGCCGTAGCTGCGCAGCCCGTCTTCGTAGAAGAGGCCGGGGCCCGACGTCAGGAACTTCTTCAGCGGCATCATGCCGCGGTTCTTGAGCAACTGGATGAACCTCGGGTGGAGGTGGCCGAAGGTGAGCTTGCCGTCCTCCATCTTCCCGTTCTGGTGATAGACCGCGAGCCCCTCGTTGAACCACACCGGTGGGTTGGGCATCACTCGATCGAGGTATTGATGGAAGCCCTCGTGCCGAATCGTCTCGAGCATGTCCGCGCGGCTGGGCAGGTTCCAGATGAGCAGCTGCTTGAGCAACGGGCTGTAGAGTCCGGCGGCTTGGTCCGTGGGTTTGCCCATGAACTCGGTCAGGTCGCCCTGATACGCCACGAACCCCTTCAGCGTGCTGAAGAGGTAGACCTTGAAGAGCCGGCGCTGCTCCTTGGGCACCGGACCGATCTTCTCGCGATAGGCCGCGAACGCGTCTTCGAGGAGCTTTGCGGCCTCGCGGCAGATGGGCTGGTCGATGTTCGAGATGACATGGTAGTTGCGCGACTTGTGCTCGAAGCGCTTGCGCCAGCGCGGGCCCCGCACGACCTTGTCGAGTGCGCCCTTGAGCGTGAGCAGCTTCTCGGAGTACACGCCATTGCGAGCTGCGGCCTGCGTGATCTTCGCCGCGGCCTCGGGCCTGCCGGCGTAGAGCATGGAGGAGGCCGCCTCGGCGTAGGCGCTGGGGAACTGTGCGTACACCCCCGTGGCCTTCTGGAACGTCGCCAGCGCCTCGTCGTAGCGTCCGAGCTGGCGCAGGAGCGAGCCCCGCAGGAGCACGCCGTCGAGGAAGTCCGGCTCGAGTTCGACGACGCGCTTGAGGTGCACCAGGGCCTGCTCGAGCTGGGTCATCCGCTGCCGGAGCTGCGCGCGCATGAACTCGCACGTGGCCTCCGGGACGCCGGCCTTCTGCATCGTGTCGACGCCCGTCAGGGCATCCTCGAACTCGTCCGCGCGGATGGCGTTGTCGACCTCGAGGAAGAGGTCGTAGTGCTTCGAATCAAGGCGCGCCACGAGATCCACGGGCTTGCGGTCAGGGCGCGACTCGTCGCGTCGCAGCGGCTCGCCGAGCCAGCCGGGCACGACGCTCGACGCGTCGAAGGTCTCCTCGAAGTCGGCCAGCTGGACGCGGAACACCTCTTCGAGGCGGTCGTGGATCCACGCCGGATCGATGGTCCCACTCAGCTTCAAGTCCGTCCAGCCGCCAGCGCGAAACGCGAGGAAGCCCCAGTGCGGCTTCAGCTTCTTCGCGTTCCCAAACGAGCGGGCGGCGAGCGTGAGTGTGATCTTCTTCTTGCTGAACTTGGTGACCAGCTTGTAGGGCTTGCCCGGCTTGCCGACCGACGCGCTGCGCTCCGACAGCGTGGTCTCCTTGGAGCCGTCGACCTGGACCAGCTTCGCCGTGACCTTCGGGGCGGCGCGACCACGGCTCTTCTTCGGCGTGGAGAACGACGCGGTCCAGGACTGCGCGTTGCCAGACTCGGGATCCTCGTCGCCGCCGAACACGATGCGAGGCGTCTCGCTGTCGCTCGTGGGGTAGGAGGCTCCCTTGATCTCCAGCGAGAACGGCCCGTTCAGCCGCGCGGGAATGTGCGTCATCCCAGCGCGCGTCTCGAGGTTCTTGCTCGTACTGGGGGTGTAGACGATGAGGAACGTGCCGGTCTCGGCCGACCAGCGCTTGAGCGTGCCGCCGAGCAGGTCCTTCATCTTCGGCCGCTTGTGCTTCGTTCCGCAGGCCAGCTCCATCAGCAGCCGCTCGATCTCGCCCTTGCGGGCCTTCGCGTAGTCCTTGGGCTTGTGCGCCTCGAGCAGGGTCTGGAATGCGGCCGCCGCCTTCTTCACGTCGCCGTGCAGCAGCGCGTGGCGCGCGGCCTGCATGCCATCGTCCAGCGCGTGCGGGCCCGCGAGGGCGTCCTCAGCAGCCGCGTGAGGCGCCGGCAGCCCGCCCAGCAGCAAGAGGCAGCACGCCGCGAGCAACCACCGGGAACGATTCACCAGACCCCCTCCAATGCGGGAGGCAGCCTAACAGATCCGCGCGCAGATTCGTCGCGCGCGCGGCTGGGCGCCGAGCGCGTGTCCGTGCTCAGTGGGTGGCTGCCGGGGTGCGAAGGACCTGGCTCAAGCAGCGCAGGGCCCCGCCGTGGATGCCCGGCTCGAGCGCGTCGATGCTCCGGACGTCGTAGCCGAGCTTCTGCCAGGAACTCCGTGC
>JAJDEM010000191.1 GCA_029259795.1 Planctomycetota bacterium
CCGAGCGCGTCCGCCGCGAGGCCGGCGCGGGCGCCGAGGCCGAGTTCCTCTGCGCGCAGGGCTTCGCTGACCTCGGCGTGCGCGTCCGCATCCGGAGGGCAGCCAGGGCAGGTGGGATCACTCATGGTCCTCTCCCTCGCGGGCCTTCAACTGGTCGTGCGCCTTGCGCATGCGGCGAGCGACGGTGCCCACCCCCACGCCGAGTACGGCCGCGACCTCGCGGTAGGCGAGCCCGCTGGCGAAGTGCAGCATCACCGGTTCGCGCAACTTCACGGGTAGGGCGTGCATCGCGCCGCGGATCACTGCTTGCCGCTCGAGACGAACGGCGGTCGCCGCCGGCCCGGGTCCAGGATCGGCAACAGCGACCGTGGTCGGATCTACGGTCGGCTTGCGCCGCCCGCCCCGGCGCGCAATGCAGCGCTGCAGGATTCGGTAGGCCCAGTGCGGATAGGCCTGCGGGTCGCGCAGCCGGGGCAGTCCCCCCGCAATCCGGGCCAGGGCGTCGGCCGTCGCGACCTCCGCCTCGGCCGCGTCGCGCAGCCGCGCGCGGGCCAGGGCGTGCAGGAACCCCGCGGTCTCCCGGAGCAGTTCCTCGAGGGCAGGCCGATCCATCCCACGGGCGAGGCGAGCGAGCGTGATGAGTTGGTCGGCCATCGGGAGCAAGGATCCCCCAGGCGCCGTCGCCGTTCCGCTCTTCTCGGGATTTCGTCGAGAAGGAGGGCCTAGCCGCGGCGGTGGCCGAAGCAGAGACCCGACCAGGTCGCGTCGATGGCGCAGATCTTGAAGTCGACCATGCCCGTCGCGAGCCCCAGCTGACGGATGTCGTTCTCGGCAAGCTCCGTCGGGACGCCCGAGGTCTTCTTGGGCCAAGCGAGCCACAGTCGCCCGCCATCCGCAACCGCGCGCAGCGCCGCAGGCAAGCGCTTCTGGAGGTCCGCCCGCCGGGTCGAGAACAACAGCGCGACGTCGGCCGTCGAGCCGGCCCGACGCTTGATCGCGACGCCGTCGGGCAGCGAGCCCAGGGTTGTCTCGAAGTCCGCCGGTGCGCCCAGCAACATCAGGCGCGTCTCGGCCTTGATGCCGAGCTTCTTCGGCAGCGGCGTGCCGGAGTAGCCCGACAGCGAACCGGGCACGACGGGGGCCTCCGGCGGCTGGCGGAGGGCACGCGCGAGCGCGCCCTTGAGGCCGCGCCACGAGGAGAACGTCGCATCGGGGAGCAACGCCTTCACCTTCGCGACCTTCTCCGACGGGCCCCCGACGAACACCAGCGGCGTGTGACGCGTGCTCTTCTGACTCCGGAGCGCACAGCCGACCTCGCGGCCGTGCGACGGCAAGCGATCCAACACGATGACGAAGGCATCCGGGGGCTTCGCGCCGTACTGCTTGAGATCGCCGCCATGCGCCGGCACCTTGAACGGCACGACATGGCCGAAGGCGCGTAGGGTCTTGGCGTGGGCCCGACCCTCCGCCGCGTTCCAGTGAATCAACCGGACTCGTGCCACGGCGCCTTCCAGGATCCGCGAGGCGCCCCTACGTGCGGACGCAGTTCTTGCCGTCGCCCTTGGCTCGGTAGAGCGCGGCGTCGGCATGCTCGAGAAGCGCCATCGGGTCCTCGCCATCGGCGGGGTAGCAGCCAACACCGATGCTGATGGTCGGCTTCAAGGCGATGCCGTCCTTCTCGAAGCCGGCCACCTCGAGCGCCGTACGGATCGTCTCGGCGACCGCGCAGGCCGCGTCCTTCTCGATCCCCGGCAGGAACGCGCTGAACTCATCGCCGCCGAAGCGACACGCGTGGCCGCCGGCGGAGAGGTGCTTGGCGATCAGCCGGCCCGTCTCGCCGATGACATACGCGCCGAACTTGTGTCCGTGGGTGTCGTTGATCTGCTTCACGCCGTCCATGTCCATCATGAGCATGGCCACGGGACTCGTCTGCTGCGCACCGACCTTCAATGCGTAGTCGAAGGCATCGTCGAAGCGGCGCTTGGACTCGAGCCCCGTCAGCGGGTCCGTGCCGACCAGCTGACCGATCTCCTGGAGGAAGTCCATGTCCATGGCGTCAGACAGCGAGAAGCGGACGACGCTTTCGCCCAAGAAGATCTTGTCGCCGTCCGCGAGACTGCGACCGCCCGTCAGCGGTGTCCCGCCGACCCGCGTGCCGTTGGTCGAACCCAGATCCTCGAGCAGATACACGCCGGCACCCTGCGGCGTGATGCGCGCGTGCTCCCACGACACGCCGAGGTCCTGGAGCGGGAGCGTGCTCGCGGGATCGCGGCCGATGGAAGCCGGCACCTCGATCTGGGCCTGCACGCCGAGATCTTGCCCTCCACGAATGACGGTGAGCCACGCGCGCAGCGGCCCCTCCTCGCCGCCGGCCGTACTCGGGGTAACCCGAATCGTCTGGGCGTGCTTCCGGGGGGGAGGTGCGTCACTCATGATTGGAACGATTGCCGCCTGAAGGACTGCGTGGGATGCTACGCAGCCCGCGCGGAGGGGTCAACGTGAGCGATGCCAGAGGCGAGCCGGCTGATCGCCTGGAGACCAAGGTCTCGGGCCACAACCCGCAACCGGCGCACCCCGCACGCGGCGCCAGCCGCCTGGCCCCGGGCGAAGAGATCGATGATTTCCTCCTCCTCGACAAGCTCGGCGCGGGCGCCTTCGCCACCGTCTACCTCGCCCACCAACAATCCCTGCACCGGACGGTCGCTCTGAAGATCTTCGCCGACCCGAGCCGGGAGGCCCAGACCCTCGCGCAGGTCGACCACCCCAACATCGTCCGGGTCCACGACCAGCGGCACGCGGCGGACGACAACCTGCAGCTCCTCTACATGGAGTACGTGCCGGGCGGCACGCTCGAGAACCTGGTGGATCGCGTCGCGGAGACACCGCCCGCCGCCCGCAGAGGCCAGCTGGTGCTGGATGCCCTCGACGCCTCGCTCGCCAAACGTGGCGTCGAGCCGCCGCTCGACTCCCAACTGCGCCAGCGGTTGGCCGAGGGTTCTTGGCCCGAGGCTGTGTGCCTTCTGGGGGCGCACATGGCGGTCGCGCTTGACTTCGCCCACAGCCGGGGCGTGCTTCATCGCGATGTGAAACCGGCCAATGTCCTGCTGGATGCGACCGGCCGCGCGAAGCTCGCTGACTTCAACATCAGCTCCGCAACAGGTCTCGACACCGAGGAGGAGGGCGTTGGAGGCACGCTGCCCTACATGGCCCCCGAGCAGGTCCGTGCGGTCTCGCCGTGGCACGACGGTGGCGCAGCGGACCTCGACGAGCGCAGCGACATCTACGGGCTGGGCGTCGTCTTGTGGGAGTTGCTCACGGGCACGCGTCCGTTTCCCGAGCCGCCGCGCGCGAAGGACATGCGGCCTGTCCTCGACCACCTCATCAGCACCCGCAGCGCGGGTGTCGGGGACGAGGTCGTGCGCGGCGTCGATCCATCCGTACCGCCCATGATCGTTGACACGTTGCACGCGTGCTTGGCGCCCGACCCCGCCGACCGACCCCAGAGCGGAGCGGAGCTCCGACGCCGGCTGGAGTGGTGCCTGGACCCCCACTTGCGCCGACTGTTCAAGCCCACGACGGGCGGCTGGCTCTGCGCACGCTCCTGGCTCTGCCGGGTGCCCCTGCTCGGGCTGATCGTCACGGTGTTCCTTCCCAACGCGCTGCTCTCCGCCCTCAACGTCGAGTTCAACGTGAACACCGTGGTCGACGAGCCTGATCAGCCCGCGTTCATGGAGCAGGCCCTCATCGTCAACGGGATCGCCTTCCCCCTCGGGATCGCCGTGTTCGTGTTCGTCGGCTGGATCTTCCGGCGGACCCTGCGCGCGAGGGTCCAGGGCGCACCGACCCTGCCCCAGGAGCGCGCCACAGCGCGCGAGCAGGGGCTGCGACTCGGCGCCACCATGGCTACGGTGATCCTCGTGCTCTGGATGGTCGGCGGACTCGTCTTCCCCATCTGGCAACACATGCGCGACGGCGCGGCCGATGCGCACGCGTGGTTCAACTTCACCCTCTCGAACACGATGTTCGGACTCTTGGCGGCAATGCTCAGCTTCTTCCTGCTTCACGCCATCGTGAGCCGGGTGTTCCTGCCGCGGTTGGTCGCACCAGGAGACATCGATGACGCCAGCGCCCAGCGCATGGGGCGCCTGCAGCGTCGGCTGGTTTGGGCGTTCGCGGCGTGCACGACGGTGCCGTCCATCTCGGTGATCCTGCTCGCCGCGGGACCCAACCTCATGGCGGGCATGGGCCAGGCCTTCCTCGTGCTGGGGTTCATTGGCGCCCTGGCATTCGGAGCGACGCTGGCGCTCGGCGCGCTGATCCGACGGGACTTGGCGGCGCTTCAGCGCGCGTTGGCCGCGCCCCGCGACCGGTTCCGCGCACCGATCTGAGCCCGGCCCGACCGCCGAAAAGGCGAATTGGGGTTCCACCGCCTGCAGACGGACGTATGCAAGGGGGAGGGAATCCGGCTCCCCAGCACAGGGGGCACCATGCGACGAGAGAGAGCCGTTTCGAAGTGGTTGGGATTTGCGGTCTGCGGGCTGCTGGCAATGCTCTTGGCGCCCGCGGCGCACGCCGCGCCGAAGGCCCAGGAAGGGAACCCCCTCGGCCGCTCGCCCGCACAGCGTGGCGCGAAGGACGAGCGCCTGCAAACGCGTGATCTGTGGAAGCTCTCCTGGCACGGCAACTGGAAGGCCGCTGTCCTCGCGAATCGACTCCTGGCGCGGGATCGGCGACCGATCGTCCACCTTCGCATTCTGGGCGACCTCGCCGCCAAGACCTGAAGCGCGGGCCACTCGCTACGGGTCGTAGCGCTCCAGAATGCAAAGGTCCACGCCCTCCTTGAGAAGTCGTTCCGCATGTCCTGGGAGAACCTCGAGGGGGATCCCGACGCCGGCAAGTCCAACGAGCACGACCCCGTAGACAAGGCGCGCCCGCTCGGACGCGGCACCGGCCGCTCGAACGTACAGCTCATGGTCCTGACGCCGAGCGGACGCGTCCTGCACGTGGTCACCGGCTACGTCGAGCCCAAGGAACTGCTCTGGGAACTGAACGAGGCGCTTGCGTCCTGGAAGGCGGTCAAGAAGGCCGCCGTCACGGCAGAGCTTGCCGAGCAGAAGGCAGCGCTCGTGCGACGTCAGACCGTCATCACCGCTGGCTACAAGAAGACGATCACCCGCGGCAAGGGCGGCTGGTTCCTCGCCAACGCCAAGCGTGATCGAGCGCTCGTGCGCGAGTTTCCGTTGATCCACGCGGGCAACATGACCACCCGCATGCTCACGCACGGCCATGTCGGCCACTTTGGCTACGGCAACGAGGGTGACGTAGCGACGACGCGGCGCGCACGGGAGACCGTCGCCGAGAAGCGGATCAACGATCGCCGGGCGGGCCTGGCCGGCGTCCCGAGTCGCCGGGCGCCTGCAAGTCGCACGCAGCCCCCCAAGATCAAGTAGCGTCGGAGCCCTGGGGCGGGCTCTCGTTCTGTAGCGGCGCCTCGGAACTTCTGCGTGCCCGTGCGAGCAACCGACGGACGGCCCGGACGAGGTCCGCCGGTGCGTACGGCTTGCTGAGGAACGCGCTGTTCTCCCTTGCCAGGGCGTCATTCAGCGCGGGTCCACTCATGTAGGCCGAGGAGAGGAGCACGGGCAACCCAGGGTGGCTCTGCGCCAGGCTCTCGCTCAGAAGCGCTCCGCCCAGTCGCGGCATGATGACATCGGTGAGCACGAGGTCGAACGGCTCCTCCTTGCGCGTCTCCAGCATGGTGAGCGCCTCCTCGCCATCCGTTGCGCGCGCAACCGTATAGCCAGCCTGCCGCAGCACGTGGAACGCGAGGTCGCGAACGGCCGGATCATCCTCGACGAGCAGGATCGACGCGTCCTCGCTTGTGAAGGTGGGCTCCTCGACGCCGTTGCCCACGGGCGCGGACACCCGGACGCCCTCCCCCGCAAGCGGAAAGATGGCTCGCATGAGGGTGCCTTCCCCCAGTGTGCTCTCGACCTCGAGCAGGCCGTCGGACTGCGCCATGATCTCGCGGCAGCTCGAGAGCCCCAGCCCCGTGCCCTTGCCTTCGGGCTTCGTCGAGAAGAACGGCTTGAAGATGTTCTTGAGCGTCTCCGGTTCGATGCCCTGGCCGTCGTCCTCGAGCTCGAAAGCGACGCAGTCTTGAGCCGCCTCGCCATCCTCGAGCGCGTGGCGTAGCAACCGGGTCCGGAGCGTCAGCGTGCCGCCCTGCGGCATGGCGTCCCGGGCGTTGACCGCAAGATTGGCGGCCAGCTGCTCGAACTGGCCCTCGTCTACGACGATGGGGCACGGCTCCGGGCACAGCTCCGTCTTGACGACGACATCTTCGCCCACGAGAGGCGGCAGCAATTTCATGAGCTCGCCAACCCGCTTGTTGAGTTCGTGGACGCGCGGTGCGCGCGCCTGCCGGCGGCTGAAGGACATGATCCTGCGCACGAGGGCAGCGCCCTGGATGCCCGCGTGACGGATCCGCTGCAGATACTCCCGAATCTCCCCGTTGCCTTCGTCCGCTGCCAGCTGCGTCTGAAGGAGTTGGCTGTAGCCGTTGATGACCGTCAGCGCGTTGTTGAAGTCGTGCGCGACCCCGGCCGCCAGCCTTCCAATGGCCTCGAGCTTCTGCGCCTCGAGGAACTGAGCGGCGAGCTCCTGTTCGTGCGAGAGGTCGCGCGCGTAGATCGTGTGTTCCTCCGCGCCATCGCCTGCGATACGCGTGCAGCTGAGTTCGACCGGAATGCTCGACCCGTCGCCGCACACCGCCCGCATCTCCGTACGGGCCGGGAGCAGCGGCTGCGCCTTGTCCTGCTCGGCCGCAGCCAAGGCCTCGCGGAATTCCTCCGCGCAACTTGGATCGAGAACGGAGGTAGCGAAATCGGTGCCCACGAGAGCCTCGGCGTCGATGCCGAGTGTCTCCTCGACCACCGGGCCGACGCGCCGGATCTCACCTGCGGCATCCAGGGCGAAGATGCCGTCCTGGGTGACGGCGAGCGCGGCGCAAAGTCCCGCTTCGCTCTTGCGCAGTGCGTCCATGGCCCGATCGCGCTGGGTACGGCGGAGCTGAAGCCCGCCGACCATCCGCTCTACGGCTGTCGCGAGGCTTCCGAGCTCACCCCGACTTGCGACGGGTGTACCCGGCGCCCGCAGTTCTCCGTCCCCGAGGCTCTTCAACTCGTCGATGAGGCGCCGGACGGGACGCACAAGCAAGGCCGTGCTGCTGAGCCACGCCAGGCCGAACGTAACCAGCGCTACGGCGCCCAGCAGCCAGAGCCCCGAGCGCAACTCTTCATCGGCCGGTCGCGTGACCGTCGCAAGAGGCACGGTCACACTGACGTAGAGCGCGGGCTCGCCACTCCCGTCCTCGAGACGGTGCACGAACTGACGCTCGGCCCGTCCCTCGTCGGATGTGGACAGGTCGGCTTCGACCTCCGTTTCGAGGGCCCGGATCGCGTCCGCCACCCACGAATCAGCGCCGCCGTCCCAGCGACGATCGGATGTGCTGCGCGCGAGCAAGGTGCCGCGGCGATCGAACAAGGAGAGGATCGTTCTCCCAGGCAATGACTGCCGCTTGGTTGCATCGACGAGCGTATGGAGATCGATGAGGGCGTAGAGCACGCCACGCGCCTTGCCCTCGGCATCGCGCACGGGATGCGCGAAGTTGACGACGGCATCGCCCGTGGCCCGACCCAGTTGATACTCGCCCACCCAGAACGCGTTGCGCTTCATGGTCTCTTTGAAGTACGGGCGATCTGAGAGCACCATCGGCGTGTTGCCTTCGCGTGCTGCGCACACCCGGCGTCCCTCGCTGTCGACAAGGCCTAGGTTGCTGAAGCTGGGGTTGGCCGCGAGGACGTCGACCAGCACGGGGCGGCACGAGTCGCCGTCGAACGCTCGGACCTCGGGCAGACCAGCAATGGTCTTCAGCAGGACGGATGTGGAGGAGACCAGCTTGCTGTACTCGCCGGCCGCGGAGCGCGCCCAGGCGCTGCCCTCGACTTCGGCCTGCTCGAGGGCCGCGGCCCGGCGCGCGCTCGTCTGGGCGACGATGAAGATGCCAGCCGGCACGAGTGCGAGCGCCACCAGCAGCAGGACCGTAGAGCGCAGACTGCCAAACGGAAGCGCGGCCAGACGCCTACGGCGCTCGTGGGGGGCAGGTCCCTCCGCGTCCGTGGGCTGCTTGGTCGTCGCGTTCATTTCGTCACCTGTGCCCAATTCGCTGGAGAGAGGTCGCCACACCTCAAATCTACTCGACCAGATGAGCTCGAGACTGGACCCCGGGCCACCCATGGGACGGGTTGGGCGCTTGTTCGGCACGCCAGCCACGCTTCGCGTACGGATGAGGGCGGGCGCGCGTGCGGAGGGGGCTCGCGCACCTGGGGTGGGATTCGGAGGGCCCCCACAGCTAGCATGGATGTGTTGGAGGTGTTTCTGGCGGTTCCCAGTGATCCTGAGCTTGTCGCCCGCTGCGTAGACGGCGAGGACGACGCTTGGTCTCAACTCGTGGAGCGCTACTCGGACTTCGTCTACGGCATCGCCCGGCGCAGCGGGTTGGATGGCAACGCGGCGGGCGACGTCGTGCAGGACGTGTTCTTCGCACTCTGCAAGGGTCTCCGGCGCCTGCGCCAACGCGATCGCCTGATGGGCTGGATCGCCCAGACGGCGCGTCGGGAGTCGTGGCGTGCCGTACGCCGACGCACGCAGGTCCGCAAGCGCGAGGAGGCTGTCGCGGCTGCCGAGCAAACCCCGGCCAAGTTGCCCGCGACTGTCTTGGGAGAACTCGAAGACATTCAGACAGTGCGCGAGGCCTACGGCGCCATCGGCGAACGCTGCCGCCGGCTGCTGGATCTCCTCTTCGTGGCCGAGGACCGGCCGCCCTACGCCGACATCGGGGAACAGCTGGGCATGGCGGTCGGCTCCATCGGTCCCACACGCAAGCGCTGTCTCGCGGAGCTGCGTACCGCCCTCGAGGCGCTCGGCTTCCAGACGCCCGAAGGCATCGAACCGGGAGAGCCGGCATGAGTGACGAAGCAGATCGCATCTACGAGTTGCGGCGGCAGGGTACGTCGGCACCACGTTGCCCGAGTCGTGTGCGCGCGCGAGCGAGCGCGTTGCTCCGCGAACAGCGGGAGCGCTCCCTGGGCGCACGCCTGCGCGCGCTCACGACAGAGCTCTTGCCCGCCACGCGCGGCGAGCCGTCGGGGGGCCTGCTGCGCCTTGCGGGGGACGACCTGAATGTCGACCTGCGGATCGCGCGCACAGCGACTGGCGACACGCGGCTCGATGTGGTCGTCGAGCCGCTACCCGAGGGCGCGACGTTGCTCTTGGAGACGCCCCCTGCCGTACGGCCTTGGCGCGTGGACCTCGACGGCCACGGTACGGGCTCGCACACGCTGGGCGCGGCGGTACGCGAGTGCATCGTCATCGTGCGGCGGCCTGGCGCCCCGGCCCTGCGCAGCGAACGCATTCCGTTGCGGCGCGACTGAGACTCAGGGCGCGGTCGCCGCCGCGAGATCAAGCCGTCCCGCCCCCAACTTGCCGGCCAAGCCGGGGTTGGCTGCGTCCACGGAGACGGCCGTCGCCTGCAGGCGCGCGAGGAGGTCGTCGGCCGTGGCAAGGGGCAGTAACTGGCGGAGGAGGGCGTAGGCGCCGCTCACCAGCGGGGTGCTGAACGAGGTTCCGGACCAGACGGCCGTGTCGGGGTCCTGCGCGGTGGGGAAGCCGCCGTGCAGGTCCACACCGGGCGCGCTGAGCGCCACGCCTTCGCCAAACGAGGAGAAGCCGGCGCGGCGGTCGTCGGAGGCCAGGGCGGCCACGAGGAATGCGCCCGAGGTGGCCTCCTCCTGGCCGACGTCCTCGCTGCCTGTGTTTCCAGCGGAAGCGATGACCGCGATCCCGAGCGTGCGCGCGTTCTGCACCGCCTCGCGCACGACCTCGACCTCCGCCGGCAGATCGACACTGAGGTGGATCACCTGTACGCCTTGGTTGACCGCATACCCGATCGCAGCCGCAACGGCGCTCGAGCGACCGAAGCCGTCGCTTCCCAGGACGCGTAAGGGCAGCACCCGGGCGTCGGGGGCGACGGCCAGCAGCAGGCTCGCGACGAAGAGGCCATGGCCGACGCCCTCGTCGACGCCGCCGTTGCCGTCCTCGTCAGCGGCGTTGGCGGCGTCGTGCGGATCCACGTCAGCGTCGCCCCATTCGCGGCCGCCGGGCGCGACGCGTCCCTGCACAGCCGCGTGCCCCGCGAAGATGCCTGTTTCGAGAATCG
>JAJDEM010000192.1 GCA_029259795.1 Planctomycetota bacterium
CGAAGCCGCCGGCGCCTCCGCCCGCACCGCCACCGTTGGTGAACGTGGTCGAGGAGGTGTTCTCGTCGCCGTAGCCTGCCGCCGCTCCGCCGCCGCCGCCTTCGGGCGTCAGCATGCGGTCGGCGTTGGCGCCGCTGCTCGGGTAGGCCAGACCGCCCGTGCCCTTGGCCGGCGCGAGGAGCGTGACCCCCTGGCCGAGGGTCGCGGTTGCCGTCTCACCGTCCACGGCGTGGCCACCGCCACCACCACCCTGGCTGCTGCCCGACGGCCACGGCTGCGAGCTCTGCACGTGGCGGGTATCCGCGCCGCCGAGGCCTGCGCCTTCGCCACCCGCGACGCCAAGGCCGTCCGCCGAGCCGTAGCCCGACTCGCCGTCCAGGCCGTAGTGAGGGTTCGCGATCGGGCGGACGGCATCGCCGCCTTTGCCCCCACCGCTCACAGCGCCGCCGCCCTTGGCAGCGGTCACCGAGTTCGCACGGCCATTGTTGTAGCCGCGGCCACCAACCCCCGTCGGCGAGCCGCCGATGCCGTCGGCACGCGCCATCAGGCGACCGCCGGTCTCGATGCTCACATCACCCTGAACGAGGATGATGGCCGGGTTGACACCGACGAGCCGCACCGTAACGCCGTTGCGGATGCGGAAGCTGCGGAACTCCCAGATCACGGCTTCAGAGCCGTCCGTGGTGTTCACACAGGGGTTGGGCGTGCTACCGGTGTCGAGGAGGACGTCGGCCAACGGATCGAAGTCATCCTTCTGGCCACTGTTCACCTGACGCGGCAGGTTGCAGTCTGACGGCTGGCCGGGCAGCGACGGCATCAACTGGTCGGTGCCGTTGTCACCGTCGCCGGCAAAGAGCAGGTAACCCTGCACACGGCTGGGAGCGCGTGCGGAGTTGATGTCCGCCGTGCTCTCGTTCGCGTCGAAGGGCGTCTCGCCCTCGACCTCCATCTCGTAGACGCCCGTCTGGAGGGGCTTGTTCTCCGTCGTGAACGCCATGGTGAACGGCGCGAGGGGCGCACCGCCGAGGTCACTGACGACGAAGGACATCTGGACGACGATCAACGCGTTCTCGGGGAAGCGGGAGCGGTTCAGCGCCGGGTCCGGGTGGAACCCGAACTGGGGGGTGAGGATGACACGCGTACCGGTGAACGTCTGATCGAGCTTGATGTTCGCCAGAATGCGCTGGGGGTCGGCGAGCGTGGTGATGTTGGGGTGCGTGGCGGGGGTTCCCCAGGTGAAGGGGTCGCCCGGCGTCTGATCGGAGGTGTCCCCACCGGCCGTCACGAAACCCGAGCTCGGGCCCGCACCACCGCCCGAGGGGGCGAACGCCGCCGGATCGCCGGTCTGATACATGAAGAAGCGGACGCTGTCTTGGTCGATGCTGCACGGGTCGAGGTTCTCGCTCAGCGTGAGCACGACCTGGTTTCCATCGACGACAGCGACGGCTTCGGCACCGTCGGCGGGCGACGAGGAGACGACCGACGGGCCCACGCCCGGCACGGCGTCCACGAAGCGCTCGGGGTCGGTCTCGGCGCGCGTGTGAAACTGGAAGGTCTGCGTGCCGGTGAGGGCACGCCCGCCGACGTTGCGGATCGCAAACTCCTCGGGGAAGCCGAGCATCTGGACGCGGTAGTCGGTATCGGGCTGCAGGCCGCTGTCGCTCAGATCGCAGAGTCCGGGCAGCTGCGGCTGAAACAGCACGCTCGAGCCCTGGACGATGTAGGTACCGAAGACGCCGCGACCGAACGAGGGCCCTTCGCGGATCTGGATCGACGCCGCCGTGATCGTCGAGGGATCGACCGACTCACTGAAGCGGAACTCGAACACCTGGTTGAGGGGCACGTTGTCCAAGCCGTCGGCACTGAATGACAGTGCGACCAAGGACGACCCGGACTCGCTCGCCGCACCGGAGCCGCCGCCGCCGCATGCGGCCAACGGAAGAAGCAGTGCTGACACGAGCACCGCCAGCGCCGCGCGACGCGCGGGCTTCCATAGGAAGGGAGGGGGTGCCGCCTGAGGACGGAACGAGGCATGACGCATGCGAAGGTCTCCGGGATCGCCGATCGAGGGCCACAGTCGCAACGCTCGTACCAGACAGACCGCCACCCGGTCTGTCTTGCGCAAAATCACACAACATCTTGGTATGAAATGACTTAGGGAGTCATATGCGATGGATTTCCGTCTGCGAGACCGGCCGCCTTGCGCAGCGCTCGAGCCGCGGCGACGAGGTGAGCGAAATCGAACCGCACGCGCGCGTGTTCCCAAAAAATCTCAAGACGGCGGACGATCGTCCCAGCGCGCTTCGGGTGCGCGTGTTCGCACGCGCGAGCGTGGCGTCAGGCGCCTGCGACCAGCGCCTCGAGCCGGCGCTGCGTCTGCGCGCCGTTCGGATCGCCGAGCAACTCCAATGCTTCCCCGAGGGCAGCGTAGCCGGCTGGGTCGTGCGGTGCGGCCAACACGTAGCGCCGCAACGCGAGCCGCGCCTCCTCGGGGCGACCCGCTTCGAGCAGGGCCCGCGCGTACTCGCAGACGGCGGGGTCGCTCGACGGCAGGACGCGCACCGCGGCGCGCCCGGCGTGCACGGCGCGCCGGGGTCGGCGCATGGCGCGCAGCCAGCGTACGAGCAGGCCCAGCGCGTGCGGATGACGGCGGTCGCGGCGCAACGCCGAGCGCAGCCGAGCGCGCGCGAGGGGCAGGCGACCGTCGTCAAGGGCCAGCTCGGCTGCAGCGGCCCACAGCGTGGCGGCTTCCGGATTCCATGACAGGCCCCGGAGGAGCGCCCGCTCGGCCGAGCCGCCGCGGCCGCGCGCGAGCAATGCCGCGGCGACGTCGACATGCAGTTGCTGCTCCCCCGGATGGCGATGCGCGGCGCGCGCCAAGACCGCCACCGCTTGGCGGCCGCGGCCAAGGCGTCCCAGCGCACGGGCCTGCAGGCGGGGCACGTGGGGATCCTCGGGCGAGAGCCGGCCTGCGCGGCGCAGGGTCGTCAGGGCTGGCCGTACGCGTCCGATATCGAGGAGATAGCTTCCGATGCGGAACCAGGGGCGACCGTCGCTGGCATCCACGGCCGCGAGCACCCGCAGCGTACGCAAGGCGGCGCGGCGGCGGCCGAGTCCGTGCAGCACCCGTGCGGAGAGCGCGTGCAAGCCGTCCACCGGCGGCTCGCCGCCGTCAGCCTCGTCATCGTCGAGCTGCGCCCGCAAGGGCACCAGGGCCGCCCACGCATCCGCGAAGCGCCCGAGATCGGCCAGGCACTCGGCCTCGCGCAACCGGGCTTCGCCGAACGCCGGGTCGAGCTCGACCGCACGGGCGTAATGACCGAGGGCCTCGCTTGCGGCCTCGGCTTCCCGCGCGAGATCCCCGAGCCCGAAACAGGCGTCGGCGGCGAAGGGGCCGTCCAGGGCGCGCCGGTAGCACCGGCGGGCCTCCTCGCGGCGGCCCAGCTGCGCATACGCACGCCCGACCCCCACGGGCAGCTCGGGGTGATCCTCAGCCAATGCGCGCACGCGGCGCCACGCGCGCAGGGAGCGCTCGGCATTCCCGGCAAGGAGGTAGGCCAGGGCCAGGTGCCGGTGGACATGGGGGCAGCTCGGATCGAGCGCGACGGCTTCCCGGGCGTGGGCCTCCGCGCTCCGCAGGTCTCCTGCGAGGGCGTGGCAGTGCGTGAGGTTGCAGTGGACCTCTTCGATGGCTGGTCCCCGGCTCAGGGCCTCTTGGAAGGCCTCGATCGCTCGCTCGAGGAGGCCCAGGCGGCCATAGCAGAGGCCGAGCCCGATCCAGGGCGCCGGGCTCTCCTCGTTGAGCGCCACGCAGCGGCGGTAGCGGCGGATCGCCGCGCGGAACTCCTCGGCCTCGAGGTGGCAGTGGCCCAGGTAGAGATCGATCCGGGGACTGATCACGCCCCGGCGATCCAAGGTACGCAGCATGATCCGGGCGGCCTCGACGGCCCCCTCCTCGAATCGTTCCACTGCCTTGGACAGCCGATCATCGGCGTCGTGCCACATGCGCGCTTCCTGGCCGGGGCCCGATGCCCGCCTCCGCGGGAGTCTCCCACCCGCTGGGGACACGATTGGGACTCCCTGAGAAGGCGTCGGCCGGTCCTTGGTCGGTGCGCGGTCCGGCACTACGATCGCCCGCTTTGGCGGCCCAAACCGCCCACCAACCCTGCTCGGGAGCCCGAGGCCCCCGCGGAGATCACGCCATGTCCAGCCCCGAGACCGACAAGGGCAACCAGCTGCGCTCAATGTCCACCGACGACAAGATCCACATCTCGTTCCACGACGAGAAGGGCAAGCGCAATCCGCTCGCGGATGTGCGCAACATCGGCGTGATGGCCCACATCGACGCTGGCAAGACCACCGTCACCGAGCGGATCCTCTTCTACTCCGGGCGCATTCACCGCACGGGTGAGGTTCACGATGGCGCCGCCACGATGGACCACATGAAGGAGGAGCAGGAGCGCGGGATCACGATCACGAGCGCCGCGACCAACACGCATTGGAAGGGCTGTGAGTTCAACATCATCGACACGCCCGGCCACGTGGACTTCACCGCCGAGGTGGAGCGCAGCCTGCGCGTGCTGGATGGCGCGGTCGCCGTCTTCGACGCCCAGGCCGGGGTCGCGCCGCAGTCGGAGACGGTCTGGCGTCAGGCCAACCGCTACAGCGTGCCGCGCATCTGTTTCCTCAACAAGATGGACAAGGCCGGCGCCGACTTCGATGCCGCCGTCGAGTCCATCCGCGTGCGCCTTGGCGCCAAGGCCTTCCCGATCCAGTACCCCATCGGTCAGGCCGACACCTTCCGCGGCATCATCGACATCCTCGAGAACATCGCGATCGTCTACGACGAAGAGTCGCAAGGTCGCCGCTGGCGCGAGACGGAGGTCCCCGAGGAGTTCCGCGAGAAGGTCGAGAGCCTGCGCCTCGAGCTCGTCGAAGCGGCCGCGGAGACCGATGACGAACTCCTCGAGCGCTACCTCGGCGGCGAGGTCCTCCATCGCGACGACCTGCTGCTCGCCATCCGCAAGGGCGTCCTCAGCGGCAACATCGTGCCGGTCCTGTGCGGCTCGGCGCTGCGCAACAAGGGCGTGCAGCGGTTGATGGACGCCGTCTGCTACTACCTGCCCTGCCCGCTCGACATCAAGTCGATCGAAGGCGAAGACCCGACGACCGGCGAGACCATCGAACGCCACCCCGACAGCGACGCACCGCTCTCGGCGCTGGCGTTCAAGACCGTCTCGGACAAGAACGGCGACCTCTACTTCGTACGCGTCTACAGCGGCAAGATCGAGCAGGGCATGCAGCTCTGGAACGCCACGCGCCGCAAGAAGGAGCGCGTCGGCCGCCTGGTCGTCATGCACGCAGCCGAGCGGGAAGCCGTCACGGAGCTGGGCGCCGGGCGCATCGGCGCGGTCGTCGGCTTCAAAGACACCTACACGGGCGACACGCTCTGCATGAAGGACTCCCAGATCATCTTGGAGTCGATGTCGTTCCCGGAGACAGTCATCGCCCTGGCGATTACCCCGAAGAGCCGCGGTGACCGTGACAAGCTCGGACTGGCGCTCACGCGCCTCGCCAAGGAAGACCCGACCTTCAAGGCGTTCACCGACGACGAAACGGGCGACACGATCATCTCGGGCATGGGCGAGTTGCACCTCGAGGTGCTGGTGAGCCGCCTGCTCAACGAGTTCAACCTCGACTGCGAGGTCGGCCGTCCGAAGGTCGCCTACCGTCAGACGCTCAAGAAGGACTGCAAGATCGAGGGCAAGCACGCGAAGCAGTCCGGTGGCCGAGGCCAGTTCGGTGTTGCGCGCGTCAAGATCACCGTCACGGACGACACCGAGAACGTATTCGAGAGCTCCGTGGTCGGCGGCTCGGTCCCGAAGGAGTACATCGGCTCGATCGGCGCTGGCCTGATGTGGGGTTGCGAGGAGGGCTACCCCCTCGGGTTCCCCTTCGTGAAGCTGCACTTCGATCTCTACGACGGCAAGCACCACGACGTCGACTCATCGGAGATGGCGTTCAAGGAAGCCGGTCGCCTGGTCATGCGTAACGCCGTGGCGCAGATCGGCGTCGACATCCTCGAGCCGTGGATGGCCGTCGCGATCACTGCCCCCGAGACGAACCTCGGCGACGTGCTCGGCAGCTTGAACCAGCGTCGTGGTCAGGTCGACCGCACCGAGTCGGGCAGCGGTGATGCCATGCGCATCTACGGCCACGTCCCGCTCGCGGAGATGTTCAAGTACGCCGAGGTGCTCCGGGGTCTCTCCCAGGGCCGTGGCGTCTACTCGATGGAGCCCTTCGAGTACCGCAAGGTGCCCGAGTCCATCGCGGACGGCATCCGCAAGGAGATCGAAGCCGAGCGCGCGGCGCGAAACCGCAAGTAGCCCTCCAGACACTGGCAAGACCCCCCGTGGGCCCGCAGGGGCGGCCCAGGCATGTCGCGAAGCGATGTGCTGTGTGGGCGCCCGCGAACCACCGGACCACGTTCTGCCCTAGCGGGCGGCTCGGGGGGGGCGCGGTGGGCGGGCGTTGTGGGTCGTGAAGGCGCGGCCGCGGGCGGTAACGAGCTGGAGCCTGCGTGCGAAGGCGGGTTGGCAATCGAGGTGGCTGTGGTTCGGGCATGACGGCCGGCGGCCGACCCCGGTGCATCGGCGTCTTGTGCTTGCGGTCTCTCCCGTGCTCAACGAGCCTCGCTGGCACGGCTCGTTGTCGGCCCCGAGGGGCTTGTTGGCCCGCAGGTCGTCTCGATCTACAGCGGCCGATTCACGAGGCCGCGAAGGGACTCACTCCAACGAAGAGGGACCCAATGGCAGCGGCCGCGAAGCGGCCTTCTGCCATTCGGCCGCTACAAGATCGTGAACGCCTCCTGGAGCGCGCGCGAGCGGGCGGGGTAGCACGTTCCCTGCGTCACGCGGAGCATGCTTGGCCGCGGGGCGGGATCGAGCAGACGGCCCAACGCTACGATGGCCATGGCCCGCGCGAGCGGTCGGCGGTCCCCGTCCGCGCCCGCAGCCATGAGGGGTTCGGCCGCGCCGAGGTGGCCGAGACGGCCCAGCGCCCGCGCGACAGTCGCCAAACGCCGGGTGGCCTTGGCCTCGGCGAGTTGGCTCGTGAGGGCTGCCACCACCTCGGTCTTGCCGAGCAGCGAGAGCGCCAAAGCCGCGTGGCCACGCACATCGTCCGGCGTGGTCTTGGCCGTGACGAGGCCGGTCAAGGCTTCCACGACCCCCGGTCCGCCACCCACGTGCCCGAGGGCGAGCGCGGCATGCGCACGCACCTCCGCCGAGAGATCGGACTGCCGCGCCAAGGCGAGCAGCGTGGGTACGGCCTCCGCGGAGCCGAGGAGTCCCAAGCCTACGGCCGCAGCACCGCGCACGTCGTCCTTGCCGCCCTTCTCCCGCGCGAGTCGCTGCAGGACGCCCTGCGCCCGCGCGCGGAAGCTGCGTACGGCCTCGCTGGTCGCATCCCCTTCGCGGGCCGCCAACGCCAAGCCGAGCGCGGCCCAGCCGCGCAGGTACCACGGGGCCTTGTCGACGCGCGCGAGCAGCAGCACATCGGCCTTGTCTGCCCGCAGCGGGCGCTCGGAGCCCGCGGCCAGGTCGGCCCCGACCATGCGGCCGTAGGCGATGGTCGCAAGACCCACCGCAAGCATCTCCTGCTCGAGGGCGAAGCTGCGCTGCACGACGCGTAGCGCCGCCGCTCGCTCCGCGCCCGCCATGTGCGGCGCGCGATCGGCAACGGCGATGGCCGATGCGATGCGCACGACGACCGGCTGGCGCTTGTCGCCAGCCAAGCGGAGCAGGAGCGCATGCCCCCCCACACCGCCGAGGCGCGCGACGGCCGTGACGGCGTGGGCCCGCTTGAGCAGATCCCAGCGATGCCCCAGGGCCTTCTTCTTTGCCACGATGGCGCGCAGGCCTTCCTGGACTCC
>JAJDEM010000193.1 GCA_029259795.1 Planctomycetota bacterium
GACCTGCTCCTACGCCAATCCTGGCTGCTTGCCGTATATCAGCCTCGACTGGCAGCCTCGATTCAAGGGGCGTGCGAGCATGTTTGATGACTACGGCGAGTACAAGGCGAGCGGGGCAATGAAGGGCGACTGCCTTGAGCTCGGAGCCACGATTCGCCTAGCCGATGGGTGTGAGCGGAACTCCGATTCCGCGGACGCCTCGATCTCCTTGGAGATTCTCGGTGTCGGCTTCAGCTTCACGGCCTTGGCTGGCGAGGGCGTCGCCACCTGTGCGGAGGAGGCTATCGTGAGCATCCCTGGTCAGCAGAAGACGACGGCCACCTGCACATACAGCAGTGAAGCCAACGTCGGGGCGGTCGCCAAGAATGTGCTGTTTCTGAGTACCTACGCTGAGGGCCAGGCCAACATCTTTGACAGTCAGGTCATGTTGGATATGCATGGCGACTGCCCTGGGTGCCCCGGGATGGCGATGGTCTTGTACGACTGGACCGCTGGTCCGTAGCAGAGAGGATTGCGTGCACGGGCTGGGTTCTTCCTGAGTCGTGCCTTGTTTGACAGCGGTGATCGGGTCTCAGCACCCGCCATGTCAGATCCCCGAACACTCCATAGAGCGGTGGTGCACGGATGCGTGACCGGAAATTCCTGGTCATCACAGCGGTCGCGGTCGTCGCGATCATTGGCCTCGTATGCTCGAGGGGGACCCGCGAACCTGCCGGCCTTCCGCAAGAGCCTGGCTCGGAGCGTGCGGGGGCAGAAGGGCGCGGTGCGGCGTTGGCGACTGCCGGCGACGATGCTGCTGCGATCTCGGTGACGGTTCGTGTGAGCAGCCGCAGTCGCGGCTCAACTACCCCTCTGCCTGGTGCCAGCGTGCGCCTGCTGAAGGAGTCTGAAGGCGCGGATGGCTCCGACCTCCGTCGCGAGGGGCTAGCCAACGAGGAGGGGCAGTTCCGGTTCGACCTACCCGCGGCGGTCCACTCGGGGAAGCTCGTTCTTCTCGTTCGGGCCGAGGGCCACTTCGGGCAAGACCTCCCCATCGACTTCACACGAGACAGGCCTGACGAGCCCGTGATTCACACAGTCGTCCTTGACCGATTCGCCGCACTTCGAGGCACGGTGCTGTCACCCACGGGGGAGTTGGCGGTCGGAGCCCAGGTCCATTTGAGCGTTCCGGATCACGCGAACCGTACGCTGGCGACCCTCCATGCGAGTGATCGGAGAGCCCTGGGTGCCACACGCCGAGGCTCACATGTCCGGGTCGATGAGGGAGGTACATACGAGTTCTTGATCGTGCCTCCAGGCGTGCCCCTCTCGTTGACCGCGACTCGAGGCCAAGGTGAGCGACTTGATCGAC
The DNA here is from genome assembly GCA_029259795.1 of Planctomycetota bacterium. GTDB lineage: Bacteria > Planctomycetota > PLA2 > PLA2 > JAEUHO01 > JAHEIK01. Next base: position 1,352 of record JAJDEM010000193.1, read on the forward strand.
AGCTTGCCGCGCTAATGCCGGGAGAGGAGAGGACGCTTGCCCTGCTACTCCAAGTCCCAGCCTCCCTCCACGGAACCGTCCAATGGCCTCCGTCCGACAGCCCCGGGACGGTTACGGCAACCGTGGAGTGTTGGCACCTTGAGCAGCAGGGCAGAGGGTTTCGCGCTGAGCAGCGGGTGCCTGTCTCCCCCGACGGGAGCTTCCGACTACGCGGGCTCAAGCCTGGAGACAAGCAGCTTGTCTATACCCATGTTTGGAGCGACCAGCGAATCGACCTGGGCTTTCTCCGTACCGCGGCAGTCACCGAACGCGATGTTGATGTTGGGCAAATCTCGGTACGGTCGAATGCGGCGCTCGATGTGGCAGTCCTTCCTGATCCACAGCCCTCGGTGCCGCTACCGCTGGTGTTCCAGATCTACGTGACGCAGCTTGGTGCAGCCGGAGAGAGGCCGATCGTCTTCCATCACGCTCTCAAGGGCAGGGCTCCGTGGCACGCCAAGATTGGGGGCGTACCTCCAGGGCACGTCCTGTTCACCGCCCAACTGAGGGGAGAAGCTGGTGGCTCCGGAACGTGGGAGACTGCGACCGAGCGGGTCGAGTTCAGCGACGGGCTTGAGCGCGTAGTGCTTCGTCCCCACAAGTCGAGAACTTCAGTCTTCGGCGCGCTCCGTATCCAAGATGACGATCGCCGCCGGCTGGATCCGCGAAAGTCGCATGTTCTCTTGTTTCGGGACGGGCGTCCGCTTGGTGGCGGCGTTCATTCCTACGACCCGGAGACGGGAGTACTCAGCCTGAGCCGCATCGCTATTGGCGACTGCACCGTCGTGCACACAATCGGCGAGGAGGCGAGCGAGCCGATCCAGGTCCATATCACAGAGGGGAGACCAAGCGAACTCCGGTTCACGAAGTACCGCCGAGTTGAGGCTCTACTCTGCGAGTGCACGAACCCGCTGGGAGAGCCCCTTCCAGGAGCCGTCGTCGTGGCGATGTATAGGGAGCCTGGGCCTGACGGCGCCACTACGAGCTACGCTCAAGTTACCGCCGGCAAGGACGGCTGGGCGCGTATCCCCCTACCGCTTCCAGGACTTCGAGATCGTCTTCTCGTTCGGGGGTACACGCGCAAGGTCGGAAAGGTGACCGAGACCGGCGTGAGTGAATGGGTG
>JAJDEM010000194.1 GCA_029259795.1 Planctomycetota bacterium
CACCACCCCAAGAGCGCCCCGAAGAACCCCATGGTCCCGTCAGCAAATCCGTCAGCAGGGTGAATCGACCCCTCGCAAACGGCTATTCCTTGCGGCCACGGCGTCACGGCGCGGGCACTCCCAATCACCCTCAGAGCCCAGTCAATACGGCCTTAGCGGCTACCGACTAGCGTGACTTTTAATCTCTTGGCCGGGGGTTCGAGTCCCTCCGCCCCTACTTTCACGCCCGCGTCGCAGTGCGCGTCGCCTACTCCGCGCCCGGCTGGACGTGGTGGTGGATCGGGCGGCGCAGGCGCTCAAGGTTCGGGTCGGTGAGCCAGAGGCGGCCGCGGCGGGTGTGCTCGTCGTCGTCGGGGCGGTAGTAGCGGAGCTTCTCGGTGGCATACGCGATGCCCTTGACGTCACTGAGGTCTTTGTAGGCGTTGATCAGCTGCGCCCAGGCCTGCGGGTTCGCGGGATCGATGGCCAGCAGCGTCTTCAAGACGACAACGGCTTCGGCCGGCTTGTCGTCCTCCCAGAGGGCGAGCGCGAGCTGTCGCAGGACCGTGCGGTCCTCCGGGAAGGTCTTCAGCACTTCGCGGTAGGAGGCCACCGCCTTGGCAAAACGCGAGCGCGCGCGCTGGACCTCGCCCTGGAAGTAGATCGCCTTCGGGAAGCCCGGAACCAGGGCCAGCGCCTGGGTCACCGCTGCCACCGTGGCTTCGTTGTTGCGCAGCGCGAACTCGGTACGGGCCAGGTTGACCCAGCCGTCGGCGTAGTCCGGCTGCTGGGTCGTGACCGATGTGAAGCAGGCCTTGGCGCGCTTGAGGTCCTTCTGGCGCAGGTAGCCGATGCCGAGATCGTTGACCCGGAGGTAGGTATCGGGCCCCCAGTCACTGATCTTGCGGCGACCCGTGCCCGCCCGGGTCCCGACGTCCAAGCGCAGCGCCGTCTCGGCCATGTCGATCGTCGGGAGGGTACGCACATCGGTCTCGGTGATCGAGCCGTCGCGGTGCTTGAAGCGATGGATCTTCGACTCGGGGAAGACGAAGTCGACGTACTCGCGCATGAACTTGCGATAACGCAGGCGCGCCTTGAGGTGGATCGCCTTGCCCGCAGCCTCCTCGGGTACGCGGAACCGGTAGCGCACGACGTCGGCGGCACCCGGGGGGATGGTCTTCACGTAGACGCGCGTACGCACCTCGGTGCCAAGGCGCGTGATCAGGCGCTTGCTGTCGCCGTCCGCAACCCAGGCCCGGTAGAACTCCGCGCTCTGGTCGACAAGGCCGGTCGTCTCGTCGATCGCACCCGAGATCCAGAACGGCGCCTCGTCCCCCACGGCCGCACTCCACTCGATCCAGACCTCGTTCGAATCGATGGTGCCGCCGGGGAACATGTGCCCCACTCCCACCGTGCGCACGACGAGGTGCGCCTCGAGGAGGTCGCCCGGCTGAAGCGGCGGGGCGCCGACCTGCACCGGAAAGACGCCGCGCGTCGTGCCGCCATCGACGGGTTCGACGTCCAGCGCCGTGATGTCGACCCGGCAGGCCGTCCGAAGGAACGCACGGATCTGCTCGATCATCTGCTTGTCGCCACGGAGCGCAGGGAGCGCCGTGTTCGCTGCCGCAAAGAGGTGGCTGCGCACCATGCCGCGCGCGTCCGACGTCGGATCGTCGGGGTCGGGCACCAGCGGCATGTGGCATTCCTGGCAGCGCTTGGCCGCAGGCGGGTGATAGAAGCTCAGCGCGTTGTTGAGCGAGATGCCGCTCCCGTGCCAGGCGTCGTACTCGTCCTGCGCGCGGAAGAAGTGCCAGCCGTTGATGGCGGGATCGATCTCGGCCTTGTGGCAGGTGGAGCAGTACTCGCTCGTAGCGATGTTGTGCGGGCGCAAGCTGTTCTTGTGCGCCTCGGGCTTGAGGCGGATCAGCACCTTGTGCGCCTCGCGCAGCTTGGGATCGTCTGAGCGCTCCCAGGCGTAGATCCGACGCGGCTTGAAGGTGTAGGCCCCGTTGCCGTCGGTGCCCTCGTGCGGATCGATCGTGTGGCAGGCTACGCAGGAAAGTCCGACGCTCGCAGCGGGGCCGTCGAAGTCGAGCTTGGCCTTGTCCATCTCGCCGGTGAAGAGCAGCGCGGGATCATGGCAACCCGCGCAGAACTTCGTCTTGCCAAGATGGGCCGGGCCGACCTTGCGACGCATCTCCTGGACGGTCGCCCGGTAGAACGGGTTGGTCATCGAGGCGTGCCGGTGCGCCGAGCGCTCCCAGTCCTTCACGATCTGCTCGTGGCACTGGATGCAGCCCTTGCCGTCATCGACCTCGTCAACGCCTACGTACTTGTTGCCGGGCGTGCGCGTAGGTGTGGATGCGGTGTCGATGCGCTCGGCAAAGGCCTGCTGGATCTGGCGGCCCGGGTCGACGCGGTCGTAGGCGAGGAAGAGCCCGCCGATGACGGTAGCCGCGATCAGCGCATGCACGTACCGCCGGCGGGCGAGCGGGTTGAGGCCGCTCCGCCGGTGGACGTAGTAGAAGACGAGCATCGCCACGCCCGCTGCGACATGCAGCGTGCGCGCCCAGGTCCGGCGGGCGGCGACCTCCTCGAGCAGGGGCCAGATGCCCGTGGCGAAGAGCGCGACGCTCGAGCCCAGGAGCAGGAAGCCCGTGAACCGGATGCTCGGCCGGCGCCGGCGCTGGGCGATCGCGTGGGGCACGACGAACGCCACCAGGAGCCGGAAGAGCAGCGCGCCGCCGGCGATGTGGATGATCAAGGAGAGCGAGGAGGCCCCGCCGGAGCCGTCACTAAAGAAGAGGAACAGCCCGGTGGCAGTCAGCGCAATGGCGCCGGGAATGAGCAGGCGAACGAGAGCACGCTGCCACGGCCCAAGAACGGACCGTTTGGGGGAGGGCTTCGGCATGGAGAGACTCGCGGGGGCTGGCGGACCTCGGGCGGGAGCGCCCGTTGTACCGCTTGGGAGACGCTCTGAAAAACGCGGAGCGTCGCGTCGCATTCCGTAGGCGGCGTGCGAATCTCGCACGGTCGGCACGGCGCGGGCCGAGGGCGGGGGCGGGGGCGCTCCAGAAAAGCGAGAACGCCCGGGCTACTTGCCCTTCTGGGCCTTCTGCGTCTTCTCAAGCGCCGTGAGGCGCTTCTTCTCCGACTCGATCCACTCGCTCTGCTCCTTGACCCAGCTACGGATCGCGCTGGGCTTCGCAAACTCCTCGCCGGTCAGCTTCTTGAGGGTGCGCAGGATCGTGGGAATCATCTCTTCGGTGCTGCGGGCCGTACCGCCGCGCCCACCGCTGCCGCCGATGCCGATGCCGCCTCCGCCCGCGCCGCCGCCGCCCTTGCCTGCCATCGCCGCAGCCTTGTTCTTGGCGATCTGGGCTTCGGCCTGCTTCTTGGCGTCGGCGTTCTCCTTGGAGTTGTCGGCCTCGCC
>JAJDEM010000195.1 GCA_029259795.1 Planctomycetota bacterium
AGCACACCTCGACGAGGATGCGTGGCTCACGGCCGACGACGCCGAGCTGCGCAGCGTCCTGACCGCGGGTTCCCACGAGCTCTGGCAGGCCGTACTCGAGCCGCGCGAGCTGCGCGATCTCGACATGGGCTACCGGGAGGAGGTCAACGATCTATCCCTGCCCCACGTCGCAGAACTTCCCCGCGTCCTGCCGGCGCTGTTTGCCGACGCCGCCGAGCGCGCCTGCCGAGCGGGCTTTGACGGCGTCGAGCTGCACTTCGCCCACGCGTACACGATGGCGTCGTTCCTCAGCCGGACGAATCAGCGCACGGACGGCTACGGCGGTTCTCGTGAAGGCCGCGTGCGGCTGGCCCTCGAGGTCATCCAAGCCGTCCGCGAGCGAATCGGCGCGGACGCGTGCCTCGGGACCCGCTATCTCGGGGACGAAGTGATCGCCGGGGGCACCGGCATCGACGATGCAGCCTGGTACGGCGCGCAGTTCGCCGACGCCGGACTGGACTTTCTCTCTGTCAGCAAGGGCGGCAAGTTCGACGACGCCAAGCAACCGCGGGTCGGTCACGCGGTCTACCCGTACACGGGCCCGAGCGGTCACGAGTGCATGCCCACGGTGCGCATCGACGAGGACGGGCCCTTCGGCCGCAACGTTCCGCTTGCCCGCCGCGTGCGCGACGCCGTCCGCGCCGCGGGCCACGCCATCCCGATCGTCACCGCCGGCGGGCTCTGCACCTTCGAGCAGGCGGAGGGTGTCCTCCAGCGGGGCGACGCGGACTTCGTCGGCAGTGCGCGCCAGTCGCTGGCGGACCCCGATTGGTTCCGCAAGATGCGCCTCGGCCGCGGGGCCGAGATCCGCCGCTGCACGTTCACCAACTACTGCGAAGGTCTCGACCAGATGCACAAGCAGGTCACGTGCAAGCTCTGGGACAAGGCGTTTGACAAGCAGGCGCCGACGGTGCCGCTCTCCGACGACGGCCGCCGCCGGCTCGTGCCGCCCGACTGGACGCCTGGCGCCTTGCCGGACTAGCGCTTCGGGATGATGTAGACGGGCTCGGGGCCGAGCGCGACGGTGAGCGAGCCGTCACTGACGACCTCTTGGAAGCGCGGCTTCGCCGGCCCGGTCTGGATCCACTCCAAGCGGTAGGCGCCGCTCGGCAGGGTGACCAAGACATCCTGCAGCGGGAGCGGCGCCCCGGGCGTTCCGGCCCAGGAGAGGCGCGCGTCGAGCAGCAGCACGGCGACCCAGGGGCGGGGCCCCTTGCGCGCCAACTGAAAGATGACGCTCTGGCCCGGCGCCCCGATGCGGGTCTCGAGTGCGCCGGTCTGGCCCTGCAGCAGCCGGGACGCCTGCCGGAGCGCCCACCACGACGGGGTGCGCTCGAGCGTGGCGCCGGGCTGTTGCCCGGCCCGCCGACGCAGCAAGCCCTGGCCCTGGCCGGCCGTCGCCTGCCGGGCGCTCGTAGGCAGGCGGTCGCCCGGGGCGTAGCACAACACCGCATCGGCCCCCGCCGCGCGCGCGCGACAGAGGCCACGGACGAGATCGTAGGCTTGCCCGCGTCGGAGCCAGTCCTGGGCACGCCCGTGTTGCGGGTGCGTAGGCCGGCGGGCCGCCGTGAGCCATGTCTGGCGCAGCTGGCGCTCCTCGCGCTTCGGCTCGACGATGCCCACGGCGAGACCCCGCCCAAGTTTGCGGCTTGGGTTGTCGACCAACCAGAGTCCCTTGCCGTCGCCGCCCGCCTCGTTCAGCGTGCGGCGCAGGAACGTGAGGTTCGCAACGTCGTCTGCGACATGAGCACTGCCGCGCTGGCAGAGGATGTCGAAGAGCCGTGGCATCCCCAGCAGCCGCTTGAGGATCGCGAAGTGCCGCAGCAGGTGCTGTCGCGCGAGGGGCTTGGCCGAGCCAGGGGTGATGAGTCCGATGCGGTAGTTCCACTCGCGCTCGTCGGGGAATGGCGCATGCCCCGTCGCCCGCAAATCGACGGAGGGAGCGAGCAGTCGGCATGTCGTAGAAGCCGCGCGGATCCCCTCGGCGGCATGATGCAGGAGCCGCAGCAGTTGGTCCGCGTCGCCCAGCCACCACACAGGATCGATCCCGCCCAGCACCTGGATGTGGCGTACGGGCCGGCGCAGCCCCGGCATGTCCTTCGTGCCGTCGCCGTCGTAGCGCTCGACGACGTCGCGCACGAAGCGCTCCCAGCGAGACCAGAGTGCGGCGAGCGGCGGAGGGGCCCCGTCCACTCCACGCAGCGCGGCATCCGCTTCGGCCGGCGGCAGCGCCTTGCGCACCGCCTGCACCCAAGACGTCTTCTCCCGCGGCACGCAAGCCCACGGAGAACTCGGCGAGAGCACCAGGACCGGATCGAAGCCCGTCAACTGCCAGACCAGCACGGCGTCGTCGAGCGACTTCCAGCGGTAGCCGGCCCCCGCCGCCCCAGGGCGGGCAGGCTGGATGATCCCCCAGGCAATCGGCGTCGTCGAGACCAGCACGCGACCGATGTCTGCCAGACGCTCCAAGCGCGCCGGATCCCGATCGTCTGCCGACAAGGGATCCAGGGGGGTGAGCCCCACGAACGGGGTCGTCTCCTCCGCCTGCGCCTGGGGGGCCCGACAGACCACCCCCCCGAGGCAGGCGACGAGGACGATGGCGGCGACGAGTCTCATGCGGAACGCTCCGGAGGCAGCATAGCCGCCGGTCGGCGTCCGCCGCGCTCCGCCACCCGGCGAATCCGCAGGCGTCCCCCCCTGGGGCGACGATGCGCCCATGGTCCGAGATCCCCGCGCCGTGCACGTCGTGCCCATCGCCCACCCCCGCGGCTGCCGCTCCTACGTGGTCGTCGACCCCGT
>JAJDEM010000196.1 GCA_029259795.1 Planctomycetota bacterium
TCGGCGTCCGGGTCGGTGCCCAGCGGCGCGTCGATGAACCCCTCGTCTTCACTCGGCACGCCCTGCACCAGAGCGAAGTAGGTCTTCGTCACTTCGCGCGCCATGAAGATGTTCATCACCAGTGCGTCGACCTCGGCGCTCTTCACGGCCAGCACGACGCCACTCGTGTCGCGATCCAGTCGGTGGGAGAGGCGCGGCACGATGTCCTTCTCGGCGTCGGAGTCCCGGTAGCGCGCGTGCAGCTTGTTGATGAGGGTGCCATGGCGCGTGCGGCCGACGGGATGGACGGCCATGCCACTCGGCTTGTCCACCGCGAGGAGGTGCTCGTCCTCGTAGAGCAGCACCAGGTCAGCGCCCTCCTCGCGCTCGGGCGCGGTCGGGTCGGGCGGCAGCTGCGTGACGACGACATCGCCACCGCGCACGCGGGTCGACGGCTTGCCGATGCGGTCGTTCACGGCCACTTCGCCGCGGGAGACCTTGCGCTGGAAGAAGCTCCGGGAGTGCCAGGGGTAGTGCGCAACCAGGAGCTGATCGAGTCGCACGCCGGCCTCGCGCTCCTCGACCTTGAACGAGAACGCTCGAATGGGGCGTGAGAGATCTTGGTGTGTTCGCGACAACCCAGGCATGGGGCCATTGTGGGTCGCCGGCCTGCGCTTGTCGCGCATTGCAGCCTTCACTCGTCCATCGTGAGGAACAAGCTGAGCCCTACGCTCATGAACAGAACGGTCGGCAGCCAAGTCAGCACGACAGGGTTCCAGTCGCCGCCCCGCGCCATGCTGGCGGCCATGAACTGGGCCCCGAAGAACATGCCTCCCAGCAAGCCGGAGACGAGCATGCCGGGGATCGCACTCTTGGACCGCTGCGCCACGCGGAAGCTGAAGGGCAGGCTCAACAGGAGCAAGACAAGCACGCCGAGCGGCAGGGTGAACATCTCGTGTTTCAGTACCGTGAAGCGTGGGTTGCCTGGGTTCGCCCGCTCCAGGGCCTCGACCTGCCGCAGCGACAGGCCGGGACTGCTACGCGCGGTCAGGGCAATCTCGATCAGGGCAGCCGATCCATCCAGCGGAGCCTCGGAGCCCTTGGGAATCGGGGTTCGGTCACGCCCGGGCGCGGTGCGGTTGGCCGGAATGCGTCGGCCCCCGCGACTCGCGATCCACTTGCCTGTCTCGGGCTGCCAGCGCAGCTCGGGGTAGACGATGTGCTCGACCGGATGCCCCGTCTCCGGGTCGTAGAAGGTGATCGTCGCAGCCCGCATGCTCTGGTCGAACGGCAGGTAGGCCTCCATCGCCAGTCGCCCACCCCGGCGGTCATGGAAGTGCGGAACATCGGTGATCCGCTCGGGCGAGTTGCGACTGATGATCCGCCACAGGTGCAGATTGCGGCGGCTCAGCTCAGGAATCAGCTCCTCCTGCGCGACGAACATGGCCACCACGAGGATCACACCCCCGCCGAGGATGGGCCAAACAGCGCGACGCATCGAGACGCCGGCACTCAGGAGGCTCGTGATCTCGTTGTGGCGCGTGAGCCGGGCCAAGCAGAAAGCCGCAGCCGCGGCGACGCAAAACGGCATCAGCTTGATCCACAGGAACGGCAGCAGCGTGGCGTAGTACTCCGCCAGGACGAGGAGCGGATGGTGGCCGCCCTCGACGATCCGATCCCAGTAGCGGGCGAGACGGCGCACGCGCTCTGCAGAGTCCAACACGACGATGATGACGGAGAAGAATGTCATCACGGCGAGGAACGTCGCGATGAAGCCACGCATGACGTAGCGATCGTGCTTGCGGAAGATCATCGGCGAAACGCCTTCGCGAGCAGAACGAGTGCGACCGCAAGCAACAGGAAGTTCGGCAGCCACATGGCAAACCAGGGCGGCAGCCCGGAGTTGCGTGCCAGGGCGGGGCCGGCGATCTGCAGTGGGAAGAACAGCAAGACGCCGGGGCCGAAGCACAGCATGAAGTCGCGAATCCGCCGCCCCGTTGGCGGCATCACGAACATCACCGAGAGAGCGTAGATCCCGAGGAAGAAGGCCGCAGCCCCGAGGGCGAGGCGGCCATGCAGGGCGATCTTCGCTTCGCGCACGTCGCCACGGGCGATGCCGCCGCGCTCCACGGCATAGATCAGCTCGGGGACCGTCAGGTTGCGGGGGCGGTAGAGGAAGCGCATCGAGCCGAAGAACTGGTTGAACACGGTGCTCGCGCCGATGCGCTCGACGTGGCCCATCGCAAATGGAGCATCGTCCGCGTAGTCCACGCTCGTGTTGCCGTCCACCACGCGGAGCAGGAAGGCATCCTGCAGCTCGAGCTCCAGCCCCTCCTCGCCGCTATCCGCCGCCAGATGCAGCGCAAGGCCGCGCATGATCGCCTTCTCGGTCAGGCGTCCGTCGCGGGATCGCGTGTCGATCTCCACGGCGACGAAGAGCTCCTTGTCCTCGTCATAGCGGTCCCAGGACAGTCGGCCGCTGCTGAACGTGACCGAGCGGTCCGCGCCCTTCAGCGAGGAGAGGAACTTCGGAAGGAACTCGCGCAGGCTCGCGCTCAGAGCTCGATCGGCCTGCGGCACCCGGAACCCGTTCCACCACATGCCCGTGACGGCGAGCAGCACGCCGGCGGCCAGTAGGGGTGCCGCCATCGTGCGCAGGTGCACGCCCGCCGCCTTGATCGCCAAGCACTCGTGGTCTGCAACCCAGCGCCCCAACACCATGGCCGTCGCCGCGAGCCACGAGAAGGGCACGGCGTAGGCGAGGGAGAGCGGTAGCAGCTTGGGAAGCATGTCCACGAGCAGCGAACCGCCGAGTGAGCCGCCGCCATCGCGCAAGAAGCGCAGGCTCACGCCCAAGAACACCGACCCGGTCACGATGCACGTGATGACGAAGAAGATGAACAGGAGCTCGCCCAGCAGTGCTCGTTGGATGCGCAGCATCCGTCTCCCTCCTTCGAGCCCGCGGCGAGGAGGCCTGGGCCGGCAGCAAGGGTACGAGCGCCCCCCGCCCCCGCCTTGCCATCAATCATCCCCCACCCCCCTACACGGACAACGAACAACGCACGATCAGACCGCGGCCCGACCAGCGCGCGCCGCCCCGGAGGAGCGCGGGGAGTGAATCCGGGGGATGATCCGCCCATGCGATGGACGGCTCCGGGATATGAGGCAGGCCTCGAGGCGCTGCTTGCTGCGCTGGCGGAGGCCACCTGGCCGGAGCCGCCCGAGGGGTTCACGTACCTCACGCAGCCGCGCCCCATGCGCGCTGTACTCACGGGCACGCTCGCCGGTCCGCGGGGCCCCAAGGCCGTGGTGGTCAAGTGGAACCGGCCCGACACGCTGGCCGACCGCGTCTCTCGCCATGTACGCGGTGGCAAGGGTGTCCGCGAGGGCTCGGTCCTGCGAGCGCTCAAGCGCGCGAGCCTACGGGTTCCGGAACCCCTGGCCTACACCGACGAAGGTGACGACGTACTCGTCACGGCGTACGTTACCGACCTCACCCCCCTGCCGCCCGCCGACGAGATGCCGCCCCCGCTGCTTGAGGACGTCGCGATCCTGATCGCCCTCGCCCACGCCGCGGGGCTGCGCCACCCCGACCTGCACACAGGCAATCTCGCGCTGCACGACGGCGCCCCGATCCTCGTGGACCTGGGCAGCGCGCGCATGGGCGCACCGCTCGGCGAGCGCGAGCGACTGGCGGCCCTGGCAGCAGCCACGCACGGACTGCTCGGCGACGCCAGGCGCTCCCAGCGGCTTCGGGCGCTGCGCCTCTACATGCGGCAGGTGCATGGCGGCAACGGCCGCGGCCACGCGCGGACCCACGCCCGTGCGATCGAGGATCTCCTGCGCAGCGTCCAGCGCTCGTTTCGCCGCGGCCGTGACCGGCGCGCCACGCGCAGCGGCAAGCACTTCGAGCTGTTCGCGACACCGAGCGGTGCGCACGGCGTGCGCAACCGCGACTGCACCGATGCCACGTGGATCGCGCGGACCGAGCCTTGGCTGGAGACACTGCCTGACAACCTCGAGGAGTTGAAGTCTGGCGGCGCCGTCCACCGCAAGGGAGACCTGGTCCTCAAGAGCTATGATCGCGTTGCCACCGGGCGCCTCCCGCGACCGATCCGCGCGTTCCGCTTGGCCTATGCACTCCGCAACCGCGGGATCGAGGCGCCCCTGCCCTACCTGGCTGTCGCGGATTCCAGTGGCGCCGGCCTCTACGTCGCCGCCTGGGTCGATGCGCCAAACCTGCACGACTTCGTCGCGTCGGGTCGGTTCGACGCGCTCGAGGCGGAGGAACACACCCGACTCCTCGTAGGACTTGGCCGCACGCTCCGTCGCATGCACGACGCGGAGGTCACGCACCGCGATCTGAAGGCCCCCAACCTGCTGGTTCTCCCGGACCTGGGCATCATGATCGCCGACGTCGACGGGGCGCGCGTTCGACGCGGCCCGGTCCGCTGGGCCCGCCGTGCGCGCGATCTCATGCGCCTGGACGCCAGCCTCGACCTGCGCGAGCGGGACAGGGTCCGCATCCTCGCGAGCTATCACGCCGCACTTCCGTTCCCACCCGAGCCGTTGCCCGAGTTCGCCGGCGAGGTTGCGCGCCTCGCCCAGCGCAAGCGTGGCCCCTCCGGCTTGCCTCGGTAAGGCGGCCCACGGCTTCGCTCACGCCGGGTGGTAGCCTCGCTGCATGAGCCCTACTGCACGCACAGCCGCCCTCATCTCCGTTCACATGGATCTCGGCGCCGGCCGTCGCGGCGTCGACATGGGCCCCTCGGCCATCCGCGTCGCCCGCGTCTCCGAGCGCATTGCCAAGCTCGGCATCGCCGTCGAAGAACTCGGCTCGGTCTACACCCGCGAGCCCGAGGCCGCCCCGGCGGGCGAGTCCAACGCGCGGTTCCTCGCCGAGATCCTCGATGTCTGCGAGCGGCTCCGCAACGCGGTCGCCCGCGTGCGTGAGACCGGAGGCTTCCCGATCGTCCTCGGCGGCGATCACTCCATCGCCATGGGCAGCGTGAGCGGCCAGGTCGCCCACCACCGGGCGCGCGACGAGAGCGTCGGTCTGTTGTGGGTCGACGCCCACACAGACATGAACGTCCCGCGCACGAGCCCGAGCGGGAACATCCACGGCATGCCCGTCTCGCACCTGCTCGGCGAGGGGCTACCGGAGTTGATCGATCTCGCCGGGGGCGGCGCGGCGATCGACCCGAAGCACATCGCCCTCCTGGGCATCCGCTCGGTCGATCGTCACGAGCGCGAGATCGTGAAGAAGGCGGGCGTGCGCGCCTACACCATGACCGAGATCGACGAGCGCGGGATCGCCGTGTGCACCCGCGAGGCCCTGGAGATCGTCAAGGGCGGGACTGCGGGGTTTCACCTGTCCTTCGACCTCGACGGGGTGGATCCGCGCTACGCGCCGGGTGTGGGTACGGCCGTGCCCGGCGGGCTGACCTACCGGGAGGCGCACTACATCTGCGAGGCCTGTGCCCGCGCTGGCGGCCTGCTCGGCCTCGACATGGTCGAACTCAACCCGACGCTGGACGAGCGCAACCTCACAGCGGAGCTCGCCGTCGAGCTGATCCTCAGCGCCCTGGGCAAGACCATCCTCTAGCGGACACGCCTCTAGCGGATCGGATCCTGCCTACGTGCGTTGCTCGAGCGCCGTGAGCTTGGTCGCGAACTCGGGGATGCCGCCGTAGCTCTCCTGCATGTCGCCGAGCTTCTTGCGGGCCTTGGCCTTGTTTCCGTTCTGCAGCGCCTTGTTGAAGTCGCCCTTGTCGTCGTCCCACTTCACGCGGGCCGTAGCCAGGACATCGTCAATCTTGATCTGGATGGCCTTGCGGAACTCCGTGTAGTTCTCCGAGGTCATGATCAGGCGGTAGGCGTTCTTGAGGTACTCGAGTCGCGTGTAGGCCTTGCCAAAGCGGCGCGCCGACACATCGACGTCGTGATCGACACCGAGATCCACGATGACGCGCTGTGACTTCACCTCGGGGTCGCGATTCTCGAGCATGCAGTCACGCAGGTGCTGCAAGTCGGTCTGCTCGGATCCGATGACCATCAGCGCTGCGGAGGTGCTCTGGTACTTCAGCAGGAACTCGCGCAGGAGTCGGGCCACGTCTTCCTCGGCATAGGCATCCTTGGCTCGGAAGCCGCCCCGCCGACGACCGGTTACCGCCTGCTTGCGGAAGATCTCGTAGTCGTAGTAGTTGCGCGCCTCGCTCTCGAACTCGACCCGCTTCTTGGCGACGATGAGCTTCTTCCACTTCTCGATGCCCTTGACGATGGCCCAGTAGTGGTCGCCATCCGGATCGGCGTGTTGTTCGACGTAGCGCAGCGCGTCCTCGTAGCGCCCGGTGTCGGCCATCTTGTCGGCCTTGATGAACACCTTCTGATTGTCACTTGCGCCGCCCGCGAACATCGCGAACATGATCGCGAAGAACGCAAGGGCGCCGACGATGCCCAACACCACGATCGTCGCGCTGTTGGAGTTGCGCCGCGGGGGCGGCATGTCGTCGTCGTCGTCGTACTCGTCGTCGTAGTCGTCACGCGGTCCGCGGCGGCCGCGGGATGCGCCCCCCGAGCGACGGGCGCGTGAGCGCGAGACGGCCGGCGCACCCGCCGCGGCGGACGGGGCGGGCGCGAAGGGGTCCTCCTCCACGAGCACCGTCGGCGCGGACGCCGGGGGAACCGGCGGCGGGGCGGCCCGGACTACGGGCTGCGGGGCCACGGCCGGCTTGGCCGCTACCGGCTTGGCCGGCGCCGCCTTCGCTGCGACAGGCTTGGCCGCAACGCCGGCCGCGGTGGCGGGCGAACCCTGGGGCGCACCCTCCGCGGCGTAGCGCACAGCGGCCGAGCCGATGAGGAGCGCATCGCCGTCGCTCAACCAGTGCTGGTTGCGGAACTTGCCGTTGACCCGCGTGCCGTTCTTCGACTCGAGGTCAATGACCTTCCAGTGGCCTTGCAGCCGGCGGATCACGGCGTGCATCTTGCTGGCGCCCGTGCCATGGATCTGGACGGCATTGGCCGCGCCACGGCCGACGCTCACCTCATCGTCGAAGATCTCGTAGACGGTCTCGTCGCCGGACTCGGCGATGTAGAGCTTGGGCACGTCAGTTCCTCTCAGGCAGAAGGCGGTCGAGCGCAGCGCGGGTCGGCCGGTGGCGCATCATCGCCCAGAGCCCGGGCGCATGCCACCCCGACCGGCACCCCCGCGGGTCCGGATCTCGGTATCCGGCTGGATTTCGGGCCGCGCCCCCCCACCCGTCCCGAAGTTCTGGGTGAAGTTGCGCCCCCCCACGCCCGAGCCGAGGTCAGACCACCCGCTCAGGATGTTGCGGTGGTGACCGCTGGAGTGGATCCACATCATGTGCGCCTGATCCGGACTGGCCGACATGGCGATGTTCTCCGAGGCACCGAAGCCTCGGTAGCCCTGCTTGCCGATCCGGTGGCCGGGTCCTGTCGCGCCCTCGCCCGTCGCCGGGTTCGGCGGCGCCTGGTGGGCGAAGTAGCCGCGCTTGCTCATGTCCTCGCTGTGGAGCCGCGCCGCCATCACGAGGCGGTTGTCGATCCGCACCGCACGGAGCGGCATGGTCTTCTCGAGGACCGCCTGGTTGAGCACGGTCACGACGTTGTCCTTGGTGATGGACTCATACGGGGCCGAGCCCGGCGTGACGGTGGCGGTGTAGCCGAGCAGCATGCGGTACTCGTTCGTCACCTGCACCTGCCGGCGCTCCGAGACCGTTGCGACCTCGGTGCGGGCCGGGTTGTACTGCGTCATCACCCAGTGGTTGTAGGCGAACCACTCCTTCTCGGCGTCCGAGCGGTAGTAGGTGCGGATGTTGATGGCCTCCCCGGTCACATAGCGCGCGTACGAAGCCATCTTCTTCACGAGGTCGGTCGTGTCGACCTCCTTGATGCCGAGTTCCTGGATCGCGGCATCCCAGGTGGCCAGGTACTTGCCAAGCTTGCCGTCGCGCTTGATCTTCACGCTGTAGGGATCGTCCCAGATCTCCTTGGCGTGCTTCACACGCTTGTCGATCTCTCCCTGCACGGCGTAGTAGCGCCCGTTCTTGGCGTACGGATACGGGTAGTGCACCGTGTTGAAAATGGCCGTCAGTGCGTGCCGGCGGCGCTTGTCGAGCTCGTCTCGCATGGCCTGGAGCTTGCCCAGCCTCTTGAACGCCGGGTCCTTGGCAACCAGCGCGAGCGTGCGGTCGGCCTCCGTCCGCAGGAACGCGATGCGCTCTTGCTGCTGGCGGCGGTGAACGCCCTGCGCGTCGAGAAGCTCGCCCTTGTAGGCCGCGTAGCCTCCTTCGGGCGCCTTGGGCAGGCCGTAGAGATGGCGCGCCACAAGCGCGTGGGTCGTGCGACTGACCTGCCCTTCCTCGTAGACCGGCAGGAGCGCTGCGACGAACGCCTTGCTGTCGCCGAGGTTCGCAGCGAGCACCGCCACGGCGTGACGCTGCGAGACGTTCGGGCGCGCGGGCGTGAGCAAGACGAGGACGTCGGCCGGCTCGAGCGCCGACCAGCGATGCGTCGCTGTACCCTTGCGTTTGTGACTGAGCGCGATGGCGGTGCTGTCCGCTGTCTCGACGGACCACGTACCGGTCGAGAGCTTGCGACGTGGCTTGCGCTCGCCTTGCGTTGCGACGCCGAGGTCCGCCACGAGCCCCAGCACGCCGTCGACCTCGATGAGGCGCTGCTTCCACTCCGCGACGAGCCGGCCACCGTCGGTCTCATCGACCAGCGTGGCGAGCGCGGCGCGCCCCTCCGCCCAGCGGCGGGCGGCGAGCAACTCCTCCGCGGCCCGCGCCCGGGCGAGCAACTGGTCGGTGACCGTCGGCACCCGCGGGGTGGGCTTGGCCCCCGGAGTCTTGCCCGGCTCCCACGGCGTAGCGCCCGGCGGGACGCCTCCCCCGGGGCGCGCGCTGCCTGGGTGGGTACTGCGCGGGGCGGCGAGCGAGGCCGCAGAGCGGAGCCGGTCGCCGATGCGCTGGCCGTCCTTCGTGCCGGCAAGGGCGGGCCAGGCGGCGGCCAGGAGCGCCCGACGCTTGCTGGGGTCCTGCTCGGCGCCCACCTGCTTCCAGAGCTCGCCAGAGGTCGCCTTCAGCGCGGTGCTGACCTGCTTGCGCAGGGCGCGGATGTGGTCCTTGACGCCTGCGTCCATCGCGTCGTGGTTGTCGTCGAACGAGCGCAGCAGCCGGTCGGCCTGGGCGAGCCGCTTCTGGGCAATCAACCGCTTCACGACCGGCTCGAAGGCCTGATAGTCGGACAGGTCTTCTTCCCGGCGCATGCGATCGAGCTGCGCGATCCCGCCGGCCACCTTGCGATTGAACTCCTCGTTGCCGGGGAGCTCGCGGCGCAGCTGCAGCAGCCGGAAGCGTGCCTCCGAGCGAGGGATCTGGTCGAGGTGGCCGAGGAGGATGTTCACCTCGTCGCGCTTGCGCTGCTCGAAGGCCTCGCGCTCCCCCACCTTCTCGAGGTGCCGGTCGAGCGTGCCGAGCTTCGGGCTGTTCGGGAAGCGGGCGGCGAACTCGTCGCGCTTTTCCTTGAAGGCCTTGGTGCCATCGCCCACCGACTCGAGGACGCGCAGCGCCTCGAGGTGGGCGTCCTTGCGGCCGGACTCCTTGCCAGCCTGGCCGCCGAGGCCGATCTCGACGCCGACGATCGCGAGGATGGCTACGCCGCAGAAGCACAGGGCGCGCACGAAGGCCGTGCGGTCAAGGCCCGCGGTGCGCGGCTGACCGTCCGTTGTCGGGGCCGCGCGGCTCGTCGTCTCGACACTGGGCGTTCGCCGGGCCTGCGCAGGCTGGTCGGCGCTCGCTGACTCGGCCGAAGCCTCCGCAGGGGTGGCGCCGGTCGGCGTGAGCTGCAGGCTTCCGGAGAGCAGCCCACCCGAGACAAGCGCTCCCGAGACCAGCGCTCCCGAGACCAGGGGCGCCGAGCCGTCGTCCGCCTCACTCGTGGCAGCGCGCACGGCAAGGGTCGTCTCACCGATGCGCAGGGTGTCGCCGACATCGAGCAGGCGCCGGAGGATGCGCTGGTCTTCGCCCTCCGGCTCGACGAACCAGGTGCCATTGGATGAATCGAGGTCTTCGGCCACGATCCGGCCCTGGCGGTCCACGCGAACCGAGAGGTGCTTGCGCGAGGCCTTCTTCTCGACGATGAACGCCGTGCAGTCCTCGCCGCGACCGATGGTGACGGGCTTCGAGGTGAGCGGATGGACCTGATCCGGCTGGTCGGGGCAGCAGACAAACAGTTCGGCCATGGCGAGAGAGCCTCCTTGAAGACGCCCTCCCTATCTCAAGCGCCGTGCCAGAGGCCCCGCTCGGGAGGACGACACAACCTGCTGATACACAAGCACTTGAGTATTCCGCCGTATCCGCCACGCGTGCAGGATCGCACTTTGCAAAGCTGCCTTGGCGGTTTGGGGTCGACTGGCTTGGCGAATGGCGCCCGACGGGCGCCGGCGAGGGTCGTGCGCTGCCGCCCCCGTCCCGCCGAGGCCAGGCGCCTCCACGACCCTGGCTCCCTATTCTTCACGGGAGGTCTCGCGCTCGTCGTCGCCGCCCAGCGAATAGGACCAGTCCATCCCACTGAACAGGGCGAGCCCAAGAAGGAACAGGACGAGCAAGGCGACGATGCCGAGGAAGAGCGCACGCGCGGAAATCGCCGGCCTCATCTCGAACATGCGCTGCGTCTCTCCCGCGGGACGACCCTACGCCCGCTTCACCACCAGCCCGTAGTTGTCGATCTTCGAGTCGAGGGTCGGGCGGCTCACGCCCAGCATACGCGCGGCTTGCGCCTTGCGCCCGCGGCAGCGATTCAGCGCCTCCTGGATCACCTTGCGCTCGAGGGTCTCCGCGACCTCCTTGACCATCTCCTTGAGGGTGCGCTTGCCGAGATCCGCCACGGCCGGCGACTCCTCCTGGCGGCCCCGCACGCCGTCGGTGAACACCAGCGGCACGATGACCCGGTCGGAGAGCGCCGTGGCGCGCTGGATCTCGTTGCGCAGCTCGCGCACGTTGCCCGGCCAGGTGTGGCGCTCCAGCGTCGTCATCGCGTCGTCGCTGATGGACTTGACCTCCCCGTCGCGGGTGAACTCCTCGACGAAGGCCGCCGTGAGCAGCGGGATGTCCTCGCGACGATCCCGCAGCGGGGGCAGGTTCACCGTGATGACGTTCAGGCGGTAGTAGAGGTCCTCGCGAAAGCGCCCCTCGTCACACATGGTGCGCAGGTCCTGATTGCTCGCCGCCAGGATGCGCACGTCGATGGGAATCGTGCGGTTGCCGCCGACGCGCCGGACCTCGCCCTCCTGCAGGACACGCAGCAGCTTCTTCTGCATCGACATCGGCATGTCGCCGATCTCATCGAGGAAGAGCGTCCCCCCGTTGGCCGCCTCGAAGAGCCCCTTCTTGTCGGCCGTCGCGCCCGTGAACGAGCCCTTCATGTAGCCGAAGAGCTCACTCTCGAGCAGCGTCTCGGGGATCGCCGCGCAGTTCTCGCTGATGAACGCCTGGCCCTTGCGCGGACCGTTGAAGTGCAAGGCGCGCGCCACGAGCTCCTTGCCCGTTCCGCTCTCGCCGTGGATGAGCACCGGCACATCGCTGTCGGTCACCTTGTCAAGCAGGTGGAACACATCGCGCATCCGGCGGCTCTTGCCAATGATGTTGTTGTAGGAGTACTTGAGCGGCGCTTGATCGAGATCCCGAAGGACGTGCTCCTTGACCTCCATCAGCTCGGCGCTCGTCTGGGCGATGCGGTCGGCGAGAATGCGGTTGAGCTCCTCCACCTCGGACTTCGCCATCGTGAGTTCCTCGAGACGCAGCTCGTTGGAGGCGTGCAGCATCGCGTTCTGCAACGCGATCGCGGCCTGATCCGCGAACGTCGCAACGAGCGCCAACTGCTCCTCCCGAAACACGCCCCGCTCGAAGCGGTTGTCCAGATAGATCGTTCCCGCCGTGCCCTCCGGGCTGCGCACCGGAGCGCACATGACCGAGCGCAGCCGCATGTCGACGATGCTGTCGGAGCCGCCGTAGCGCTCGTCGAGCGGCGCGTCGTTCACGATGATGGGCTTGCCCTTGCGCATGACCGCCCGCTCGATGGTCTTGCTGATCTTGGCGATGGCGTTCTGGATCTCCTCCTTGTCGAAGTTCCGGGCCGCCATCACCTCGCGCGTCTTCTTGCCGTCCTTGTCCTTCTCCTTGCCCTCCATCAGGATGAAGAAGCCGCGCTCGGCACCCGTGAACTCGATGAGGGTGTCGACGATCATCTCAAACACCTCCCGCGGCTTGCGGGATCCGACCATCGCGCTCATCACACGCTGCAGGTCCTGGGAGGCCTTGAGTTCCTCGGAGGCGACCAGCATGCCCGACTTGCCGAGCCGGCCGGCCGCATCGGCAAACTGCTCGGCGAGCTGCTTGACCCCGCGCTCGCCTTTGCGGCCATGGGCGCGCTCCACGAGGCTCCGGACCTGGGTCAGCTGGTCTTCCTCTTCGCCGGAAATCATGAAGCGGAACTGGGCGCGCCCGAGGCGCACGCGGTCGCCGTCCTCGAGCTTGCGCTGCTTGACGAGCACCTCGTTGACGAACGTGCCGTTGCGGCTGCCCATGTCGACGACCTTCCAGCCACGGCCCGAGGGCTCGATCCGGCAGTGATTCCCGGAGAGGCTCAGGTCGCCGAGACGGATCTCCGAGCTCGGAGCACGCCCGATCTGGATCGGCGTGTCGGCAACCGGGAAGCGCTGGGAGCCGTCGGGTCCCTCGTAGACGAGGATCGGGCCGTCGCTGCTTGCGGTCGTGGACTGGGTGTCGCTGGGCTTGCTCACGGCAGCTTCTCCAATCGGGCGTGACGCAGCAGCAGCTGCTTCTGCCCGAAGGCGTCGAAATCAATGGTGACGCGCGCATCCTCGCCGGCGCCGCTCACGGCCTCCAGCCGACCGGCGCCGAAGTACGGATGCAGCACCCGCTCACCGACCTCGAGGCCGGGACCCGACTCGCGGACGGCGGCCTCGTGTTGCAGGGCGGCCATGGCCTCGGACGGGTGGCTCGCTGACGCCGGCAGCTCGAAGTCGAATGCGTCGGGGTCGGGTTGGCGCGCCTCGCTCCAAGCAGCAGGCGCCCCCCAGGCGGCGAAGTCCTGGTTGTCGAGGCGGCTCGAGGGCACGTCGTTCAAGTACGGGCTCGGCACGCGGTGCTCCTCGCCCATGTACGTCTGCCGCCGCGCGGCATGCGTCACGGACAGCTCTTCCTGGGCGCGCGTCATGGCCACATAGAAGAGGCGCCGCTCCTCCTCCTCACCCGCCGGATCGCCGAGACTCCTCGCGTGCGGGAAGTAGCCCATCTCCGCGCCGGTAATGAGTACGCACGGGAACTCGAGTCCCTTCGCGGCGTGCACGCTCATGAGACTGACGCGACCCGTACCGCGTTCGTAGCCATCCTGGTCGGAGACCAGCGCGGCACGCTCGAGGAAGGTGCGCAGGTCGCCCTCGGGCTCCTGCTTGCCGAACTCGCGCGCGTAGGCAACGAGCTCGTCGACGTTCTCGAGGCGACTGCGATCGAGATCGTCGGGGCTGTCCTGCAGCGTCGCGCGGTACTCCGAGCCCTCGAGCAGCGCTTCGAGGATCGGCGCGACGGGCGCCACCGGCATGGCGCGGACGCGCTCGAGCAGGGCCAGGAAGCGCTTGACGCCGTTGGCCGCGCGCTTGGACATGCCAGCTTCCTCGGCGCGCGAGGCCGCAGTGCCCAGCGCGAGGTCGTGCATGGCTGCGAAGTCGCGGAGCTTGCGCAGCGACGCCGCGCCCACGCCGCGCCGCGGCTTGTTGACCACACGCAGGAAGGCCGCCTCGTCCTTGGGGTTGGCCACCAGCCGGGCATAGGCAAGGGCGTCCTTCACCTCCCGGCGCTGGAAGAACTCGGTGCCCGCCACCACCACGTACGGAATGCGGCGCTGGTTGAGCGCGAGCTCGATCCCACGCGACATGGAGTTCACGCGGTAGAAGACTGCGATCTGGTCCAGCCGCCGACCGGCGTCCTGCCAGTTGGCAATCTGCTGGGCGGCGACGGTGCCTTCGTCCTCGCCGTTGCGGCAGCGCGTGAGCTTGACGAGCGCCCCGTCGTCCTGCTCGGTGAAGAGGCGCTTGGCGTGCCGACCCTTGTTGCGCTCGATGACGGACTCGGCCGCACCCAGAATATGGCCTGTGGAGCGGTAGTTGCGCTCGAGAAGGACCTGCTCCGCGTCCGGGAAGTCCTGATCGAACTCGAGGATGTTGCGAACGGCCGCGCCCCGCCAGCGGTAGATGCTCTGATCGGGATCCCCTACCACGGTGATGCCGGCGTCCGGACCCAGCACGCGCAACAGGAGATCGCGCTGCACGACGTTGGTGTCTTGGTACTCGTCGACCAGCACGTGCCCGAAGCGCTGGTGGTACTGCTCCGCGATGTGCGGGCACTCGGTAAGGAGCCGCACGGTCTCAAGCAGGAGGTCATCGAAGTCGAGCAGGTCGGCTTGACGAAGCCGGGCGATGTAGTGCTCTCGCAGCGCGTCGAAGCTCGCCGCAATCCCGGGTGCGGTGAGGTCAAGCGGCGGACGACCGCCCCCGCCGTTCTTCACATGCGAGATCATCGAGAGGGCCTCGACCGGTCGCGGCGTCGCGGGATCGATGTCGAGGTCCTTGTAGATGGCCTTCAGGATGCTCAGCTGATCGTCGCGGTCGAGGATCGTGAACCCGGGGTCGATGCCGATGTCGGCACCGTGGCGCCGGAGCAAGAACGAGCCGAAGCGGTGGAACGTGCCGGCCCAGACCTGCGCACCGCCCGGCAACTCCTCCAAGCGGCGCTTGAGCTCGTCGGCCGCCTTGTTGGTGAACGTGATCGCGAGGATGCGATAGGGCGCGAGCCCCTGCTGGATGAGCCACGCGACGCGGCGGGTGAGGACGCGCGTCTTGCCGGTGCCCGCGCCCGCGACGACCAGCAGCGCATCTCCTGCATGGGTGACGGCCCCGCGCTGGGCGTCGTTCAGATCCCCCAGCGAGCCGTCTGGCTGAGGGCTGGGATTCGGGTGGGCGTAAGGATTGGTCGACATTTGAGCCGGGATTGTAAAGTAGCCCTACCCTGGCCAGCCAGGGGTGCCCCAGGGATGCGGCGCAGAGCGGGACAGGTGTCAAGTCCGTAGAAGTCGGCCCGTGGTCCGGCCACCGCGTCGGAAGTTGGCCCCGTGCCGCTCCTGACCTACATTTCCCCGTTCGCACGAGCCCCGAACAGCCGTTCGGGAGCGAAGCCTCAGCTTAGGACGTATGCCATGCCCCGTGTCTGTCAGTTCAGCGGCAAGAAGACCAAGTCCGGCCGGACCTACACGACCCGCGGCCTCGCCAAGTCCAAGGGCGGCGTCGGCCTGAAGACGACGGGCAAGACGCTCCGTAGGTTCAAGCCCAACATCCAGCGCGTCCGCGCCGTCATCGACGGTCGCGTCGTCCGCGTGAAGGTCGCCGCAAAGTACCTGCGCCGTGGCGTCATCCAGAAGCCCACGAAGCGCACCTGGAAGCCCTCTGACGAGTAGCCGCTGCGCGGCTACTCGACAGAACGGGACCACGCTTCGTCACTGCGTGACTCGCGCACCGGCTACGCCGGGCGCCGCGCTCCGCGCGTCGGTCCCTGGGCTTGCTTCTACAAGGGGGGCTCCGCCCCCCTGCGACGAAGCGAGGAGCGCCTCCGGCGCTCCCTCGCCGTCGCACCCCCCGTCCCGCGAGGGTGGCGCCTCGGCCGTTCGGATGCACACA
>JAJDEM010000197.1 GCA_029259795.1 Planctomycetota bacterium
GCTGGCGCCGGGCATGCCGGCGCGGAGCACCGTGCGGCGGGCCGCCGAGCGCTCACCGCGAAACTCAAGGTGCTCGTCGAAGTGGACATACACCTCCGTCCCGTCGCTGTGGCGGAAGCAGGGATCCGTCTCGGCCCGCCACCAGAACCACGTGAGGAACTCCGGGCCGAGGTAATCCATCCCCATGGCGTCCGAACTCGAATCGGTCGGCGCAATCATGAGCGCACCTCCACGCCGGACGTCGCGATGGCGCTGCGGCGCTCGGTGTCTGCTTCGGGGAGGCGTCGGCCGAAGTCGGAGCGTCGAAGGTCCTGCAGGCCTGCCCGCAGGTCATTGCCTGTACGAGCCTCGGTCTCGAGGAGCTCGAGGCTGCGAGTCCAGGGCGTGAGTGGCTGGAGATCGGCCTCGAACGTGTCCGCGAAATGCAGGCGCACAAGCTCGTTCGCCTTGGTGCCGAGCGTCAGGACGTGGACGTCCTTGTTCTTGGGATGCACCAACACCGTGTAGGCGTCGACCTTCGGGCTCGTCTGGCGGAGAAGCTCCTTGCGCAGGTCCTCGCGGAGCTCCTTGCGCTCATCGCGCCCGATCCGCGGCTTGTCGCCTGCGTCCTGCATGCCCTTCAGCCGACCTCGCACTTCGAGATCGATCTGGGCTCGAAGCAGCCGGGTGTTGACCCGGCGTGAGTCCACCCGCAGCGCAAACGCCGCCCACTCTCCGCGCATCACCGTGCCGGCGTGGAACTCGGTGATGAGCAGGTTGTCGGCAGTGACCCAGCCGTAGGTCTGCTCCTGATCGGCCATGAGTGGCATGAAGCGCCGCTCGGTGAGGAGACGATGGAAGTCTTCCCCCCACGGCGTGGGCACGCCTCCTTGGATGCGGTAACGACAAAAGGACTGGGTTCGTAGTGTGAGCACGGCGGCGGAACGGTACGCCGCGCCGGGGACAGTGCCGGCTCAGTGCTTGCGCGGCGGCGGGAGGGTCGCGCGGCGGGCCGCGATGCGTGTGACGAGCGGCTTGGCTCCGCCGGCAGCGCCCAGATAGGCCTGCAGCGCCGCGTACCGATCCCCCCGGCTGAGTACGCCCTTGAGGTCTCGATCCAGCGCGGCCAAGTCCGCGGCCGCCTCACCCCGAGCGCCTCCCCGGCGGCAATCGAGCAGCCAGAAGGCTGGCACGCCGGCTTTGCGGCGGACCAGCACGTTTCGCGCCCGGAGGTCCCGGTGCACGAACGGCAGGCCATGCATGCGCCGGAGCGCCGCACCGAGCCCACGCATCAAGGCTCTGCGGCTCTCGGCCGAGGTGAGCAGCGGATCGCCGGGGGTATCGAGCCGTGCTTGGAGGTCGGTCGCTTCCTCGACCGCTTCCGTCAGGAGCGCATGCGCCACCAGGCGACCGTGGCGCCACACGGCGCAGGCTGCCACGGGGCGCACCGCAGGGATGCCATGCGCCCGCAGCAGCGCGAGGTTGCGAAACTCACGCAGCTCGGGGGGCATGCCCCACAGCGTGCCGCGGCCGAGCAACCCGCGCGACTCGCGCCAGCCGGCGTAGCGGTAGCGCTTCAAGTAGAAGCGGCGCGCGCCGTCCGCGAGCGTCAACTCGACCGGTCCGACGTAGCGACGCGGCTCGGCGGCGTCCCCGAGTGCCAACAGATCGGCAGCCGTGCGCACACCGGCCGTGCGCAACGGCGACTCCAGGTCCTCGTCGAAGAGCAGTGAGGAACGCATGCGCACGATTATGTCCTGCGGACGCCGTACGCTGTGCACACCGATCCAACGAAGGTGATTGTGACCGGTTTTCGTGCGACGCATTGCGCGCAGACACGCTGGTGACAGAGGGAACCCGACTCGTATCGACTTCGCGGCTGTTCATGTTCCGCAAACAACGACGCGCGCAACGACGTGCAGCGCGCGAGCGAGTCACCCTGCGCACGCATTGCGCCGTTCACATCCTCAACTTGAGAGACTGACAAGCAGCGTACGCAAAAGTTTTCTCAAAATGAGAGTCAACGCGCGCTCAACGAACGAATGTGGACCCAAACAGCGAACGGCACGGAAGTTGTTACGCGACCGTTTGCGTTGCGAACGACACGCAGAGATGCGCGTCATTCGTTGCACGCACACAACAAGTGCGTGCTTGCGCACAGGTTTCGTGGCCAACCGGACGAATAAGAGAGTTAGGAATCACACAGAAACCGTCAATCATTGAGGAGGAAGCCCGCACGATCGTGACGCGATGTCGTCACGCGGGTCGCACAAGCGGGGTTACCCCCGCAACGCTCCATCGGAGCACGCGGCTCGAGTGACGTCGTCGGGTCGGCGTGGTCGATCTTCGGATCGTCCCGTCTTCCGGTCGGCGTGGGTCGTCGGTAAGGCCACCGGCACTCCTCAGGCGATCGCCCAGACCCACTTGGGCAACAAGGAGGCAACCAACATGGCTGCAAGGAAGAAAGCGAAGCGCAAGAAGGCTCCGGCCAAGCGCAAGAAGAAGGCTGCGAAGCGCAAGAAGGCGCCCGCAAAGCGCAAGAAGAAGGCCGCGAAGCGCAAGAAGGCTCCGGCCAAGCGCAAGAAGAAGGCCGCGAAGCGCAAGAAGGCGCCCGCAAAGCGCAAGAAGAAGGCCGCGAAGCGCAAGAAGGCTCCGGCCAAGCGCAAGAAGAAGGCCGCGAAGCGCAAGAAGGCTCCGGCCAAGCGCAAGAAGTAGGCT
>JAJDEM010000198.1 GCA_029259795.1 Planctomycetota bacterium
TCGACCTCGCACTCCTCGTCCAGCGAGAGCTTGCGCCCGTCGGCCAGGAACGGCTTGATGCCGTTGTAGTCCGGCGGGTTGTGCGAGGCGCTGATCGCGCAGCCCAAGGCGAAGTCGCCGTCGGCCGTGAGCCACGCCAGCGCAGGCGAGGGCAGCATGCCTGCGTCCACGACCTCCATGCCCTCGGTCGCCATGGCGGCGCCAAGCCAACCGGTCACCTCAGGACCGCTCGGGCGCGGATCGCGGGCGAGCAGGATGCGGCGGCTGGGGCTGCGGCTTGCGGCGAAGCGGGCGAGCGCGCGGCCCAGCTCGATGACGCGTGCTGCGGCAAGCCGGCCTTGACCGGCGAGGTCCCGGATCCCGTCGGTTCCAAACAGCTGGGGAGTCGGGGAATCGGGCATCGGGTCTCCGCGGGCGGCGAGCCGTTATACCGCTGCGCAGGGTGAACCCCCTTGGCCCGCATGATCCATGAACACAGGGTAATCGCGCTGTTCTCGCTCGTGTTCGGGCCGGATCTCATCGCCATCGCGTCTCCACGATGGGATCGACAGCGCCTCGCCCCGATGGCATCGACCTCGGGCCCGAAGCCGTCGCGAGAACCCCAAGGCGAATCGTGAGGCTCCTCGGCTTGGCCCGCAAGCCCCAAGAACTGCGCCGGCTGTAGCACGCCGAAGCGCGCTTCATGAATCATGCGGGCTAGGATGACGACCGGAGAGCGGCGAGGTGCGCGGCTCGCACACGAGGAACCGACCCCATGGCGATCCTGGCGCTGGCCACGAGCGGACCCCGCGGTGCCGTGGGCCTCAGGCTGCCCGACGGCCAGCGCGCCGAAGCCGCGCTCGAGGATGGTGCCCGGCGAGGCCGGGGCGTCGCCCGGGCGATTCAAGGCCTTCTCGAGGATCACGGGCTCCGGCTCGACCATCTGACGGCCATCGCGGTCGACGCCGGCCCGGGCAGCTTCACCGGGGTCCGCGTCGGGGTCACGACGGCCAAGAGCCTGGCCTTCGCCCTCGGCATCCCGACCGTTCCGGTCGGCAGCCTGGAGGCGCTCGCCGCCCTGGCCCCCGCGGCCGATGTGGTTCTCGCCGTACGGGACGCCGGTCGCGGCACCCTCTACCACGCGGTGTTCGGGCCGGTCGTGGACGGCGCGCGTCCGCTCCTGGTCGAGGCAGGACGCGCTCCGGGGGCGGACGTCGCCGCCTTGGGCTACGACGCCCGCCCGATCGGCGAAGAGGCGCCTCAGCTCACGGACCAGTTCGACCTGGGACGGGACCCGCTCGCGCTCGTTGCCGGACCGCAGGCCATCCTCGCGGTGGCGGAGCCGCGCCTCGCGCGCGGCGAGACCTGCGCAGCCCACGACCTCGTGCCGCGCTACCTGCAGGCCTCCGCGCCGGAGCGCAAGGCCGCCGGAGACCTCACCTGAGATGCTCCACGCGCGGACCTGGGCAGAGATCGATCTGAGCGCCCTCGAGCACAACCTGAGGGTGGTGCGCGACGAGGTCGGCGAGGACATCGACGTCATGCTCGTCGTGAAGGCGGACGCCTACGGACACGGAGCCGTGCCCGTCTCCTGGCATCTCCTCGCCCACGGCGCGACGGTCCTCGGCGTCGGGGACTCGACGGAGGCCCTCGAGCTGCGCGACGCCGGCATCACGGCCCCCATCGTGATCCTCGGCGCGGTCGTGCGCGGGGAGATGGAAGACGTCGTCCGCGGCGACATCCACATCACGGTGCACTCGGGCGATCGCGTGCGCTCGCTGCGGCGCCTGCTCGGGCGTAGCGGGCCCAGCGTCGGCGTGCACATCAAGGTCGACACCGGCATGGGACGTCTTGGCTGCCACCCCGACCGTGCGCTCGGCATCGCGCGGGAGGTAGGCCGCTCGCGCCGGCTGCGACTCGAGGGAATCTGCACCCATCTCGCGACCGCCGAGCCCGAGGGCGGCGCCATGGCCGACCTGCAGTTGCGCCGCTTCCGCAAGGTACTGCGCGGCCTCGACGAGGAGGGGCTGCTTCCGCCGTGGCGCCACGTGCACGGCAGCAGCGGCGTGCTGAGCAGTCTGCCGAATGCCTTCAACATGGTGCGGCCGGGAATCGCCGTCTACGGGCTGGATCCCCACGCCCGCACCGACACCACGCTCCAGCCCGCCCTGCGCTGGTGCACGCAGATCGTGTTCCTCAAGGACCACCGCCGCGGCGCCCGAATCGGCTATGGAGCCACTTGGCGCGCCGGGCGCAAGACTCGCGTAGCCACCCTGCCCCTCGGGTACAACGACGGCTACCGGTTCGCCTTCTCCAATCGAGCGCACGTCCTCGTGCGCGGAATGCGCTGCCCGGTCATCGGACGCGTATCGATGGACTACACCACTGTGGATGTGACGGATGTACCGGGCGCCGAGGTGGGCGATGTGGTCACGGTGATCGGCGCCGATCAGGACGAAGCCATCAGCGTGGCCGAGCTGGCGAGCCTGGCCGACACGATCCCCTACGAGATCCTCTGTGGCATCGGCCGCCGGGTGAAGCGCCAGTACGTCGGCGGGAGGGGCTAGCCGCCATGCTCAAGCGCTTGCTCCAGACGCTGTTGATCGCCGCGCTCGTCTACGCGGGTGCCGAGGTGTGGCGCGAGTTCGTCAAGCCGCCGCCGAACCCGCTGCGCATGCTCGCCGATGCCCCGCTCCGCGAGCTGTTTGGACCGGACGTCGTCTACGACCTGCCCTTCCAGTTCGACCTCGACCGGGGTGCGGAGATCCGCAACCTGCGTGTGCCCAACACGAGCGGACTGCTGGTGCCCGACGGGCAAGGCGGGATGCAGCCGGTACCCGGCTTCCAAGCGCGGCGCGTACGGGTCACGCACGATCCGGTCGCCCTCGCTGCGGGCCGCTACCGACCGATGACCGTCGAGCTCGAGGGTGCTGTCGTCTACACGCACGAGACCGAGTCCGGCATCGCCCCTGACTTCCCCCTCCATGTGCGCTCGGACGACGACGACGCGGGCTCCGCCGTACCCAACATCTACGTGCGCAACGTGACCCTGCACTTTCGCGCGCTGCCCGACTCCGAGCGCCTGCGACCGAACGCAACGCTCCAGGTCCACATCGAGCACATCGACATCACGCCCGATGCCGACCGGCGACTGATCGTCGACGGGCGCATGCTGACGCTTGGGCTGGGCCAGGACCAGACCGCGATCACGCTCAAGGGCACGATCGAGCCGGATGGGAAGGACTACGATCTCGAAGCCCGCTGGGACCCCGTCGAGCTCACGGACGAGCTGCTCGCCGTACTGCCTGCGAAGATCGGCGACCCGCTCGCCAAGAGCGGCATCCGCTCCGGCACCTTCGTGCTGCGACTGCAGCCCAAGAAGGGCGCGGCCGAAGGTGAGATCGATCCGACGATCCACTGGGATAGCGAAGTCGAGCTGAAGAGCATGCGCGACTTGCCGGGTTTGGACGCGATCGACGCGCGCACGCGTGACCAGTTGATCGGCCTCTTCGGCGACGCCGCCGTCCACGTGGAGATGGGCGGCGGGAAGCTCAACATCAAGTCCCTCGTCACGGAGATGGCCGGCGGGCGGGTGCACGCCTCCGGCTGGGTCATCCAGGAGACCGGGGCGTTCGCTTTCGACTTCACCATCCACGACCTGCGACTCGAGGACGAGGCCGTCCGCAACGCCCTCGGCGATGAAGCCGAGACCTACGACGAGTTCGACCCCCGCGGCGTGGTCGACGCCTTCGGCCGGGTGACGGGCAGCGCGGAAGGCGAGGTGGAGTGGAGCGTCGACGTCCTGCTGCAGAACGCGGACCTACGCTACGTCGGCGCGCCGGGCCCGGACGGCAAGCGCCTCGGCTTCCCCTATTGGGTCCGCGAAGCCACGGGCAAGGTCCACATCGACAAGACAGGCGTGACGTTCGACGACATCGTCGGCTTCAACCGCGGCGCGGAGATCTTGATCCGCGGCAACCACCGCAAGTCCTGGACGGGTGGTGAGACGGGCCGACTGACCTTCACCGAAGATGGCGCCGGCCTCAAGCTGACGATCATCGCGACCAACATCCCGATGGACGAGGAGCTCCGCGACGCGATCCGCAACAGCGAGTTCGCGGACATGCTCGAGGAGTATGAGATCGAAGGCGTGATCGATCGCATCGAGCTCGACCTCGTGAAGGATCCGAAGATCGAACGACAGGTCAAGGCCGAGCTGCGCCTCACCCTCGAGGGCGAGCAGTTCCGCTACCTCCCGTTCCCGATGCCGCTCGAGGACGTGCGCGGGCAACTGACGATGCTTCGTCCGCTGCTCGAGGACGGCAAGACCCGCGGCCGGGTCTACAAGTTCGACGTCACGGGCTGGGCCGAGGGCGCCCCGCTGCACGCGTGGGCGAACATCGTTGAGCACGAGTCGCGCGGCCGCCTGCATGTCCAGGCCGAGGGCATGCCCCTTGCCGGCAAGCTGGCCGAGGCTGTCCAAGCCTCGGAGACGACCCGCGACGAAGTCGGCTCCGTCTGGCGCTGGCTCGAGCCACGCGGCAAGGCGGACGTCCACGTCGACATCCCCCTCGCAGACGATCCCGATCGGCTGAGGCTCGACGCGAAGCTGCTGGGCGCCTCCATCCGGCTCGATGCCGAGAACGAGTCGCCGCTGGAGATCACGAACCTGACCGGCGACCTGCACGTGGCCGACGGCGTGGTGACCCTCACGGCACTGAGCGGCTCGCTCGCCGGCGCACCGGTCGAGATCAGCGGCACGATGGCCGGCGGCCTGGACGGGGAGTGGGCACTCGACAGCACCATCACTGGCTTCCGCTTGACGCCGTCGATTCAAGGCTCTCTCGAGGCCCTGCTCTCGGGCGATCCGCTGCTGCCCGGCGGCATGAGCTTCGAGACCGGCAGCCGGCTGACGCTGGACCTCACGATCCGCAAGGCGGGCGGCGAGGACGCACCGCTCGACATTGCGTTCCAGGCCTCGGAACTCGACACCGTCCTGCAACTTCCGGACGGCTCCTCGCTGACGCTCACGGGCGAGCACCTGGGCGTCGACAAGGGCGTCGTCACCGTGCGCGACCTCAAGGCGGTCGGGGAGGGGCTCACTGCCGAGATTCGGCGGGCACGCATCGTCCCCGACGGCGAGACCGCACTCTCCGGTCGCTTCCACGCCGTCTTCGATGACTTCGTCGTCACAGACGGCTTGCTGGACCTCCTGCCGGAGACGTCGGCGGAGTTCCTGCGCGAGTGGACCGACAACCGCACGCTGCGCAGCAAGTCCCTCCTCGTGGATGTCCCGGAGAAGGGCCCCATCACCCTCGAGGGTGACCTCGCGCTGGTCGCACCCAGCGAAGGACCCGTGGGCGACGGCGCGCACGGTCGGCTCGCGTTCAGGCCCCTGATCATCTCCAGCGGAAGCCATGAGGGCGTCGTGCTGACCGGCCTTGTGCAGCTCGGCGGCTTCTCGATCGATGCAGGCATTGAACTCGCGGACCTGCGCGGAGCGATCGAGATCGAGCATCTCCAGCTCGGCGGCGACAAGCCGGAGGGTCGCGGGCGCATCGTCGGGGTGAGCGGCTCCTTCGCCGACCTGAGCGTCGAGCGCCTCTCGGCCCCCGTCGACTGGAAGGACGACATCCTCCGGCTGCCGGCCATCAGTGGCTTGGTCTGTGGCGGCGAGCTGGTGGGCGACTTCGTGATGCACACGAGCGAGCCCATCGCCTACGAGGGCAACGTACGGGTGGATCGCTTCAGCGTCGCGCAGCTGCGGGACGATCTCGCGCCCAGCGGACCGAACTACGAGGGCATCGGCAACGCCCGCTTCACCTTCCAGAATCGCGGCGGCGAGGCGCGTGACCTGACGGGGGCTGGCACGCTGACGATTCGCAAGGGCCGCCTCGGGGATCTCCCCTTCATCGCCAACATCTTCACCCTCACCGATGAGTTGGCCGACGTGGACAGCCGCCCGCAGTTCGAGCGCGCCGATCTCGTCTTCACCTTGAAGGACGAGGTCTTCACCTTCCGCCGGTTTGACTTGGCCGGCCCCCTCTTCGACCTTCCCGGCTCCGGCACGCTCGACATGACCGGGGTCGTCGACCTGCGGTTCACGCCCGACCTCGTCAAGGGCCTCGTGCTACCGGGCGTCATGCAGATGCCCGGGCTCGGCCCCTTGCTTCGCGGGGTCGTCCCCGAGCGCTTCCTCTACGCCGTGCGCGTGCGCGGGCCGGTCGACTCTGCCGAATCGGAGGTCGTGTTCCTCCCCGGCTTGGGCCTGGATCGTGGTCGCACGCTCGAAGGCGCCGGCGCGCGCTCGCTGCCCCGGCGTCGTCTCCCGGGCTTGTTCCGGTAGAACACGCGGCATGCTGCGCGTGCTGACGGCCCCCTTCAAGTCCCCTGGAGCCGTGCTGCGCTTCGGCATTGGCGGCATGGCCCTGCTCGCGCTGCTCGCCATCGGCTCGCTCCTCGCCTACCCCGCATCAAACGAGTACGAACCCCTCGGCTCCAGCGCTTCCTACTTGGGCTCGTTCGACGGCGATCGCAATCCCGCCGGCTGGTGGATGTTCAGCGGCGGCCTCGTCTTGATCGGCCTCGTCATCATGCGCCTCACGCTGGCCCGCCACCGGCTGATCGCCGCGCGAGTCCCCGACGGCTGGGCCCTGAAGCTGGCCACGGCCCTCCACTTGGCTGCCGCTCTCTGCTACGGCCTGCTCGGTCTGATCCCCGACGCGGACACGGCGAGCCTCGGCTCCGCGAGCTTCAACACGATCCATGACCAGATCGCCGCCATGAGCTTCTTCGTGATGGGCATGGGCATCTCGATCGATGGCGTGATCTTCTTCCTCGACTGGCGGGCCTTCGGCAGCACGCACTTCCCGCAGTCCCGCCTCCGGTGGCCCTACGCGAGTTTCGTCGCCGCCGGTCTCCTCGCGGGCTCGAGCCTGGGCTACTGGTACGTCCGCTGCGAGCTCGACTCGAGCCTCAAGCACTGGCCCGGCGAAGGCCTCTACTGCTTCCCCATGTGGGAGTGGTTCCTGATCTTCTTCGGCCCGACCCTGATGATCTGGGTGACCTGGCTCCTCGCGGACGACGCCTGAGCCGCAGCGGCGCGCTTGACCGGGCGGTTGGGCTCCTGCCGTACACTCCGAGCATGCAGCGCACGGCGGCAGTGGACTACGGCAAGCGACGGATCGGGCTCGCGGTGGCGGACCCCCTCGGGATCACCGTGCGCGGCCTCGAGACCGTCGCCAAGGTCGAAGACCTCGCCGACGGGGCCCGCCGGGTCGCGGCGGCGTTCCAGGCCGAGGAGGTCGGGCGGATACTCGTGGGGCTGCCCCTCTATGCGAGCGGTGACGAGTCCCCCATGTCCGCCGAGGCCCGCGCGTTCGCGGCGCTGCTGGCAGAGGAGACGGGCCTGGCCGTGGGCTTTGTGGACGAGACGCTGACAACCTGGGAGGCCGAGGAGGCCGTCAAGGCCCAGGGCGTCAAGCTGCGCGAGGCGAAGCAGAGCGGGCTGCTCGATCAGCAGGCGGCCGTGGCCATCCTGCGCGGCTGGCTCCGAGAGGGCTACGAATGGCCGTCGGACGGCATCGCCGCCTCCCGTTAGGACGAACTTCGCTGTCCGGCCCGCTTTCCGGGGTGTCGGGTATCCCTTGCCGCCCCCTCCCGGAGCGGTACCGTCACGCCGTAACCAACAAAGTTGAATTCAAAGAACAACACAATCGGATCCCCACGACCCCCTTCCGGGGCCCTCCCACGAGGAGCGGACTCCCTGATCGGTGGTGACGGAGGCCAACATGGCCGTTAAGAACCCCCGCAAGGCTGCGATCATCGAAAAGCACCGCGCTGCCGAGACCGACACCGGCTCGACGCGCGTCCAGATCGCTGTTCTCACGGACCGGATCGTGCACCTCACGGAACATCTCAAGAAGTTCCGCAAGGACCACGCGACTCGCCGCGGTCTGCTTCGACTCGTAGGACGGCGCGCTGCGCTGCTCCGCTACTACTCGAAGAAGAACGCGTCTGCCTACAGGGAGCTCATCCAAGAGCTGGGGATCCGTAGGTAGGAGGACATTTGTCCATTCATGAAGTGACGATTGATGTCGGGGGGCGTTCCCTCAGCATCGAAACCGGCCGCATGGCGCGGCTGGCAGCTGGATCCGTAGTGGTCCGGCTTGGTGAGACGATGGTGATGTCGGCAGCGTCCGCATCCCCGCCTCGCCCCGGGCTGGACTTCTTCCCGCTCACGATCGATTACCGCGAGAAGACCTACAGCGCGGGCAAGATCCCCGGTGGGTTCCTCAAGCGCGAGTCCGCTCCTTCCCCGAAGGAGATTCTCACGATGCGGATGACGGACCGCCCGATCCGTCCCTTGTGGCCCAAGGGCTTCAAGATGGATCTCCAGGCGCAGACGTTCGTCATCTCCTATGACCAGATGAACGACCCGGATGTGCTCTCGATCAACGGCGCCGGCGCCGCGGTCGCACTCTCCGATCTCCCGTTCCTCGGTCCGATCGGCGCCGTCCGCGTCGCCCTGATCGATGGCGACTTCATCGCCTTCCCCGACAACGAGCAGCGTGCCGTCTCCGAGATGGATCTGGTCGTCGCAGGTACGGCCAACGCCGTGACCATGGTCGAGGCGGGAATGAACGAGCTCACCGAAGAGGTTGCCCTGGCAGCCATCGCGTTCGGCCACGGCATCATCAAGAAGATCTGCGCTGGCGTTGCCGAGCTGCGGAAGCTGACCAACTGGGCCGCGACCGAATACATCTCGCCCGTCGACGATGCGGACGCGTTCGATGCGGTCAAGAACGGCTTCGGCGAGGCCTTCAAGGCCGCAACGTACGAGAAGCACAAGATCGACCGCACCAAGGCCAAGCGCGCCGTCATCGCCGACATCCGCGCCGCCTTGGTCGAGACCGATGATGAGTCCGAGGGTCGTTTCGACGCCAAGGCCATCAACACGGCGATCAACAACCTCGAGAAGGAGATCATCCGGTCGGCCGCCCTCAGTGGCGAGCGCATCGATGGTCGCCGGACCGACGAGGTCCGCTTCATCGACATCGAGGTCGGGCTTCTGCCCCGTGCCCACGGCTCGGCGCTCTTCACGCGCGGCGAGACCCAGGCGCTGGTCACCAGCACCCTCGGTACCGGCCACGACGAGAAGATGGAGGACGGCCTCCACGCGCAG
>JAJDEM010000199.1 GCA_029259795.1 Planctomycetota bacterium
AAACGAGTACATGCGCAAGCTGCTCGCACTGCTCTGCGCCTTGCCCGAGATCGACGGCACGTTCATCGACTGCGGCTTCAGCTACGGCAAGTGCTATAGCACCGCCATGGCGCTGCAGAGTCTGCACCTGCTCACGACGCCGCTGCCGCCGCGCTGAGCGAACTCAGTCCTCGAACGTGAGGCGCTTGCGCTCTTCCGGAGGGACCTCACGGAAGCCCGCGGGCTGCATCGAGTAGCTCGCGCGCCCCTGGCTCAGCGAGCGCACGGCGGTTGAGTAGCCGAACATCTGGTTCAGCGCAACCTTGCCGCGAATCGCGCGCAGGTCGCCACGCAGGTCATCGCCTTCGATCAAGGCGTTGCGCCGGATGAGGTCCGAGGAGATCGGCCCTACGTAGGCGACGGGCGTGGTCACCTCGAACTCCATGACCGGCTCGAGGATCACGACGCCCCCCGCCTCGCAGGCTTCGCCGAAGCCCTCGCCGCCGGCCACCTGGAACGCCGTCACCGTCGAGTCGGTCTCGTGCATGCGCCCGCCGAGCAGCGTGGCCTTGACGTCGATCACGGGGAATCCGAGCCCGAGCCCGCCATCGGCGGCGAAGCGCACGCCCTCTTCCACCGCGGCCACGAACTCCGGCGTCATGTCGACCGGGGACGCGGTGCTCTCGAAGGAGACCCCCGAGCCCTGCTCCCCCGGCTCGACCTGCATGGTCACGGTGGCGGTCTGCTCCACGCCCGCAATCAGGCGCTGGAACGTGTGCGTGGCCTTGCCCTTGGCTCGCACCGTCACGCGATGCGAGACGCGCGGCTTGCCGACGTTGGCCTCGATCTTGAAGTCGCGCAGCAGGCGGTTCTTGAGCACCTCGAGATGCAGCTCCCCCATGCCCGCAATCAGGAGCTGCCCGGTCTCGGGATCCGTGGTGACCCGGAAGGTCGGATCCTCCCGCGCCATGCGGTCGAGCACCTCGCCAAGGCGATCCTTGTCGGCCGTGCTGCGCGGCTCGATGGCCATCGAGATGACGGGCTCGGGGAACCGGATCGACTCGATGGCGATCGGGTCGCTCTTGTCGCAGAGCGTGTCGCCGGTGGCCGTCTGCTTGAGACCGGCGATCGCCACGATCTGACCCGCGCCCGCGGAGTCGAGCTGCTCGCGCTCGCTCGCGTGCATGCGCAGGAGGCGCATGGCGCGCTCGTGCTTGCCCAGGCGCGGGTTGTACATGCCCTTGCCCTGCTTGATCGTGCCGGAGTAGATCCGGACGAACGTCAGGTCGCCATGCGCATCACCCAGGATCTTGAACGCAAGCGCGCAGAGCGGCGCCTTGGCTTCGGCCTTGAACGTCAAGCCCTTCTCGGGCTTGTCCGGTACATGGCCAACGACGCTGCCACGGTCCAGTGGGCTCGGCAGGTAGCGGACGATCGCGTCGAGCAGAGGCTGCACGCCCGCGTTGCGTAGCGCAGAGCCTGCGAGGACGGGGTAGAGCGTGCGCTCCAACACGACCTTCCGGATGGCAGCGTGGATCGTGGCGTCGTCGATCGCCTCGCCCTCGAGGAACTTCTCGGCGAGGGCGTCGTCGTGGTCGGCGAGCCCCTCGACCAACTCGCTACGGCGCAGCTCCATCTCGTCCTGGAGTTCCTCGGGAATCGCGGAGCGCTTGACGTCGGTCCCCTGGTCGCCCTCGAACGTGAGGAACTGCAGAGTCACCAGGTCGACCACACCGCGGAAGGTGTCGGCCGCGCCGACGGGCACGGTCAAGGGAATCGTCGCAACGCCCAGGCGCTCCTGAATGGTCTTCACCGAACCGTCGAAGTCGGCGCCACCGCGATCCATCTTGTTGATGAAGCAGATCCGGGGCACCTCGTAACGATCGGCCTGGCGCCACACCGTCTCGGACTGGGCTTCCACGCCGTGGACCCCGTCGAAGACGACCACGGCGCCGTCGAGCACACGCAGCGAGCGCTCGACCTCGGCCGTGAAATCGACATGGCCGGGAGTATCGATCAGGTTGAGATCGTGCCCATCCCACTCGATCGAGGTGGCGGCGGCAGTGATCGTGATCCCACGCTCCTGCTCCTCGACGAGATAGTCCATCGTCGCGGAGCCGTCGTGGACCTCGCCGATGGCGTGTTCCTTGCCCGTGTAGAAAAGGATGCGCTCGGTGGTCGTGGTCTTGCCCGCGTCGATATGCGCGCAGACGCCGAAGTTCCGGACCTTGTCGAGCTTGGACTTCTTCTTCTCTGGCATGGCGGTGGTCGCTCCGTAGCGCGGAAGGATACCCGCCACCTCCCCTCAGGGGGCTCCCAAGTCCACCGCATCACGATGGCCGGGCTGAGCACCCAGGACCATTCCCGGAGGTGGCTTCCTCAGGCTATCGACCGCGATCGTCAGTGTGGGACCCCGGAAGCCCGTACGCCCTCGCTGACTCTGCCGCACGCCCAGTTCACGATCCACAGCGACCGACTCATGAGGTCGCGGAGGCCCAGACTCCGACGAAACGGGACCTGATGGCAGCGGCCGCGAAGCGGCCATCGGGCCCGTCGATACCGCGGCGGTGCCTCGGGTTGGGTCGCCCCTACCAGGAGTCCTTGCGCCGCATGGCGCTCAAACCCCAAAACGCCAAGCGGGCGACCATGAAGGCCGCCCGTTTGGGAGTGACGATCGAATCGCCGTCTGGGGTTCTGGGTCGGAGCCGCCGCGCGGAGTCGAGGACGTGGCGTGGCTGCCCACGCGAGTCCGCTGACGACAAAGCGCCGGCCCGTCCCAGGACGCCAGACTAGAAGGCGAAGTGGGCGAATGCCTTATTAGCCTCGGCCTGCTTGTGCGCGTTCTCGCGCTTGAGCATGGCGCCGCCTTCCTTGTTGTAGGCAGCCATGAGCTCGTCGGCGAGCGAGATGCGCATGGGACGACCCTTGCGACCGCGCGCGGCCTCGAGCAACCAGCGGAAGGCGAGGGTGCGACGACGCTTGCCGTTCACCTCGACCGGCACCTGGTAGTTGGCACCGCCGACGCGCTTGCTGCGCACCTCGACCATCGGCTTGATGTTGTCGATGGCCTGACGGAAGACCTCGATCGGCTCGCGCTCCGTGATGCGCTCCCCGATGATCTTGAGGGCGTCGTAGAACAGGCGCTCCGCGATGGTGCGCTTGCCGTCGTGCATGATGCACGAGATGAACTTCGCGACGTCCAGGTCGTTGTAGACCGGGTCGGGCTTGAGGAGATGCGCGAAACTGCGGTAGTACTTGCCGGCCATCAGTTACTTACCCTTCTTCTGACCGTACTTCGAGCGGCCCTGCTTACGGCCTTCAACACCCGACGTATCGAGCGTGCCTCGAATGATGTGGTAGCGGACACCGGGAAGGTCGCGAACTCGACCGCCGCGGATGAGCACGATGCTGTGCTCCTGGAGGTTGTGGCCCTCACCACCGATGTACGCGGTGACCTCACGTCCGTTGGACAAGCGCACACGAGCGATCTTGCGGAGCGCAGAGTTCGGCTTCTTCGGGGTCTGGGTCTTCACAGACAAGCAGACGCCGCGCTTTTGCGGGCACTGCTCCAGAACCGGAGCCTTGCTCTTCCGGCGGATCTTCTTGCGGCCCTTGCGGACCAGCTGGTTGATCGTAGGCATGTCGTTTCTTTTCGTGAGGGTACGTGCTGGGCTTTGGGGCCCAGCGCCATGGCAGCCCGAGAAGGTACTCCCAACTCGGATCAGCGGATACGGATTCCGGAGCGCCGGATGGCGCCCCGACGGGACTGGGACGCAGCGGGCTAGTTGGCCGCTTCGTCGCCAGATGCCGGCGCGGGGGCCGGCTCATCGAGCCCCCCCCCACCGAGGAGGTCCTTGAGCTCCTGCAGGGCCTCGAGATCCTCAGGCATCTCCGCAAAGCCGGCGACCGACTCCTCGAGCGGGATGTTCTTCTGGACCCGGGTGCCCACGTACTTGCGGAAGCCGGTTCCGGCCGGGATGAGGTGACCCAAGATCACGTTCTCCTTGAGGCCGACGAGGTGATCCACGCGGCCCGCGAGGGCGGCCTGGGTCAGCACCTTGGTCGTCTCCTGGAAGGAGGCGGCCGAGATGAAGGACTCACTCTGCAGCGAGGCCTTGGTGATGCCGAGGAGCAGCGGCTCGGCACGAGCGGGCTTGCCACCCGTCTCGATGACGCGGCTGTTCTTGCGACGGAAGCGGAACTTGTCGACGACCGCGCCGGGCAGCATGTCCGTGTCGCCCGGATCCTCGACCTTCACCTTGCGAAGCATCTGCGAGATGATCACTTCGTGGTGCTTGTCGTCGATCGTCACGTTCTGGCTGCGGTAGACGTTCTGCGCCTCGCCGAGCAGGTAGTCCTGCAGGGTCTCGATACCCGTGATGCGCAGGATGTCGTGCGGGACCAAGGGGCCGTCGACGAGCGAGTCACCAGCGCGGACACGGTCGCCCGAGTGGACGCGCATGTGCTTGCCGTGCGGGACGAGGTGCTCGACCTCCTGGCCACCTTCGGACTTCACGAGGATCGTGCGCTTGCCGCGACGCTTGTCGCCAAGCTCCACGACGCCGTCGATTTCTGCCAGGGTTGCCGGCTCCTTGGGGCGACGAGCCTCGTAGACCTCGGTCACGCGCGGCAGACCACCGACGATGTCCTGCGTACCCGTGATCTCACGCGGCGTCTTCGCGAGCAACGCACCCGACTTGACAGCGTCGCCGGGCACGACCTCGAGGTGCGCACGCTCGGGGATCGGGTAGAGCGCGATCGGCGTGCCCTTGTCGTCCTCGATGATGACCTGCGGGTGCAGGTCGCCCTTGTGCTCCATGATCACGTAGCGACGGACACCCGAGCCGGGGTCGACCTCTTCGCGCATCGTCTTGTTCTCGACGATGTCGTCGAAGCGGACCACACCGTCGCGCTCGGCGAGGATCGGCACGTTGAAGGGGTCCCACGTAAAGAGGACCTTCTTCTCACGGACCTTGTCGCCGTCCTTGACCTTCACGCCACCACCGAGCGGGACGACGAAGCGGTCGAGCTCGCGGTCACGGTTGTCGAGCAGCAGGATCTCACCGTTGCGGTTGATCGAGACCATCTCGCCATCGTCACGCGTCGCCACGCTGAGGTCGAGGAAGCGGACCTTACCGGAGCTCGTGGCCCGGATCTCGGACTCCTCGACGCCCTTGGTGGCCGTGCCACCGATGTGGAACGTACGCATGGTGAGCTGGGTACCCGGCTCACCAATCGACTGGGCCGCGATGATGCCGACCGCGAGGCCAAGCTCGACGATCTTGCCGCGCGAAAGGTCCATGCCGTAGCACAGTTGGCAGATGCCGCTGGCGGCCTCACAGGTGAGGGGTGAACGGACGCGCACCTTCTCGTAGCCCATGCCCTCGATGCGCAGGCCGATCTCGCCGGTGATGACTTCGCTCTCGCGGACCACCACCTCGTCGGTCACGACATCGATGATCGTGTCGCGGGCCACGCGGCCGTGGATGGCCTGGGCCAGCGACACCTCGAGCTTGTCGCCCTTGTAGACGACGCCCTTGCTGACACCGTTGAGCGTGCCGCAGTCGTGGGAGTTGATGACGACGTTCTGGGCAACGTCGGACAGCTTGCGCGTCAGGTAGCCCGAGTCGGCCGTCTTCAGCGCCGTATCGGCCAGGCCCTTGCGGGCACCGTGCGTCGAGCTGAAGTACTCGAGGACGTGAAGGCCCTCGCGGAAGTTCGACTTGATCGGCGTCTCGATGATCTTGCCGGACGGCTTCGCCATCAGGCCGCGCATGCCGGCCAGCTGACGAATCTGCTCAACCGAGCCACGCGCCCCGGAGTCGGCCATGGCGTAGATCGGGTTGAGGTACGGCACGCCGTCCCGGATGTCGTGCTCAAGCGCACTCATCATGACGCGTCCCACCTCTTCGCGAGCGCGGGTCCAGATGTCGATGATCTTCGAGTAGCGCTCGCCACGGGTGATTTCACCGCGGGTGAGGTGCTTCTCGATGTCCTCGACCTCGCCGTCGGCCTCCGCGAGGATCGCGACCTTCTCCGGCGGAATCTTCATGTCGTTCTTGGCGAACGAGAGGCCGGCGCGGGTCGCCGACTTGTAGCCGATCTCCTTGATGTCATCGAGGAGCCGCAACGTCGTGCCCTTGCCAAGCAGCTTGAAGCAGTCGCTGATGAGCCCGCCGGTCTTCTTCTTGTCCAACGTGTAGTTGTAGAAGGGCATGCCGAAGGGCAGGATGTCGTTGAACAGCACGCGGCCGACCGTCGTCTCGATGAGACCAGCGGTCTCCCACTCGCCCGGCTTCGTGGCGACGCTCTGACCCTCGTCGAGGCGCAACTTCACCGTGTGGTGGATGTGGAACTTGCCCTCGGCGTAGCCGAGGAAGACCTCTTCCTTGTGGGTGCAGATCGGCACCTTGATCTGCGGACGCGGGAACTCCATCGTCAGGTAGTAGATGCCGAGCACCATGTCCTGGGACGGTGCGATCAGCGGGCCGCCGTGGGCGGGCGAGAAGATGTTGTTCGTCGACAACATCAGGGTCGTCGCCTCGACCTGCGCCTCGTAGGAGAGCGGCAGGTGCACGGCCATCTGGTCACCGTCGAAGTCGGCGTTGAAACCGCCACAAACGAGCGGGTGCAGGCGAATCGCATTGCCCTCGATGAGCTTCGGCTCGAACGCCTGGATACCCATGCGGTGGAGCGTCGGCGCGCGGTTGAGCAGCACCGGGTGCTCGCGGGTCACCTCCTCGAGGATGTCCCAGACCTCCTCGTCCTTGCGCTCGAGCATCTTCTTCGCGGACTTGATGGTGTCGGCGTAGCCGAGCTCCTTGAGGCGCCGGATGATGAACGGCTGGAAGAGCTCCAGCGCGATCTTCTTCGGCATGCCGCACTCGTGCAGCTTCAGGTCGGGACCGACAACGATGACCGAGCGCGCGCTGTAGTCCACGCGCTTGCCGAGCAGGTTCTCGCGGAAGCGGCCCTGCTTGCCCTTGATCATGTCCGTGAGCGACTTCAAGGGACGGTTGCTGGAACCAAGCACACTGCGACGGCAGCGGGCGTTGTCAAACAGCGCGTCGACGGACTGCTGCAGCATCCGCTTCTCGTTGCGGATGATGACCTCGGGGGCGTTGAGGTCGAGGAGCTTCTTCAGCCGGTTGTTGCGGTTGATGAGGCGACGGTAGAGGTCGTTCAGGTCCGACGTCGCGAAGTTGCCGGAGTCGAGCAGGACGAGCGGGCGCAGGT
Organism: Planctomycetota bacterium; assembly: GCA_029259795.1. GTDB lineage: Bacteria > Planctomycetota > PLA2 > PLA2 > JAEUHO01 > JAHEIK01. The sequence goes on from JAJDEM010000199.1 coordinate 7,216, forward strand.
CCGGCGGGATGACGGGGACGACGTCCAAGACCATCCACTCGGGGTTGTTGCCCGAATCCCGCAGTGCCTCGACCGTACGAAGGCGCTTCAGGAGGTCCTTGGTCTTCTGCTTGGAGCGCGTGGTCTCGAGCTCGGCGCGCAGGTCCTGCGAGAGCTTCTCGAGGTCGATCGCGGTGAGCATCCGCTTGATTGCCTCAGCACCCATGCCGGCATCGAAGCTGTCGCCGTAGCGCTCCCGCGCCTCGCGGTACTGCTCCTCGGTGATGAGCTCACCGGTCTTCAGGGGCGTATCGCCTTGATCGACGACGACGTAGTCCTGGAAGTAGATGACCCGCTCGAGGGCGGACGTCCGCATGTTCAAGAGCGTCCCCAGGCGGCTGGGCATGGCCTTGAAGAACCAGATGTGCACGATCGGCGCAGCGAGGGCCACGTGGCCCATGCGCTTGCGGCGCACGCGGCTGTGGGTCACCTTGACGCCGCAGCGATCACAGATGATGCCCTTGTGCTTGATGCCCTTGTACTTGCCGCAGAAGCACTCCCAGTCCCGCTCGGGGCCGAAGATCTTCTCGCAGAAGAGACCATCCTTCTCCGACCGGTTGGTTTGGTAGTTGATGGTCTCGGGCTTCTT
>JAJDEM010000200.1 GCA_029259795.1 Planctomycetota bacterium
GCAGGCGGCATCGTCCTCGGGCGGCGCTCGCATCGCATCACGCAGGATGCGGGGCTCTGGGAACTAGCGCCGGCGGGATCCGTTGCCGGCCCGGCCCACGAGGAAACGGGAGACCTGGATGTGCGAACGCAGCTGCTGGTCGAGATGCACGAAGAGCTGGGCGTACTCGCGGCCATGGTCGAAAGCGTCGAGGCCCCAGAGCTTCTAGCCGAGGACCGGTCGGTTGGTGTCTTCGATATCGTCCGGCATGTACATCTCCGCTCGACGCGTGCTGAGTTCGAGGTCGCCTTCTCCGTGCGCACATCGGATGAAGTCAGCGAGTTCCTGATCCTCAATGAGGAGGCGAGGGGAGCATTCCTCGCCCGGGAGCCGGACCGGATCGCTCCTGTATCGCGGGCGATTCTCGAGTCCCTCCGGTAGGTCCAACGCGACGGGCAGAACGCGAGGGCGGCGAAGCGAGCGGGCCTTGAGGGGCTAGTCCTCGGGTGCCAGCAGGTCCCACGTGAGCGGCGTGCCCCGCGCGACGTCACGCGCCACCGTACGACCAAGGACTGCGGGGAGGTGCTTCGGCGCGAGCCCATCCCCCGGTCGCAAGGCCCGAACGTTTGCAGCATCCAAGCACTCGCCGGAGCGAACGTCTTCGACCACGAACAACGAACGCCGGAACTGGCTCGTAGCCTTCTCGGCCTCCGTCATGCCCAGCTGCGCCTCGCCGAGCGTCTGCTCCACCTCCCGCGCGGCAGTCACCATGGCCGCGAACTCGTGCGGCTCGAGCGAGAAGGATCCGTCGGGACCTCCGTCGGCGCGTGCGAGGGTCAGGTGCTTCTCGACGATGCAGGCCCCGAGGGCGATGGACGCGATGACGGCCGTGTGGCCGATGGTGTGGTCGGAGAGCCCTGTCGGGACGCCAAAGCGCTCCTGCAGCGCGGAGATCGCCCGGAGATGCATGGCGTCGGGTGGTGCCGGATACGCACTCGTGCACTTGAGCAGGGCGATGCCTCCCGCGCCACCGGCCTGCGCCGCAGCCACGGCATCCTGGACTTCTTCCATGCTCGACATGCCCGTGGACATGATGACGGGCTTGCCCGTCCGGGCAGCCGCCGCGATCAGGGCGACGTCAACGAGCTCGAACGATGCGATCTTGAAGGCCGGCACGTCGTGCGACTCCAAGAAGTCCACCGCACTCTCATCGAAGGGCGAGGAGAAGCAGTGCATCCCGCGCTCCGCGGCGACCTCCATGAGACGCGGGGTCCACTCCCATGGGGTGGCGGCCTCGCGGTAGACATCAGCGAGCGTACGGTCGGCCCAGGGTGTGCCAGGGCCAATGCGGAAGTGGTCCTGGGCGCTGTCGAGCGTCATCGTCTCGGCCGTGTACGTCTGCAGTTTGACGGCGTCGGCCCCCGCATCCGCAGCGGCGTGGACAATGGCCACGGCGCGCTCGTAGTCGCCGAGATGGTTCGCGGACATTTCCGCGATGATGTACGTGGGGTGCCCGCGTCCGATCCGACGACCGGCGATGGCGAACTCAGCTGCGGGCGAAGGCGACATGGCTCCAGACTAGCGGAACTTCCTCGAATCCCACAGGTGTGGGATCATCGCAGCATGCCCCCGATCGCCTCCGTCGTCATCCCGACCTACAACCGGCGCAACAACGTCGTGCAGGCGATCGACAGCGTCTTGGCGCAGACGCTCGGCGACCACGAGGTCCTGGTCATCGACGACGGCTCGTCCGATGGAACGCCGACCCTGCTCGCCGAGCGATATGCCGACGAACCGCGCGTCCGGGCGTACGTGAAGCCCAACGGCGGCACAGCCAGCGCCCGCAACCGCGGCATCGAAGAGGCGCGTGGTCGCTACATCGGGTTCCTCGACAGCGACGATCTCTACCTGCCAGACTTTCTGGCGCGTCAGGTCAAGGCTCTCGAGGAACAGCCCCAGGCTGCCATGGCGATCTGCGACGCCACGTACGAAGGCGCGTGGCGGCCATCCTGGACGACCATCCTCGCCCGGTCCCCGGCACCCCGCGACGTCGAGCAGATGTGCGACGGCGCCTGGGCCCTGCCCATCCAGCTACTGCTGCGCGCGCACGTGGCAAAGGCACTGAAGTTCGACACCAGTGTTGAGGTCGTCGAGGACACGGAGTTCTTCTTCCGCTACTTCCTCGCAGGACACACGAGCGTCGTGGTGCCCGAGTCGCTGGCGCTGTATCGGAAGATGGCTACGAGCGCGGATGCTGCCCAGAAGACCGTCTCGAACATCCCGGTGCGGCGCGAGCGCCTCGCGCTGCTCGAGCGTTATGCGGCACATGCCCGAGATCCGCGCCGCCACCAGGCACGGATCGCCCGCGGCCGGGCCAAGCTTCACACGCTCCTCGGAGAGCCCGCGAAGGCCCGCCCCCACCTCCGCCGCTGGTGGCGCCTGAAGCCGCTCCAACTCGCCGCGCCGTGGCGGCTGCTGCGCAGCTACTTTCCCTCGCGCCGGGCGACATAGCGCCCCTGCTCCGGTGTACTCGCCTCGAGGACATAGCCTGCACGCTTGAAGGCACGCGCCGAGGCCTCATTGGCAGCGAGAACGACGGCCACGATGGTCGAGAACCCCAGGGTCTCCAGGCCGAACCTGGTACCCGCACTGACCAACGCGACACCCAAGCCCTCGCCACGCAGCTCGGGTGTCAGCGCAACGCTGATCTCGGCGCTGCCTACCTCGGTCTCATCGTCAGACGCCTCGAAGATCACGTATCCCACCGGGCGCCCCTCACGGGCAGCAACGAAGGCCTGCTTGCGAGGATTCTCGAAGTAGTCCTCTTCGATCTGGCTCAGGGTCAAGACGCCGCGCTTGCTGTGGCGAGCGTTGACCTCCTCATTGCGTAGCGACGCAAGGAAGGGGAGATCGGCATGCTGCGCGCGTGTGATCCGCATGTCCCTAAGATACGGAACCGGGAGACTTGGGAGTAGAGTACGCCCCGGTCAGAATTGGGAGCCTCGCGTGAGCTTCGAGACAGAACAGGAAGCCTTCTGGGCTGGTGAGTTCGGAGACGAGTACGGCAGCCGAAACACTGGGGCTGCCCTCCTTGCATCCAACCTGCACTTCTTCGGGCAAGCCCTGCGGCGCGCTCGCAGCGTGCGGTCGTGCATCGAGTTCGGCGCGAACATCGGCATGAACCTGCGGGCGCTCCGGCTCCTGTACCCGGAGCAACGTCAGCACGGCATCGAGATCAACGAGAGCGCGGCCGCCGAACTGGCGACCGTCATCCCTGCCGATCAGGTAATCCAGGACTCCATCCTCTCGTTCCGGCCGCAGCGCACGTGGGACCTGGTCCTCATCAAGGGCGTCTTGATCCACATCAAGCCCGAGAGCCTGCCTCTTGTCTATGACAACCTCCATGCGGCTGCGGGCAAGCACTTGCTGGTTGCCGAGTACTACAATCCGAGCCCGGTGGCGATTCCCTACCGTGGGCACACCGACCGACTCTTCAAGCGTGACTTCGCTGGCGAGATCCTGGCCCGGTTCCCGGACCTGAAGCTGGTGGACTACGGCTTCGCGTACCGCAACGACCCGGCCTTCCCCCAGGACGACATCACCTGGTTCCTTCTCGAGAGGCGCGACTGAGATGCTCACGTACTGTCAACGCTGCGTCATGCCGGACACCAAGCCGGATCTCCTGCTGGACGACGAGGGCATCTGCAATGCCTGCCGAAGCTACGAGGGACGCCAGGCCGTCGACTGGGATGCGCGCGAAGCCGAGCTCCTCGAAGTCCTCGAGCGCTACCGCAACGCGGATGGCAGTCACTGGGATTGCATCGTCCCCGTCAGCGGCGGCAAGGACAGCACTTACCAGGTCGTCCGCATGTTGCAGCTGGGCATGAATCCGCTTTGCGTCACCTCCACCACCTGCGACCAGTCCGAGCTCGGCCGGCTGAACATCGAGAACCTCAAGCGACTGGGCGTGGATCACGTACAGATGTCGCCGAATCCCCGTGTTCGCGCGACGCTCAACCGCGTTGGGCTCACAGAGGTCGGAGACATCTCCTGGCCCGAGCACGTCGGAATCTTCACGATCCCGGTGCGCGCCGCTGTGCAGTTCAACGTGCCGATCATCGTCTGGGGTGAGAACTCGCAGAACGAGTATGGTGGTCCCGCCTCCGCTGCCGGGAACAACGTGCTCAACCGACGCTGGCTTGAGGAGTTCGGCGGCTTGCTCGGCCTGCGCGTCTCCGACCTGGTCGGCATGGAGGGCATCGAGGCGAAGCATCTCATCCCCTACACGTACCCCAGCGACGAGGAGCTACAGCGCGTCGGAGTCACCGGACTGTTCCTGGGACACTACATCCCTTGGGATGGGCTCTCGAGCGCGCTGATTGCACAGGCCAAGGGCATGCTGACGTATGACAAGGCCGTCGAGGGATCGCTCGTCAGCTACGAGAACCTGGACAACCACCAGACTGGGATCCACGACTACTTCAAGTTCCTCAAGTTTGGCTTCGGTCGCGCAACGGACCTGGCCTGCTTGCACATCCGCCGCGGACGGCTGACCCGCCTCGACGGACTCGAAGCCGTCCGGGAACTCGACGGTCGCTTCCCGTGGGAGTACCTCGGCAAGAGCCTCGACGACATCTTGCGACCTCTGGGCATGACGACCGACGAGTTTATCAAGGTTTGCGACAAGTTCACCAACAAGAAGATCTTCCTGCGAGACGGCGACGGCAAGCTCCGCAAGGACGCAGACGGCAACCTCACGAAGATCAACTACGACAACGCATGAGCGTGATCGGCGTCATCGAGTACGGCAGCGGTAACCTCGGATCGGTTCTCCGCGCTCTCCAGAAGGCCGGCGCCAACGCGCGCGTCATCGACGCGCCCGAGAAGATCCAGGAGGTGGGCCGCCTGCTCCTACCGGGCGTCGGGAGCTTTGCGGACTGTGCTCGTCTGCTCGAACAAGGCGGTTGGCCCGACGCCCTGCGTGCGGCGGTCCAGTCGGACGGCAAGCCGCTGCTCGGCATCTGCCTTGGCATGCAGCTCCTTGCAAGCGCAAGCGACGAGGGTGTGTCAGACGAGCAGGACTCGGCGCAGTCTGCGGGCCTTGGTTTGATCCCGGGCCAGGTGCGCCACCTCCAGGACCAGGGCTGCTCCCTGAGGGTCCCGCATGTGGGCTGGAACTCCGTTCAGCTCTCTGGCCAGCCCGACGCGCTCTTCGACGGCATCCCCCCCGGGACCGATGTGTACTTCGCACACAGCTACGCCTTCGTCCCCGAGGACCCGAGCCACATCCTGGCGACGACGGACTACGGAGTCGACGTCGTCGCCGCCGTTGGACACGACCAGGTGATGGGCACGCAGTTCCACCCGGAGATCAGCTCGCGCGCGGGCTTCCGCCTGCTCCGAAACTTCGCAGAGGCGAAGGCATGCTGAAGGTCCGGATCATTCCCACCCTTCTTTGGAAGCAGTTCGGGCTGGTGAAGGGCGTCGGCTTCGACAGCTGGCGCCGCGTCGGCCCCGTCCTGCCGACCATCAAGGTCTACAACACGCGCGAAGTCGACGAACTCATCCTGGTCGACATCGTCGCGCACGAAGGCGACGAGGACCCTGACTACGAGTCCATCGATGATTTCGGCCAAGACTGCTTCGTACCGCTGACAGTAGGCGGCGGGATCACACGGGCCGACCAGGTCCAGCGATTGCTGCGAGCGGGCGCGGACAAGGTCAGCCTCAACACGGCCTCGTACCTACGACCCGAGCTCATCACCGAGATCGCAGACCGGCACGGTGCGCAGTGCGTGACGGCGAGTATCGATGTCCGCACGGATCCAGAAGGAGCGCGGGAGTGCTACAGCTGTGCCGGCTCGGCCGCGACCGGCAGGAACCCCGTAGCCTGGGCGCGCGAGGCCGAAGCCCGCGGGGCCGGTGAGATCCTCCTGACGAGCATCGAGCGCGATGGAACGATGGAGGGCTACGACCTTCCCCTTATCGAGTCCATCACGGGTGCGGTGGGGATTCCCGTCATTGCAGCGGGTGGCGGAGGAAGCTACCAGCACATGGTGGATGCAGTCCTCGAAGCTGGCGCCTCCGCCGTGGCCGCAGCCAGCATGTTCCACTTCACCGAGCAAACCCCGGCTGGCGCACGCGCTGCGTTGGCTGCAGCGGGCGTACCGGTACGAACGGTCTTCACCGGCGCGTAGCCACGGGCACACGCCAGCCGCGGGCACCCGGTCGCGATCCGGCTGCAGAGAAGCGGTCGGTCATGAACCCTCGACCTGCTAAGCTTGCGGTGCGCGAGTACGAGCCAACCAAGCAGGTCGACCGCCCCGGGAGAAGGCATGAAGCGGGTACTTGTCATCGCTGCGCACCCGGACGACGAGGTGCTGGGTTGCGGGGCGACGATGGCCATGGAGAGTGCCGCGGGCGCCCGCGTGAGGACCGTACTCATGACGAGTGGCGTCACCTCCCGCCACAGCGAGCGGACCGCTGAGGTCGAGGCGCAGGTCCACGCGCTGAGGCAGGAAGCTCTGGCTGCGAATCGCCTGCTGGGCGTGCCGGAGGACGATGTCATCTTCGGTGGTTACGTGGATCAGGGTCTGGACGACGAATCCCGCCGGAGCCTGGTCCATTTCCTGCGGACGATCGTGCAGGAGTACAAGCCCGATGTCGTCTACACGCACCACGCTCGGGACTACAACCTGGATCACCGCATTGTGTTCGACGCGACGTTGTCGGCCACTCGCCCATACCAGGGGGAGCACGTTCCGGCTGAGGTCTATGCCTACGAGGTGAACTCAAGCACCGAATGGGGCTGGCAGGTTCGGGATGCCTTCCGGCCAACGATGTACGTGGATGTGGGCTCCCAGTTGGGGGCGAAGAAGGCTGCCCTCGCAGCCTATGTCTCCGAGCTCCATGAGCACCCGCACCCTCGCAGCATCCGGGGCATTGAGATCCTCGCCCAGAAGCGCGGGCTCGAGATCTCGACCCAGGCCGCCGAGGCGTTTGAGACCATCCGGTGTATTCGCTGACGCGACGTTCGAGAGGGCGATAGCGACATGGCGCGCGACCGCAACTACGTCTGGTGCACCTACCGCGAGTGGTCCTTCCGCATACTGGAAGGTCTGCTGGGACTCCAGGGCTGGCGCTGCCCGACGATCATCACGACCCATGACTGCCGCTACGACTTCCGAGCCTTCGAGCAGCGAGATGTCCGCGTACTGCGTGTCGACCCCAGGAAGGATCTGGCTGCTGGGCACACGGCCTTCGACCAGATTGCGACGATTGCCCCTGAGGCCATCTTTCACTACGGATGGTCCTGGATCGTGCCGCCCGAGGTTCTAGCGCTCTGCCCCAATGTGACCCTTCACCCGGGCAAGTTGCCGAAAGACCGCGGAGGCAGCCCCCTCCAGAACCAGATCCGCAACGGGGAGACATGGACCTACGCCAACATCCTCGAGTTGGTGGATGGACTCGACGAGGGTCCGATCTACATGCGGGAGCGAATCTCGCTGGCAGGCGAGATCGACGACGTATGGGCGCGCATGACCGCAACAGGGTGCCACCTCACCCGAAAGTTTCTACGGGCCCTCGCAGCGGGCACCTGCCGCGCGACACCCCAGCGCGAACACGAAGCGACGTTCTATCGCAGGGTGACGGCCGCCCAGGCAGAACTCCGACCGGCGGAGCAGACCGCCCTGCAGATGTACAACGTCGTCAGAGCCCACGCAGAGACAGACCCCAGCACCTACGTACGCCCTGCGTACGTCCGGCTGGGTGGCCTACGGCTCGTGATCGAGCGAGCGACCTTGGAGGCGCCCTCTGGTCTCGACGTCCGGCTTCTGGATGCACAGGAGGCGACCGGAACTGACCTGCATCGCCTCTGCGCCGATGCAAACGAGGGCCGCTGCGTGCTGGCGATCATGGACCACGCCGGCCGAAGGCTCTTCCTTGGCCGACCCTACATGAGCTTGACCTAGTCGCTCGTGCTGATGCCCTCGCGGGCTCCCAAGACTCGACCGGGAACCGCCGGTGGCTCCGCCGAAGCCCGGCTGTTGCAGACAGACGAGCATTGAGGCGCGGCGCTGGGTGACGATGCAGCGCACGGACGATGATGCTGGCGGCGAGCGAGGTCTACAACGCGCGTGAGGTCGACGACCTCACCGGGGTCGACATCGTCGCACCCCAAGGCGGTGGGGATCCGGATCGTGAGACCATCGCGAGAATCGGCCAGGACGGCTTCGTCCTGCTGACGGTTGGTAATGGCGTTGCTCGCGCACTTGGCGTGCGGCACGCCCCGTGCCACCATCTTCTGCACGATGAAACGGCTCTTCCGCGTCCTGCACGACAGCGCTTGGTTGGGCTGGGGCCTGTTGGTCTACGCCTGCAGTGGGCGCACGCCAGCCCGCGCCTACCGCGCCCTGCGCCGATTGCACAGCAGCACGGATGGTGGCATCAACCGCGTACTGGGACGGGTCTACGGCTGGGGCCGCCCCCCCATGCGCCCAGCGCAGGCGACAGGCGCCCTGGGTCTCTTCACACAGCTCGAGATTCAGCAGGTCGTAGAGGACCTACGGACAGATGGCTATCACATGTTCAGCGAGTCACTACCCCGCCGGTTGGGCGAGGCGCTCGTGGCCCATGCGCGCAAGGAGCCGGCTGAGCTCACCCCGGCCGTGGACGGAAGTCCGCAAGCGGTGTTCGACGAAGATGACGTCATCGCAACGCGGTACCTCATCTCAGAGCAGCGCACAGCAGAGTGCGAAGCCGCCCAGACGCTCATGCTCGATCCGGTGTTTCAGGCCGTCGCTGACGCCTATCTCGGCGGGCGCTCGACGCTCGACCTCGTCACCATGTGGTGGTCGACAGCGCTTGACGCCGGCGCTGCCTCCGAGGCGGCCCAGATGTACCACTTCGACATGGACCGTCCGAGGTTCTTGAAGTTCTTCTTCTACCTCACAGATGTCACCGAGGAGACGGGCCCCCATTGCTACGTGCCCGGAACCCAGAACCACAAGCCCGCCGCACTCCGGCGCGATGGCCGCCTGACCGACGCCGAGGTCAGCGAGGCCTACGGTCGTGATCCCGCCACCTACGTCACTGCGCCAGCGTGGACCGTCATGGCAGGCGACACCTCGGCACTTCACAAGGGCTTGCCGCTTCGCTCGGGCTACCGCTTGATCTTCCAGCTGGAGTTCGCGTTGTCGCTGTTCGGCACACCCTGCACCTACCTGGAACTCAACGAAGCGTTCACGCCGGCGTTTCGGGAGGCCGTCACCCAGGGATCGCATCTGTCCGCCAAGTTCCGCAGCCCCCGCTAGTCCTCGAGCGTATGGACCGAGAAGATCGTCGCCACCGCGGAGGGCCGTCCGCTCAGGACACCACGTGGCGCCTTCACCTCAGCGTGGTCACCCGGATCGAGCCGGGGTGGCGACACCGTGCGCTGTGAGACGACTGCGTTCAGCCGAGGCGGGTCATCCAGAGCATGGGCAGACTGGCGGGTCATGGCTGCCGCTGCGCCCCCGCATCCGCGCGGATTCCACATCCCAGCGAAGCTTGGCCCGGAGGCGGGGCCCGGCACGACGCCGGTAAGACGTTGCGCGCCCCCCCCCCAGCTCGCACCCACCATCCTTGCGTAGGGGACCGGGCTCGCCGTCACGCCTGCTGGACACTCGCCCACGCCACGAGCGTCGTCGGCGTGAACGGGTTTATCCCGTAGGTGTTCACGTCCACACCTTCCACGGTCAGCAGGCCTTCAGCCTGCAGGGACCGAAGCAGCGGGAGGCCATTGGTGTTGTAGTCCTGACGGCGAGACCACGCCGCAGCGTTGAGCGAGACGCGCTCGGTTCGCCCGAGGTCCCGCTTCCGAACGTCAACCCCTGCGAACGGGCGCTTGAGGCTCGTGCGGCAGATCCTGTCGATCTGTCGGGCAAGCTTGCGAGCTACTTTGGCCTTCCAGCGCAGGAACGGGCCCATGGCGCCCCTGTAGCGCTCGCTCTGCCTCAGGAGTGCGGGATCATCCTGCCATCCGAAGGGCTCCAGATGGAAGCCGTGGCAGGATGCGGTACAGCGCAACATCTCGTCGAAGAGATTGCGCCCCAGGACGGGAATCTGCTCGATCGAATGGACGGTAAAGAACAGGACGCGCTCGCTGCCCTCAAGGAAGCTGAGGTCGGGCTCGTAGTAGTTGAACGCATGAACGTGCACATTCCAGCCGCCATCCAACGAAGCCAGCCTCTCCGTCGCAACGCGGCCCGTCTCCGTCAGCTCGCAGGCGTGGTACGTAGCCGCGTAGTCCTGCGGGAGTGCCCGGC
>JAJDEM010000003.1 GCA_029259795.1 Planctomycetota bacterium
GCGAGGCAACGCCAACAAGGAAGCGCCTGCCGGTCGACGTCAGATTCTCTACGTGGTTGGCCAGATGGCTGACCTGTGGGGCAGCCTCAAGGCCCTCGGAACCGCGAAGGCCGACGGCGCCTTTGCCACGGCGATGAAGACGCGCATCACGAACGCGCAGGCGGCCCTGGGCAAGATTGCCGAGGCCCTCGGTGAGGGCGAGGCCGGCGCCGCCGTGAAGGAGATCGCTGGCAGCGTCGCCGCCGACGCGCTCAAGCACGGCAATGCCGAGGCGCTGGATGCCGCAGCCGCCGTCGTCGAGAAGAAGGGCAAGGCTTTCGCCGCCAAGTACGAGGGCAAGGATGCCCTCGGCAAGGTGGACTCCCTCCTGCCGACCGCGCGGCAGGGGACCCCGTTCGCCAAGTAGTCGACCCCTCGCGGTCGGGACCCGCCGAGGCCGACCTCGGCCCCGGAGACTCTGCACGCCATGCCGGCCGTCACTCGTCGCCCCAAGCGCTGGGACCATCCGTTCGACGACACGATGTCGGAGGCGATGGTCTCGGAGTTGATGACGCTGGAGCCTTGGAAGGGGCTTGCGGCCTGGGCGCACGAGGAACTCAAGCCTGCGCAGGCCGAGGCACGGGTCAAGGACCTGCGCCGTCACCTGCTCAATGACGCTCGCCTGCTCACCTGTCAGGCCGGCGAGATCGTCATCCGCGTTGGGGACTACGGCAACTCCGCCTTCGTCGTATTGGAGGGGGCCGTGCGCGTCGTCCTCGAGGCGAACGTCGGTCTGGGCGCTGCGGCCGAGAAGCGCTTTGATCAGCCCAAGCGCGGGTTCTTTCGTAGCCTGGCCCAGCTCTGGACGAATCAACGAGGCGTCGAGCAGCGTCCCGCGCCTCGGGGCGATGCCCGCGCAGCGCCGAGCACCGATGCAGACAACGCGCCGGTGGAGCACGTACCGATCGTCTTGAGCGACGTTCCGGCGGTTCTCGATCACAAGCGTACGGCGCGCATCGAGGCGGGCGGGATCGTCGGAGAGATCGCAGCCCTCGGCCGCAGCCCGCGGACTGCAAGCATCTTTGCCGAAGGCGACGGCACCCGCCTGCTGGAGATTCGCTGGCAGGGCTTGCGCGACATCCGCAAGAAGTTCCCCCCGTACAAGACGTACATCGACGACATCTTTCGTGAGCGGATCCTCCTGCAGCATCTGCGTGCGACGCCCTTCTTCCAGCATGTGGGCGACACTCCGCAGCTGCGGCGCATGCTGGAAGAAGACCGGATTGCCGACGTCTTCATCGAGGGGCTCGGATTGCGCCCAAGCGAGCGCGATGTGGTCACGCTCGAGGTGGCTGGCCAGGCCGTGGAGCTGCTTCCGCTCGCTCAGGGTCGTGGCTGGTCGGGCAGCGAGGGGATCGTCCTCTGGCGCTGCCGCGCAACGATCCCGGCTGGGCCGGCGCGCGTGGAACTGGTCCGCGCGCTGTGCGAGGAGACGGGCCGCAAGGCGGTGGTGGTCCATCGACTGGGGGCTGGCCGCGTGTGGCAGTGGTGTCTCGCGGAGGCGGGCAGCGTCGAGGACGCCGACGTCCATGAGTGCGAGGAGGGCGGGAGCCGGGGACCCGAGGAACTCATGCGTCGCTTGCTCCGCGAGATCGCCCTGCATGAGATTGGTCGGCAAACCGACTTCCACAGCTATGGCGAGGTGGACAAGACCCAGCTTGGGGATGGCGATGCGGCGGAGCCGGTCATCGTCGAGGCCGGGCACTACCCCGATGGCCTGCTGCTCGTGAGAGCCGGGGCCGTGCGTGTCAGCCGGCAGATCAACCGTCTCGAGCGCACGGTCAGTTACCTCGGCCCTGGGAACTCCTACGGCCTGCGGGAGCTGGCTCACAACTGGCGTCACCCCGACCGCCACGTGGTGATGGAGCACACGCTGCGTGCGCGAGGCTACGTCGACACGCTGCTCATCCCCACGTCGGTCGTGACGCGCTTCGTGTTGCCGTCGATTCCCGAGAGTGACCTCCCTGAGAGCTACCCCGAGGAGACCGACAGCCCCCTGGACCCCGTGGACGTCTTCGAGCCGGCCGCCGGCGTCGACCGGAACATGGTCGAGTTCCTCGTCGACCGCGCGTTCTCCAATGGAACGGCGGCGATGGTCATCGACCTGGAGCGCTGCACCCGCTGCGACGACTGCGTGCGCGCGTGCGCCCAGGGGCACGACGGAAACCCCCGCTTCATTCGGCACGGTCCGGTCCACGCCGGCTTCCTGATCGCCAACGCGTGCATGCACTGCAACGATCCGGTCTGCATGATCGGCTGTCCCACCGGGGCGATCAGTCGTGAACCGACGACGGGTCAGGTAGCCATCAACGACCCGACGTGCATCGGCTGCGCGACATGCGCGAACAACTGTCCCTACGACAACATCCGCATGGTCCAGCCTCGCTCCAAGGACGGGGTCTTCTACATCGACGCGCAGAACATGCCGCACATGAAGGCCACCAAGTGCGACCTCTGTGTGACCCAGGCGGGCGGTCCCGCCTGCCAGAACGCCTGTCCGCATGACGCCCTGCGCCGCGTGGATCTGTCGGACGCCGGCACGCTCATGGATTGGATGAAGCGATGAGCGGCGTCGTGGCCCGACGTGCGCGCAATGCCTCCCTGCTCTTGGGGTTGAGTGTGGCGTTCCTCGTGTGGCACGCGCGTCAGCTCGAGCCGATGGCGGCTCCGCAGCGCTTCACGGGATGGCTGCTGCTTGGGCTGGTCGCCTTCCTGGCGCTCTACAACGCCCGCAAGAAGATCGCCGTCGTTCCGCTGGGCAGCTCGGCAGCCTGGCTGCAGTGGCACATCTACGCCGGCCTCTTCGCCGTGCTGATCTTCTTCCTTCACACGGGGCTGCAGCTGCCCACGGGGTACTTCGAAACCGGACTTGCCGCGCTGTTCCTCCTCGTCGCCCTCAGCGGCATCGGCGGGCTCTACGTGTCCCGCCGCACACCGCCGCGTCTTGCGCGGCGCGGGGAGGAAGTGATCTACGAGCGGATTCCGCGCCTCATCCACGCGCTCGCAGAGCAGGCCAAGGCCCTGGCACTCGAATCCGTGGCCACAACGCGCTCTCGCGCGATCGCAGACTTCCATGCAGCGCGGCTCAGTGCATGGTTCAGCACGGCCCAGGATGCGTGGCAGCACATCGTGGGGCTTGAAGGCGCGGCGCGCCGTCGCGCTCGGGCGCTCGCGGAGTTCCGGACATGCCTGGGCCCGGACGAGTTGCCGGTCTTTGACGAGCTGACGGTTCTCATTGCCCAGAAGGAAGACCTCGACTTCCACCGCGCCAACCAGGGGCTTCTCAAGTACTGGTTCTTCGTTCATGTCCCCCTCACGCACGCGCTTCTCCTGTTCGTGGTCGTCCATGTGATCCTCATCTACGCCTTCGGGGGTGCACGATGACCGAGCCGCTGCAGAACTTCGGCTTCCGGGATTCGTCCTACGAGCGCGCCGAGCAGCCGTGGGAGTGCGGTCGCCTCGAGGGTGGTGCATGTGCTGGCGGGCCCGGCCGGAACGGCGCGTGCGGTGGCCGGACGGCGTGCCGACCCTTGAGAGACGGCGCAGGCGGCGGGTATCGCTGCGCCCGACTCAAGGAGGATGGCGGAGCGTGCACGGAGGGGCCGTCGGCGTCCGGCGTGTGCTGCCTTGCGGCGCTCGGCTGCCAGCCGGTGCGCAGTGTCCGCTCGCGCCGCGGCCTGGTCGTCCGGTTGTCCTTCCTGTGTACGCTGGGTCTTCTGCTGGCTCTGCTGTTTGGGCCTGCGCGCGACGAGTTCGTGAGTCCGGGCGACCTCTCGGATCCGCACCACCGGCTGGATCTTGCGTGTTCGGCGTGCCATGGCGCGGCTGAAGGTTCTGCGGCGTCCTGGCTCCACTGGGCTGTCGATGTGGATACCTCGCGAGACCTCGCCGCGCGGTGTGAGCAGTGCCATCAGTTTGTCGACCACGGCGCCCCGCAGAACCCGCATGGTCTGCCGACCGATCACATCCGGGCGCTTCAGGCATCCCTGGCGGATGAGCCGGGCGTTGGAGCGCCGAAGGTGCTGGGCGAACTGCGCTGCGGCGCCTGCCACCAGGAGCACGGCGGGCGCGAGCGGCGTCTGACGCCTTCCTCGGACGCCGACTGTCAGGCGTGCCACATGCGCACCTTCACCTCGTTCACCCAGGGCCATCCCGAGTTCTCGCCGCGCTGGCCGCTGAAGACGCGCAACCCCGTGGCCTTCGATCACAAGGCGCATTACGGGGGTCTCTTCGCGCAGGGAGCGTCGAGTGCCGGCTCGAAGTTCGCCGCGTGGGGGGAGCCGCTCTGCACGCTCTGCCACGTGCCCGATGCCGACGGCCGCGACATGCGGCCCCGGTTCGAAGCCCACTGCCAGGTATGCCACGGCGGTCAGGTCGGCTACACGCCGGACTCCGTGGATGGCATTGCCTTGCGCTTCGCGCAGTTCCCGATGTTCGAGGAGGAGGCGCGGCCCGAGGGTTGGCCCGAGGCGTTGGGTGCGCCCGATCCGTCCGAGGTCTCGATCTCGCCCGAAATGGAGATCCTGTTGGGCCGCGATCGCGAGACGGTCGAGAAGCTTCTCGCGCGCATGCCGGAGGATGAGCGGAGTCCCGAGGGGTTCCTGGAGATGGGCGAAGAGGCCAAGCCGGACGTCAGCGCGTTCCTGCTCGCCATGAAGGCCATGCTCGTAGAACTCGGTCAGACTGACCGCACGCGTGTACTCGCCGCCGTCGCGCGCCGCTTCAAGGAATCGCTCGGCGTCGAGCTCGCGGCGGCGGAGCAGGAGCGGCTCTGGCCCCCGGCGCTGCAGGAGCGCGCCGCGCAGGCGCAGCGCCTGTGGTTTGACGAAGAAGGTGAGGACACGCACGAGGACGGCTTCGCGTTCGGGTCGGAGAACTTCAGTCTCGATCTCGTGCCGACCTTCCAGGCGGAAGCGCCCGCGCGCGCACACGGCAACCCCACCCTGCAAGCATGGGCACCGTACATCTTCGCGCAGCTCGAACGCGGGGGTCGTCTGGAGGGGGAGCGCCTCGTGCGCGCGATTCCGGCGGGGCTGCAGCGCTGTCTCAAGTGCCACAACGTGGATCGGGGCATGGACCAGCGGCTCCATGTGGATTGGTCCGGTCGTGAGAAGAGCCGCGGGCGGCGCCTGGATCGCTTCGTGCATGCGCCGCACCTGGGGCAGGATCTCGCGGCACTGCGCGAAGCAGCGGGGAAGGAGCTCGGCTGGGCCGACATCCCCAGCCTCAAGCGCAACACGACCATGCTGAACTGCCTCACCTGCCACGTGCCCACGAAGGACGACGCCCACGACGACTTCTTCGTCCACTTCTTCACGCGGGAGGGCGACAAGCCCCCCCTCGGCCGCACCAACGCCCGCGATGCGCGTGCCAACTTCGGGCCCATTGCGCGGGCCCTCTGCGCCTCGTGCCATACGCAGGGGAAGGCGCGGAGCGACTGCCTGACCTGTCATGTCTATCACCCGGGCCCCCGCGCGACGCGGGCACCGAAGGCCCGCTAGATCAGTCCTCTGCCTAGGAATTCGACGGCTGGGAGCCTAGGCTGGTTGGGCGCACCGGTATGGACGACTTGCGGTGGGTGGGGGTGCTGACATGAGCGATCAAGCCACGATGGATGCGACGCGCGGGCGCGCCTGCACGGGGTCTACCCTCTGCTTGCTCGGGCGGGCCATTGCGTTGCTCTCGTGCGCGCTGCTTTGGTGCGCGGTGCCGGCGCTCGCCGAGGACGTTCCTCTTGCGGGTCCTGCGGACCGCGGCGCCGCGGATGACCCGCCCGGCGATGACACGCCTGGGGACGACGCGGCTGGGGACGACACGCCTGGGGACGACGCGGCTGGGGACGATGCGGCTGGGGACGATGCGCCGGACGGTGAGGACGCCCCCGCGGACCCGAAGACGTCCGACGGGGCAGAGGACGCAGCGGAGAAGGGCGCGGGGGACGAAGCAGAGGGGGACGAAGAAGAGGAGGAGGATCGCCGCCAGTTCCTCCGCAAGATCATGGAAGACGGGTTCGTCCTTGCGGAGCCCGAGAAGGGTCCGAAGGTACGCCTCACCTTGAACATGACGCTGGAGACCTTCAGCGTCGCGGACGGGGACTACACCGGCGCGCTGCGCCGTGGCGTCCGGACGCAGCCGGGGGTACCGCCGCCCCCGGACCTTCTGGGCGGTCGCCTTGGCAAGACCGATAGCGGGGATGTCGATCCGCGCATCAACGTCGGTCTCATCGGCGAGGTTCATCCGCGGCTGCCGTTCACGATCGGCTTCGAGTACACGCCCGATTCCTACGGCGTCCGAGACTTCTTCGTCGACGCGAACTTCTTGCCGCTGCTCTTCTGCTGCTCCGAGTGCGCGCCCGAGCTCAGGCTGGGCAACTTCGTTGAGCCCCTCGGGCTCGAGGCGAACACGAAGGCGTGGGAGCGGACGTTCATGTCGCGCGCCGCGGCCTCGATGACCTTTGGTCTCGGCCACAGCCTGGGCGCCATGGCGCACGACGGTCTATGGGGCGGTCGCTTCGGCTACGCCCTCGGTTACTTCTACAGTCCCGAGAGCGAGAACGACGAGTTCAGCAACCGCCAGACCGACGAGACGGTCGTACGCGACGGGCACGGTCCGACGGCCCGTGTGTGGTGGATGCCGTTCGTCGGGTCACCGGGCATTTGCCGGCGCCTCCTGATCGGCGCTTCCGCCAGCGCTCGGAACGACATGTCACGCATTCAGTTCCGGTCGCGACCGGAGTCCTTCACGTTCGGGTACGCGATCGACACGAACTTCAGCCGGGACGCGGCTGGCGTGCCTCTCCTCAACGACGCAACGTCCGCAAACTTCTACGCCGCGGAGGCGTCCTGGGTGCGCGGGCCCTTCTACGCGCAAGCCGAGTACTTCATGGCCGACGTCGACTCCACCCGGGGCGGCGATCCGCGCTTCACGGGCGGCTACGTCATGGCCGGGGTGTGGCTGACAGGCGAGTGCCGCCGATTGGAGTGTGGCGGCCTCTCGCCGTCCGAGATTTGCTGCCCCGTCGATCCCTGCAGTGATCGCTGCTGCTGGGGCGGCCTCGAGCTTGCCGCGCGCTACGGCACCGTCGATCTCAACGACGCGAACATCGCCGGCGGCACGATGGAGAACTGGTCGCTCGAGCTGAACTGGTGGTGGGGGGCTGGGCGCCGCCTGATGCTCAACTACGTGCGCTCGCAGATCGACGACGGGACGGTCGACGAGGCGATTGGCATCTTCCAGTTCCGGATCCAGCTCGGGTTCTAGGGCGATCCCCCCAGCCCCCTGGCGGGGTCAGAGCACGCCGTAGGCCAGCATCGCTGCAGCCACCTTGTTGAACGCTGCGCGATTGGCACCGGTGACGTAGCAGACATGACCGTCCGGCTCTTGCCCATGGCGTACGCACTGCGCGTGAATGTCGCGCATGATGTCCCGGAGGCGGCGGTCGACCTCATCCTCGGACCAGGAGATGCGCATGGCATTCTGGGACTGCTCGAGGCCCGAGACCGCGACCCCGCCGGCATTGGCGGCCTTGCTCGGAGCATACAGGACCCGCGCGGCCTGGAAGACGTGGACCCCCTCGATCTCCGTCGGCATGTTCGCGCCCTCGGAGACGCCGAGCACTCCGTTCTTCACGAGCGTGAGGGCATCGTCCGCGCTGATCTCGTTCTGCGTGGCCGAAGGGAAGGCGAGATCGCATGGGACAGCCCACGGCCGCTCCTTGGCGTGGAAGGTCCCTCCGAACTTCTCCGTGTACTCCGCGATGCGCCCGCGGCGCACGTTCTTCAGCTCCTTGATGAAGGCGAGTTTCTCCTCGTCGATGCCGTCAGGATCGTGGATGAAGCCGCCTGAGTCCGAGAGGGTGACGACCTTGCCTCCGAGGTGGTTGCACTTCTCGACGGTGTACTGCGCAACATTGCCCGAGCCTGACACGAGGATGGTCTTGCCCTCGATGGCTTCGCCCTTCGTCTCCAGCATGTCCTGCATGAAGTAGGTGCTGCCGTAGCCGGTGGCCTCGGTCCGGATGAGGCTTCCGCCGAACGATAGCCCCTTGCCCGTCAGGGTGCCTGTGAACTCGCCCGTGAGCTTTTTGTACATGCCGAACATGTAGCTCACCTCGCGCGCGCCGACGCCGATGTCGCCTGCGGGGATGTCGGTGTTGTAGCCGATGTGTCGGTACAGCTCAGCCATGAACGCTTGGCAGAAGCGCATGACCTCGGCATCCGAGCGGCCCTTCGGGTCGAAGTTGGCCCCGCCCTTGCCGCCGCCCATGGGGAGCGTCGTGAGGGCGTTCTTGAAGGTCTGCTCGAAACCCAGGAACTTGAGCACGCTCTGCGTAACGCTCGGATGAAAACGCAGCCCGCCCTTGTACGGCCCGATCGAGTTGTTGAACTGCACGCGGTAGCCGCGGTTGATGTGCACCTTGTGGTCGTCGTCCTGCCAGCAGACCCGGAACGAGATCACGCGGTCGGGCTCGCACATGCGCTCGAGGATGCGGGCACTTCGATAGACGCGGTTCTCGTCCTGGTTGAGGTAGGGAACGAGCGACTCGGCCACCTCACGCACGGCCTGGTGGAACTCCGGTTGCCCGGGGTTGCGCTTCTCCAAGCCCGCCATGAAGGCATCCAACTCATACGGCTTCGTATCCGGCATGTCACGCTCCTGAACGTAGGGCCCGGAGTCTAGGACGAACGGGCCCTCCGCGAACAGGCCCAAGGCTGGACACACGCGCGCCATGCCCTGTGGTGCTAGACTCCGGCCCCGACGAGCCGGAGACCCTCTGCCCGTGGCAGCATCGAACGACCGCGTCCGGACGAGCCTGCTGGCGTTCTTGTTCACCGACATTGTCGGCTCCACAGACCTGAAGCGCCGTCTGGGAGACGTCGAGGGCGCGCAGGCCATCGCGGCCCATGACGCGAGTTTTCGGCACTGCGTCGCGCAGTACGGCGGTACCGAGCAGAACAATCCGGGCGATGGGTTCTTCGCGACCTTCCCCGTGCCCTCCGCCGCGCTCAGCTGCGCGCTGGCATTCCAAGCCGCCATCTCCGATCAGCGCGTCGAGGCACGCGTGGGCATCCACATGGGCGAGGCCGTCCTGGTGCCTGGGGCAGAAACCAGCATGAAGCTGCTCGGCCTCGCGGTGGACACGGCCGGCAGGGTCATGAGCCTTGCCCAGCCCGGTCAGATCCTGGTGACGCGTCACGCGTTCGACTCCGCGCGGCAACAAGTCCTCCGCGGCCCGAACGGAGGGGTCATCGTGTGGCGCTCGCATGGCGCGTACCGCTTCCAAGGCCTCGAGGAGGCGATCGAGATCCACGAGGCGGGCATCGAGGGCGGGAGGCCGCTCGTGCGTCCACCGGACTCGCTCAAGGCACAGCGGGTCGTCCTCGGCGCGACAACTCCCGGCGGAGGCAGACGATCGGGCCCGAGGCTCTCGCGGGCCAGCGCCCTGCTGGCGCTGGGCGTGCTGTTGGCGGCCCTCGGCATGGGCGGTTGGTTGGCAGGCTTCTGGGCCAGCGGGTCTGCAGCGCCCACGGATCGGGAGGTCGCGCGCGAGGCCCTGGCGCGCTGCGACTGGGCCGCGGCAGCCGAAGCGTTCGAGGCGTTGGTGACCACAGGCAGGGCAGGAGGAGAGGACCATCTTGGCCTCGCGGAGGCGCTGATTCATATCGACGGCGCGTCGGCTGAGCGGGCGATCGCTGCCGCAGCGACAGCCTTGGGGACGGATGATGCCCGCGTTCACCTGGCACGTGCCCGTCTGGCTTGGCAGGGAGAGAGCGAGGACTTTGAAGCCGCCCTGGGCCACATCGGCGACGCGCTAGTCGCGGACCCGACGTCCGTGGTGCCGCATGCCTTGCGGGTCGAACTCCTGTTCGCCATCGAAGGCGTCGAGCTCAAGTTCGAACTGCCGCGCAACTGGCTTGCGCTGATCACGGCGGACATCGACGCCATTGACGAGCGAGCGCCTACCGATGCGCGGGTGCCCTATGCCCGCGGCCGTCTGGCGACGTCCAAGGCGATGCGCGGCGATGTCTCCAGCATGCTGACCGCGGTCGAGGTGGCCGTTGCGCTCTTCCGGGAGGCGGCCACGCGCGATCCCAAATGGGCCGAACCCCTCGCTCGCGCCGCCGTGGCGTACGGCGACGTTGCCCACGAGGCACGCAAGCGTGCTCGGGCAGCGGATGGCGATCGACCGCAGGAGGAGGCCCTTCAACTGGCCAACGCCAGTGTTGCGCGCCTGGACGAGTACCCCAACCACCGGTGTCAAGGGACCCAGCGAGGCTGGTACCTCCAGCGGCGTGCGATCGTGCGCATGCAGGCAGGTGACGCGGAGGGCGCCCTCGACGACATTCGTGCGGCCTTCGGAGAGCGCAAGGACGTCCCGGCGCGCCGCATGCTCGCGAGCACCCTGAGTGACAGTGGTCATCTGCACGAGGCGATTCTGGTCTACAAGGACCTCACCAAGGCAACCCAGGACCATCGTGACTGGTTCGGCCTCGGGTTCTGCTGGCAGCAGACAGGTGTCGTTCAGGAGCGCCTGGGAGAGTGGGACAACGCGCGCGTGGCCTACGGGCAGTCGCTCAAGGCGCTCGACATTGCCGCTGCGGGACCTCCGCCCATCAACGATGACCTCGCCTATCGAGGCGAGACCCACTTGCTGCTGGCCCAGCTTCCGGGCAGTGATCGGGAGGCCGGGGTGGCCCGGGCCGGCCGCGACTTCGAGGCAGCACTCGGGGCAGCCCTCCGTGAGACACCCAAGAAGCACAGCACCGAGATCGAGCATCGTCGCTCGCTCTACCTCCTCGCGGGGGGGCGGGTCGACGAGGCTCGTCGGGATCTCGCTCGAGCGATCGAGCAACTCGGCCAGGCGACGCCGGCGACGCATGCACGGTACGCCCGTGTCCTGCTTCGCTGCGCTGCCCGCCGGGCGACAGAGGCACAGCCGAAGGACTCCGCGCTGCTCCTCGAGCAGGCGAGGGAGCGTGTGGCCTTCGTTGGCCGGATGAAGCCGTCCAAGCGACGCTCCGTGGGACTGGCTGCCCTGCAGACGGAGGTCGCGCTGGTGGGCGCGCTGCTGGCGTCGGACGAGGCCCTGCGCAACGAGCGTCTGCTTTCTGCTGCGGGGTACGCGGTACGAACACTGGAACTCGCCGCGACCGCGCCGCTCTGGGTGCACGAGGGCCTCGCGCTGCGCCACGCGATGGTCCGCCATCTCCGGGGTGCGCCCCACGCGGCAGCCGCCGCCCTGCGTGCGAAGCTCCTCGCAGACCTCGCTGCCGGGATGATGCGCCCGCCCCCCGAGACCTATGATCTTCTCGCGGATCTTTGCCGGGCCCGGGGCGATGCCGACGGGGAGCGCCGCGCGCGTGCGCGGGCGAAGGCCCTGCGTGGCTGACAGAGCCCTTCGTGGTGCCAGCCGAGCGAAAAGTGCGCTCGCCCTGTACGCGCGGCGCCACCAAGGGCATGGTGGCGGCAGTTCCAGCCGGAGATTCCCATGAAAGCTGCCGTCCTATTCGTCCGCTGCCTCGAGGCAGAGGGCATTACCCGCATCTTTGGCGTACCCGGCGAGGAGAACGCCGACTTCATGATCGCGCTGGAGGACTCCTCGATCGAGTTCGTCCTCTGCCGACATGAGCAAGGCGCGGCCTTCATGGCCGAGGCGCACGGCCGTCTGACCGGCGAGGTGGGGGTCTGCCTCGGCACGCTGGGACCCGGCGCCACGAACCTCATCACAGGTGTGGCCGACGCGAACATGGACCGCTCGCCCATGCTTGTGTTGACGGGGCAGGCCCATAGCCGTCGCCAGCACAAGGAGAGCCATCAGGCCATGGACGTGGTCGCGATGTTTCGCCCCGTGACCAAATGGGCCACGAGCATCCAGAACGTGGACACGATTCCCGAGATCGTCCGCAAGGCCATCAAGCTGGCGACCGCGGAAAAGCCCGGGGCCTGCCACATCGAGTTGGCCGAAGATCTCGCGGGCAGCGAGACCACGGCAGAACCGATCATCCCGACGAAGGTCCGCCGCCCGGTACCGGGCGAGAGGGTCATCGAGCAGGCCATGGCGTTGATTCGCTCCGCGCGCCGACCCGTGATCTTGGCGGGCAACGGCACGATTCGAAAGCGCGCGAGCAAGCAGCTGCGCATCTTCGCGGAGAAGACGGGGATTGGCGTCATCAACACATTCATGGCCAAAGGCGCCGTCGACATGGATGCGCCCTACTGCCTGTTTACGATCGGCTTGCAGGCGAAGGATCACGCCTCGATTGCGATCGACGAGTCGGATCTCGTCATCACGCTCGGCTACGACATGGTCGAGTACGAGCCCTTCCTCTGGAATCGGGACAACGATCACAAGATCCTGCACATCGACTTCATGCCGGCAGAGGTGGACGAGAACTACCACGCGGAGGTCGAGGTCGTCGGGGACCTGGCGCACACGCTGTGGATGCTCAACGAGGCCGTGGATGCCGGGGGGGTGCCTTCCTTCGACCTGGCGCATCAGCAAGGTGTCCGCGAAAGCATGATCGGTGAGTTCGAGGCGCATGGCGCCGACGAGACCGTCGGATCGATTCGTCCGCAGAAGGCACTTGCGGACGCCCGGCAGGTACTCGGCCCGAACGACGTCCTGCTCTCGGACGTCGGCGCGCACAAAATGTGGATCGCTCGCTACTACCAGAGCCATGAACCCAACACGTGTTTGATTCCCAATGGCTTCTGCTCCATGGGCTTCGCCCTGCCCGGAGCCGTGGGTGCCGCGCTCGCGCTGCCCGAGCGGCGTGTCATGGCCGTCTGCGGTGATGGCGGGTTCCTCATGAACGTCCAGGAGATGGAGACGGCCACGCGTCTCGGATGCAACATCACGGTGATGGTCTGGGAAGATCACGCCTACGGCCTCATCGCCTGGAAGCAACAGAACGAGTTCGGTAGGCACACGGACCTGTCCTTCGGCAACCCGGACTTCGTACAACTCGCCGAGGCCTTTGGCTGGAACGGGTATCGGGTGGAGAATGCCGCCGACCTCCAGGAAACGCTGGAGGCGTCGTTTACGGCGGCAGGGCCCTCGCTCGTCGTCCTGCCGATCGACTACCGCGAGAACGATCTGCTCACCAAGCGCCTCGGCCGAATCGGCTGCGCGATCTGAGGTCTTCCATGAAACTTGCCACCAGCTATCCCTACTACCTGGCCAACAAGGCTGAGGCGCCCAACGAAGACCTGGTCGTCACGAACAAGTTCACGGGCGAGCCCGCTACGCGCGTGGCCATGGCAGATCCTGCGGCCATCGACCGGGCGATCGGCGCCGCGACCGAAGCCGCCGATCCGTTTGCGCGCTGGCCGGCCTACAAACGCCAGGATGTGCTGATGCACTGCGTGAAGCGTTTCGAGGAGCGTTTCGACGAGTTGGCCTTCAGCCTCTGCATCGAGGCGGGCAAGCCCATCAAGGACAGCCGCGGCGAGGTCAGCCGCCTGATCGACACGTTCCGGGTCGGAGCCGAGGAGTCCGTGCGCATCGGCGGCGAGGTCATGCCGCTCGACATCAGCGAGCGCGCCGCGAACTACCGCGGCATGTGGAAGCGCGTGCCCATCGGACCCTGCTCGTTCATCTCGCCGTTCAACTTCCCGCTGAACCTGGCTGCGCACAAGATCGCCCCGGCGATTGCGGTCGGCTGCCCCTTCGTACTCAAGCCCGCGAGCCTCACCCCGCTGGGGGCGATCATCATGGGCGAGATCCTTGCGGAGACGGACCTGCCGGCAGGCGCGTTCTCGATCCTTCCGTGCCGCCGCGATGGAGCCGACCTGTTCACCGTCGACGAGCGGCTCAAGCTCCTGTCGTTTACCGGATCGCCGGGTGTCGGGTGGGCGCTGAAGGCCAAAGCGGGCAAGAAGAAGGTCGTCCTCGAGCTCGGCGGCAACGCCGCCGTCATCGTCGATCACGACACGGATGTGGCCGATGCCTTGGATCGCATCATTACGGGCGCCTTCTACCAGAGCGGGCAGAGCTGCATCGGCGTGCAGCGCATCTTGATTCACGAGTCGCTCTACGACGTCGTCCGGGATGGGCTTGTCGCCAAGACGAAGACTCTCGTCTGCGGTGACCCGCTGAACGAGGACACGTTCATCGGCCCGATGATCTCCGAGAAGGAGGCTTCCCGACTCCATGGGTGGATCGAGTCTGCGGTCGCCGCCGGAGCCACGCTGCTCTGTGGCGGGGGGCGGGAGGGTGCCATGCTCGAGCCGACCCTCCTCGAGAACGTTTCGCGCGACCAAGACCTGTGCTCGAAGGAGGCGTTCGGGCCGGCCGCGATCCTGAGCCCGTTCCAGGACTTCACGGCTGCCCTTGCGGAGGTCAACGACAGCGACTTCGGGCTGCAGGCGGGTGTGTTCACGCGCGACCTCTACAAGGCCCAGCAGGCGTGGGACACGCTCGAGGTCGGCGGAGTCATCATCGGTGACGTGCCCTCGTGGCGTGTCGACAACATGCCCTATGGGGGGGTGAAGGACAGTGGACTCGGCCGCGAGGGGGTGCGCTGGGCGATCGAAGACATGACCGAGCCGCGGCTCATGGTGATCCGTACCCCCTAGTTCGAGTCGAGCGAGGACGAGTCGATGCAACTGAAGGTGCTTGGCAGTGCGGGGAGCGTGACGCCGGAGGGTCAGACCTGCAGCTTCCTGATTGGTGAGCGGACCGTGTTCGAGATGGGATCGGCCGCCTCCGTCCTCTCCACAGCGGAGCAGCGCCGGGTGGACGATGTGTTCCTGACGCACGCGCATCTCGATCATGTCAAGGACCTCGCGTTCCTCGCCGAGAACGTCTTCGGCGGCCGCGACGCCCCCGTCAACGTGCACGGGCTCCCGGCGACGCTCGCCGTCCTCGCGAACCACATCCTGAACGGCGCGGTCTGGCCGGACTTCACGGCATTGCCAAGTCCGGAGACCCCGACGCTGCGCTACGCGCCGATCGAGCCGGGCCGCACCATCGAAGCGGGCGGTGTGCGCGTGACAGCCATCGAGGTCAACCACCCTGGAGGCTGCGTTGCCTATGTGCTCGACTCCGGATCCGGTGCGCTGGTGCTCTGTGGCGATACGGGGCCGACCGAGGCGCTGTGGGAGTTCGTGAACCAAGCCGGCGCGAAGGTTCGCGGCATCATGATCGAGACCTCGTTCCCCGATCGGCTTCGTGCCCTGGCGGACGTCAGTGGACACCTGACGCCCGCACTGCTGGCCGCGGAGCTCCGCAAGCTGGACCGGCCGGACATTCCCGTCCACATCCATCACATCAAGGCTCCGACGCGGAGCGAGACGCTTGCGGAACTGGCAGCGCTCGGCGATGAGCGTGTGCGCGTCCTTGAGCCGGGCACGGTGCTGGAGTTCTGAGCCATGATGTCGGACGCGCCTTCGCCGGAAGATGATGTGACTCTCGCGCACGAGGACCTTGGCTCAGGACTTTCCTCGGCCCTTCGCAAGGTGGCCCGCGGTCGCTACGTGGACTTCCGGCCCGTGGGCGAAGGCGGCATGGGGATCGTCTACTGGGCGCGCGACAGCGACCTGAAGCGGCAGGTCGCGTTCAAGGTGATCCGTCCGCCCGCCGACCCGGCGCGCGCTGCGGCTACCCCACCCGCCCCGCAGGCCATTGACGCGCCGCGCCAGGGAAGCGAGGAGGCCGAGGCGTTCGAGGCCATGACCACGCGCTTCTTGCAGGAGGCGTGGGTCACCGGAGGCATGGAGCACCCCGGCATCTTGCCCGTGTACGAGCTCGGCTCCACGGACGCCGGGGTTCCCTACTACACGATGAAGTTCATTCGGGACAGTCGCACGCTCGCGCTGGCGCTCGAGGAGGCCGGCGCGCGCGGGTTCGAGGGTCGCCTCGCGCTGCTGGAGCCCTTCTTGAAGGTCTGCGACACGGTCCGGTACGCGCACAGCCGCGGGGTGATTCACCGGGATCTGAAGCCCGAGAACATCGCACTCGGTCAGTTCGGCGAAGTCGTCGTTCTCGACTGGGGGCTGGCTCGCCTGCGCGACACGCCGCTCTCGCGGGCGAGCCGCTGGCAGGGGGACGTGCAGGAGTTGCGCGACGCCACCGGACTGAAGACTGTTGCCCAGGCGGTCGGGACGCCGGGCTACATGGCTCCGGAAGCGGCACGGGGAGACACGGAAGCCGTTGATGTCCGCAGCGATGTGTACAGCCTCGGGGTCATTCTCCATGAGATCCTCACCGGCGCGCTGCCCTTCGCGTTCAAACACTTTGGCGAGTACCAGGACCTGGTGACGAAGTCGCCGGCGCCCGACCCGAGATCTGTGGACGCGGCGATCTCGCCGTCGCTCGCCGCGATCTGCCAAACGGCCCTGGCGCCCAACCCTCAAGACCGCATGCAGGACGTCGACGCCCTCGCGGAGGCGGTGCGCGAGTGGCAGGCGCTGCGGGCCGTGGAGCGAGAGCTGCGGGTCTTGTTGGGGGAGGCCGATGCCCGGCTGGCCGACGCTGCCGATCTCAGCGGCGCGGCGCTACTCAAGCAGATCGACGCCGCTTCGCTTGCGGTGCGCCGTGCGCAGGAGTTGCGCCCAGGCGACGAGGGCGCCGCGGCCCGGCTGGTGGCCGTCGAGGCTGCGCGCGAACGCGGCATGGCGCAGCGCGATCGCCTCGCGCGCTCCAGGGTCCTGCGTCGCGTCGGAGCCGCGGTGCTGCTGGTCGCGTCCGTCGCGGCCGTTCTGGTCGCGGGGATCTTGGAGAACGAGCGGCGCGAGGCCGAGGAGGCACGCGAGATTGCTGCGGCTGCGCGGGTGCGGGCCGAGGCCGACCGGGATCGCGCCGAGGGCGTGATGGGCTTCATGGTGGGGGAGATGCAACGCGGCCTCGAGCCGCTCGGGCGTCTGGACCTGCTCGCCGGCCTCGGCCAGAAGGCGAAGGCCTACTACGATGATCTGCCGGCCGAAGACCGCCATCCTCGCAGCTTGCGCAATGGCGCCACGGCGCTGCGCAATCTGGGTGACGTGCACTTCGAGCAGGGCGACCTGCCGGCCGCGAAGGCTGCCTACGAAGCGGCCGT
The DNA here is from genome assembly GCA_029259795.1 of Planctomycetota bacterium. Taxonomy (GTDB): domain Bacteria; phylum Planctomycetota; class PLA2; order PLA2; family JAEUHO01; genus JAHEIK01. The sequence goes on from JAJDEM010000003.1 coordinate 17,079, forward strand.
TGCGTTCGCGCAGGATCTGTCAGAGGGGGACGAGGGCGACTCGGGCTACCTCCTCACGCAGGCCCGGGCGCGCGTGAGCGCCGTGCTGATCGCTCAGGGCTATCCCGCCAAGGCGGTCGGGGTGCTCAAGGCACACCTCGAGGACGTGCATCGGCGGGCGGCGCTTCACCCGGACGATGACACCTACCAGGGGGAGCTGGCCGAGGCCCACGACCTCCTTTGCCGCGCCTACACGGGCACGCTCAAGATCGAGCTCGCGCTCGCCTCCTCCAAGGACGCGCTGGGCTTGGTGGAGAGCCTCGCGAAGCGCGATGACGCGACGGGCAGCTGGCACCGCAAGGTCGTCCAGTACCTCCTGACGCCCGCGCGCGTGCTGAAGATCAGCGGTCAGCTCGAGGAGGGACTCGCGCGCGCGAAGCGCGCGCTCGACCTTGCGCGGTCGTGGCGGATCCGCCTCGGCGGCGACTTGCGCTGGGCACGGCTGGAAGCCGAGGCCCTACGCCTCACCGGGTACTTTCAGGAACAACTGGGCATGCACGCGGAGGCGTTGGCACACTACAAGCGGGCGCGCGAGGGGTTCGAGCGCCTGCGTGCGATCGATCCCGGGAACATGGCAGTCCTCCACCGCTTGTGCGCGCTCGACGAGCGCGTGGGGCATACGCTCTATGCGCAGGCAGCCGCCAAGACGGACACGGATCCGACGACGATCCGAGTTCACTTTCCTGCGTGGCGGCGCGCCTACGAGACCCAGAGTGCGCTGGTCAAGAAGGACCCCTCCAATGCTTCATGGCTGCACGCGATGATCGGGCACTGCGATCGCATGCACGGCATGGCGAAGACGCTCGGGAGCGACGAGGCAAGTTCCGAGGCGTATCTCGAGGAGGCCCTCGGCTGGGCGCGCAAGCTCATGGAGGCCGACAAGGACGTTGCGCTCTGGCAGCACCTCTACGCCTACACGCTGTTCCAACGGGCAAGGAGTCGCCTCGACGATGATCCCGAACTCTCCTACGAGCGCCTGCGGGAGGTCGCGAAGATCTGTCAGCGTCTGGCGCCGCGCCACCCCCCCGGCTTGGCGGAGCTGGCGGTCCTCAATGCATGGGCGTCGGAGCAGCTGGCGCAGCAGCAAACGCTCACAAACCGGGAGCGCGTACTGCTCCTGCGTCCGACCCTCGACCTTCTTGCCCTCGCGCGAGCGAGGGTCCCGCAGGACGTGAGTGCCTCGCTGTCGTTTCTTTCCGTAAGCCACTCCCTCGCTGCCGCCTTGGCACCGACGGATCCGAGCGCTGCGCGTCGCCTCCTCACGGAGGCTCTGGTGGTCGGGCGCGCGGCGGCGCCCGACATCGCGAACGCGGTCCAAGCCATTCGCACGCAGAGGCAGAAACTCATGGTGGCGCTGGAGGCGGCGGTCAAGGCGCTCCCGGCCGAGGATCGCTAGTCCGTTCAACCCTGCCAGACCTGGGTGTCCGGGTAGTGCGCGAACCACCCATACCACTCGGCCATCAAGCCCGTCAGGGGGGCGAGCTGTTGTCCCTTGAGCGGTCCTGCCACGCAGGCACCCTCCATGTTCCACGTCGAGCCGGTCTCACGGTCCTGTACGGCACCGCCGCGGCCAATCGTGAAGTGGAGCGTGCGGCCCTTGCTCTGCGGGCGAAAGCCGGCCACGGAGCGATGCACCGGGTCGAACCACACCGTGATGGCCTGTCCTGCGATCGTCTCTTCCACGATCGGCTTGAACCGGAGCTGCTCGAACGGGTAGGCGCGGGCAAGGCCGGGAAACTCCACCCCGTAGACGAGGG
>JAJDEM010000021.1 GCA_029259795.1 Planctomycetota bacterium
ACGGCGCCCCGGGTCGCGGACGCCTGATCCGCCAGCTCTTGTTCGCCGTCCTCGTCCTGGGCGCTCTGCTGCCCGCGACACGCGACAACGCGGCCGAGGCGCGCGAAGACGGCGCAACGCGCAAACGCGGTACCCCCGAGCCGGCGAAGCACCGCACCGAGCGCCGCCGCGCGATTCGCCGCGGATGCGACTTCCTGTGCGGCGTGCCGGGCGGCGTACCCGGCACGAAGACCTACCGCGGCGTGCAGCGCATCGACGGCGCGTTCGGCGACGACCGCGCCATGGTCGCCCTCACCTCGCTTGCGGCCCTCGCGCTCATGGCGGACGGCTCCACGGATGGACGCGGCCGGCACGGCATGGCGGTGCGGCGTGCGATCAGCTTCCTGCTCAGGCTCATCGAGACCCCCAAACCTGGCGGACGCTACCCCACGGGCTACTTCTGGCACCCGAAGGACACGACGTCCCGCATGCACGGCCAAGGGTTCGCGACCCTCGCCCTTGCGACGGCGTTGGGCACGAGCAAGGGCAAGCGCGCCAAGAAGATCCGCCGCGCGCTCGTCCACGCGGTGAAGTGCATCGAGGGCGCGCAGACCGATCATGGAGGTTTCGGCTACGAGCCGGCTCCGGGCCACGACCACGAAGGCAGCGTCACCGTGGCGGTCGCCCAAGGCCTGCGCGCAGCGCGCGACGCGGGCCTGATCGTGAAGAAGAACGTCGTCGCCAAGGGCCTCGGCTACCTCAAGCGCAGCCAGCGCAAGGACGGCTCGTTCCAGTACAGCCTGAGCCAAGATCAGTCGTCCTACGCGTTGACGGCGGCAGCGCTCTCTTCGTTCTTCCTCTACGGCCAGTATCGCGACGATCCGGATCTCACGATCACGCGCGGCATCGACTACCTGCGCAGCCGCCTCGCACGCCACCCCGAGGTGAACTGGTACTACTACGGCCACTTCTACGCGGCGTGGGCCTGCTGGCAATGGGACGGCCACACCTGGGAGAACAAGAGCGGCAACCTCTGGGCGTGGTGGCACCGCAAGGTCTACCCGCACCTGATTGCCCGCCAGATCAACTCCGGCGCCTTCGAGCCCGAGCCCGGCCGCTACAACTACGGCACCGTGCTCAGCACCGCGTTCGCCATCCTGACGCTGGCCATTCCGGACGAGTCGATCCCGATCTTCCAGCGCTAGCGGTCCCGGCGAGCCCACCTCTTCGCTGCCCCCTGGGCAGCACCGCCGGCGTGCTGGACTGCAGGCTCGGCGGCCAGCGAGGCCTCGGCCCCGCTCCAAGAACCCAGCCCATCGAACAAGGCGGGACCGCCCAGCGCGGCAGGCGAGCCGCGCGCTCAGGGAGGCCCCCTGGGGGCTCTGGGTCCACCAGGGTCGTGCGGGCCCTACCGAACGGCAAGGGGGGCCACAGCGGCTCCTGAAGCCTCAGAGCCGCGGCCGGAGGCTTGCCCTCGGCAGGCCTGGGCACGCCAGCGTCCCGGGCGCAGGGCTTGTGGCCGAAGATAGGACCCACAGCCGAGGACCCGCCGGCTGGCGGACGCTCGAGGGAGAGAGATCCAAGCGCGTGAGCTTGCCAGCCAGTCCCGGTGCGCCGAGCGCGCGCTGCCGGCTCAGGACGGTCGGGGCTCGTTGAGGCTGCCGCTGCGGAACCCGTCCAGGTCCACCGCGACGTAGGCAAAGCCGGCCTTGCGAACGCCCACCGTGGCTGCCTCCCGCAAACCCGGCGCGAGCAGGGCGCCGAGATCGTCGAGCGGCACCTCGATGCGCGCCGTGTCCCCGTGGACGCGAACCCGCACGATCCGAAAGCCCAGCGCCTTCAAAGCCCGCTCGGCCTGCTCGACCTTGGCGAGGCCCTCCCGGGTCACCTCGGTGCCGTACGGGAACCGACTCGAGAGGCAGGCCTCAGCCGGCTTGTCCCAGGAGTCCAAGCCGCGCTGCCGTGAGAGCGCCCGGACCCAGACCTTGGTGAGGCCACACGCAAGCAGCGGCGACGTCACGTGGTGGACGCGGGCCGCGCCGAGACCGGGTCGGTGATCGCCGACGTCGTCTGCATTGGTGCCGTCGACGACATGAAGAAGTCCCCGCCGCTTGGCCAAGGCCCGCATCTCTCCGTAGAGGTGGTCCTTGCAGTGGAAACAGCGGTCCGGACCATTGCGCCGAAACGCCTCGATGTCCAACTCACTGCCCTTGAGGCAGACGTGCTCGACACCAGCGGCGGCGGCCTGCGCGCGTGCGGCGGCAAGCTCTGCCTCCGGCAGGCTCTCCGAGCGGCTCGTGACGGCCAGGCAGCGGGACGGCCCCCAGGCCTCGGCCGCCAGGCTCAGGAGCAGCGCGCTATCGCCCCCCCCCGAGAGGGCCACGATCCCGCCGCCCGCAAGGTCCCGTAGGTGGGCGAGCACGGCGGCCTCCGCCTCCGCGGCGTGCGTGAAGCGCGGTGTCGTCACATCGGGGAGCGGCTGAGCCTCGGCCATGGGCGGATCCTACCGCAGCCCGGAGCCGGGCGGGCAACCACGCGAGGGCGCCGCGGCCGCCATCAAGCACCAGCAGCCCGTCGCCTGCCGACGAGCAGCCCCTAGCCCGCAAGAGCAACGCACACAGCCGAATCGTGCCGCTCTCGGGCACCCTCGCACCCGATTCTCTGTGCCGAGGCGCGTCCATGGTGGGATCAGCACCGAATCCGCCCTTCGGCTTCGACCTCGGGCGCGAGTGCAGCCC
>JAJDEM010000201.1 GCA_029259795.1 Planctomycetota bacterium
AAGCACGAGCTCGCGCCGTGGCGCGAGCGGTGCCGCCGCCACCCCCCTTGACATCTACAGCGCTCCCAAGGGAGTTAGCTGATTGACGCCTATGGCGTTCTGCGCTTACGACGGATCAAGGTGCCGTTGCGAACAACGGCAAGTTCAGCGTCCAGGGCCATTCGGGGTGGTTGCATCGAAGATCATCACGATCCACAGCGGGCGACACGTGGAGGCCGCGGAGGGACGTACTCCGATGAAGAGGGACCTGATGGCAGCGGCCGCGAAGCGGCCTTCTGCCATGGGGCGGCGTTCAGCGATTACGACGGAGCAGGGTGCCGTTGCGAACAACGGCAGGCTCAGCGTGCAGGGCCATTCGGGGTTGTTGGCCCGGAGACCGTCCCGATTCACAGCGGGCGATTCGTGAGCCCGCGAAGGCCCGTGCTGTAACGAGGAGGGACCTGATGGCAGCGGCCCGGTTGCCGGGCCTTGTGCCATGGGGCGGCGCTCAGCGGAAGCGACGGCTCAAGGTGCCGTTGCGAACAACGGAAAGTTCAACGCGCAGGGCCATTCGGGGTCCCGGCGCGGAGGGCGTGGTGTCAGGAGCGACTGTGCACGCAGCGCGCTCCGTTCGCGCCGCGTTCCGCGATCCGCGGGGGATCGGCGGCACCCAGGTGAGGTCCGTGCTTGCACACAGGGGCCGTTTGAGCAGAACCCCGCGTTCAACAACCCACGGTGGATCGGCGTCACCCCGAAGAGGCACGTCCGCACCCGATCGGGGCGGGGGAGTGGTGCCAGCGCGCAGCGATCCGCGACGGCTCGTGTTCGATGCACTCGAGGAGCGGATCGCAAGTTGCTGGCCCGCTCTACCCGCTCCGCACCCTCTCACTCACAGCAACCCAGCGCACTCACCCAAGGACGGCCACGGATCCCAAAGACACTAGGGGGTTCCCTTAGGGCTGCTTCCTTCCGGACCTGACCCGGTTCGAGGCCACCAGTCCTGAGGGGCGTGACCGTCCTTGGACGAGCGCGAAGGGCGATCCTACGGCGCACTCCGTCATGGGTCTTGATTGGCGCGGCCCCGCCCGCACGGCCGGGCGGGATTCTGCGCGCCCCAGGGTGACCGGGCCGCATTCCGCCGTCGGTGCGGCGTGACACTTCGTGTCCACGATCGCCCAAAGAGCGCTGGATCGGCCCATTCTGGGCTCTCCTTAGCGTCTTCCACGGCCAATCCACGCCCACTGGGGTGTCCAGGCCCCATGCGGAGCCTCAGTTAGGTCCCCGTAAAGGCCCATTTTCTGGGCTTTGTGGGGGAGGCGGTGGCCTTGAATTGGGGGTTGTCACTTGGTGTCACCAAGTGTAAAGTCCTGTCATCAAGGTGTGGCGTCCGGTCATGGGGCGCCCGCTGGTGGAGGGAAGCCGAGTCACGATGCTCTTGTTCACGGGCCACAAGGATCACCGCCTCGATCCCAAGGATCGGGTGGTCATCCCCGCGTCTTTCGCGGCTGTGATCCAGACCCAACATGAGGGCTGCGTCTACGTCGTGCCGGATGAGTCCGAGACCTTCCTCGAGGCCTACCCGCTCAAGATCTTCGAGCGCATGGCCGCCGACCTCATCCCCAACCGCTTCGAGCGGGGCGGGGAGCGCGACGACAAGCGCGTCTTCTTCCAGAGCGCCGAGCGCCTGGAGCTGAAGGGGCCTGGCCGGATCACGCTCCCGACCAAGTTCGCGGCGTACTTCCCCTCCGGGGTGGTGCGCGTCGCGGGCATGAACACCTATCTCGAGCTCTGGGACCCGACCTCCTGGGAGGCGATGCGGCAAGGAGCCGCAGCGCGCCGGGCGGATGGCGGCGCAGAGCCCGAGGCGGACTGAGCCGGGGATGGCCCCGGGTTCCGACGATCTTTCTCATGTTCATGAACCGGTTCTGGTGCGGGAGGTACTCGAGTACCTCGCGCTTGAACGGCTGACGCCACAGGAGGCGCCCACGGGGCTCCTCGTTGACGGCACGGTGGGAGCTGGCGGCCATGCCGCCGCGCTTCTCGAAGCCACGCAGGTCCGTCTGCTGGGGTTGGATCGCGACCCCGAGATCCTCGCGAGGGCAGCGGAGCGGCTGGCACCGTTCGGCGACCGGGTGGTGCTCGTGCATCGCTCCTACGCCGAGATGGCAGCGGTCCTCGCCGAGGCGGCACTTCCGGCCCCGGTCGGTGTGCTTCTCGACGTTGGCGTTTCCTCGTTGCAGTTGGACGACCTGCGCCGCGGCTTCTCCTTCAAGGGCGAGGACGAGGTGCCCGACATGCGCTTCGATGCCAGCAGCGACGAGCCCACGGCCGCCGAGTTGATCAACGGGGCGACCGAGCGCGAACTCGCCGACATCCTTCATCATCACGGTGAAGAGCCGCGGGCACGCGCGGTGGCTCGGGCGATCGTCGAGGCACGGCCCATTCGTACCATTGGCCAACTGCGCGAGGTGATTCGTGCCTCGGCCTTTCGGGTGCGACGTCACGACGCCGCGACGCGCAGCTTCCAGGCCTTGCGCATTGCGGTCAACGACGAGCTCGGCCACTTCGATCGCGGCTTGCGGGCGGCGCTTGAGGTGCTCGCACCTGGCGGACGGCTCGTCGTGCTTTGCTTCCAGAGCGAGGAGGAACGTCGCGTGAAGACGGCCTTCCGCGAGGCCCAGCGCGAGGGGCGCGGGCGCATCCTCACCAAGAAACCGGTTCGTGCGACAGCGGAAGAGATTCGACGCAACCCCCGGGCACGCCCGGCTCGGTTGCGAGCGTTCGAGGTGTGCGCGTGAGCGCGCGGGAGGAATGTTGATGCGGACTGTGGTGACCATCGCCGTACTCCTGGCCGTCGTGGCCATGGCCTTGGTCGCAGTCTGTCAGCACAGCGAGACCCGCCGCCTCCAGCGCGACGTGTGGCAGCTCGAGAAGCGCAAGGAGCGCATCGAGCGCGAGCGCCAGCGCGTGGCGGCCTCCGTTGCAGCCCGGCGCACCCCGCGCAGTCTGCTGGTCGAGCACAGCGAGCGCGTGGCGCTCGAAGCGGAGGGGCGATGAACGATCGCGTTGCCCTCATCCGCCGGTTCCGCATGAACTTCGTGTTCGGCACGCTGCTCGTGCTCTTCGTCGTGATGCTGGTTCGCCTCGGCAAGCTGCAACTCGTCGACGGTGCCCAGTACGCCGCCGAGGCGGACGCGAAACACCATGCGGCCTACCGCTTCCAGCCGCGGCGCGGTCGCATCCTGGACCGCTCGGGCGTCGTCCTCGCCGAGCCGAAGGCCGCCCGCCGCCTTGGCTTCGACCCCACGCAGATCCGCGACCCGCGCACGTTTGCGCTCGTCCTCTCCGATCACCTCGGCGGCGTCCTCCAGCCCTGGCAGATTCGCGACGCCATCCGCAAGGTCGAGCGCCAGGCCATGGCGAAGCAGCGCCCCCTGCCGCAGTACCGCGTGCTGCTGCCCTACGTCGACGACCCCGGCCTGGTCGGCCGGCTCGACGAGCTGGCCCGCCTCTCCCCCCGGCGCAAGCATGCCGCGGGGGTCTGGGGCGCCGTGGTTCACCCGGAGGAGGGACGCACCTATCCCAACGGCGACTACGCAGCTCATGTCCTGGGTCAGGCGCCGCGCGGCCAGGATCAGCTCGGCACCGGCATCGAGCAGGCCTTCGATGCGTTCCTCACGGGCGAGGCCTGCGAGGTGACGCTGACCCGCGATGCCCGTCGTCGGGGCTACGCCCGTACGGGTCAGAGCCAGAGGCCCTCGACCGCCGGGCGCGACGTTCGCCTGACGCTCGACATCAGCATCCAGCACTTCCTCGAGACGGCGCTGGATGCCATGGTGCGCGAGCACGGCCCGCGTCAGGCGAGCGGGATCGTCATGGACCCGCACTCGGGTGAGGTCCTCGCGCTCGCGAACCGGCCCACGTTCGATCCCAACCGCGCACCCGCCAATGCGAATCTCGCCATCCAGGGCCTCTACGAACCGGGCAGCTTCTTCAAGCC
>JAJDEM010000202.1 GCA_029259795.1 Planctomycetota bacterium
TCGGGCACCCTCGCACCCGATCTCTGTGCCGAAGGGCGTCCATGGTGGGCTCAGCACCGAATCCGCCCTTCGGCTTCGACCTCGGGCGCGAGTGCAGCCCGAGAGCAGGGTGTTGCTTCGAACGAAGCGGGCGGTCGCCCCCCGAGCCGCGCCCTACGTGAAGCTGTCCCCAGGCGGCGCACGCTTCACGCAACATCCGGGCTACCGAACCCCGCCGCCATCCTCGATCGTGAGGGAGTGCGACGGCGCGGCCTCGACGACGAGCGCGCGCTGCACGAGATCGGCAAGCAGCGCACCCCACGCAAGCGCCACCGGCGCGGCGACATCGTAGGCACCCAAGGGCACGGCAGCAGCGCGCGCCGCGCGGCACGCGCCGTCCTTGCGCTCGAGCGCAAGGGCGCCTGCCGGAAGCGCCGGAGCGTCTGCCCCCCCGGCCCACGCCACGAGGGTCGCTCCCTCGGGGGGCGTCGAGGCGTCGAGCACCGCGCCGACGCCCGCGGCGACGAGATAGGTACGCGCACTCGCATGCGCGAGGCCTGCCCCGCCAAGCCAGACACTCGCTTCGCCAAGCGCCTTCTGCCCGCGCTCGCCGAACTCGGGCAGCACGATCTGCCGGGCGAAGTGCTGCAGCACTTCGCCATCAAAGGCGGGATCGTCCTCCCGCGCCCCCACGACCTCGACGTCGAGATCGAGTCCCGTTCCCGCAGGCGTCTCCACGAGGACCCGGTGGCCGAGGGCGCGTACGCCATCGGGAACCGTGGCTGCGCCTTCGGCCCCGAGGCGGATGGCGAGCCGCGCTCCGGCCGGTAGATCGGCCAGCGCCCGGCGGGCACGCAGGAGGTTGAGCGGGCAGTGCTCCTCGCGGAGGTCCAGTGCGTCAGCGACCGCGGGCGGCCTTGCCGCCGACGGCTCGACTGCACACGCAAACGGTGCCGGGTAGGCCTCGACGGGTGCGCCGGGGTCCCCACACACGGGGCAGCCGGCAGCGGCCTCCACACGCAGCGGCGTCGCGCGCCCGGCCTCGAAGTCGAGTACGGCATAGCGCGTCTCGGGCGCGGCCTCCCCGAGCACACGTTGGACGGCGTGTTCGGCAGCCAGGAACCCAACGACCCCGACCGCCCCGTTCCAGACGCCGAGATCGGCGCAGGAGCCGGTCTCCTCTTGCAGGCGGCCGAAGAGGCACGCGAGGCACGGGGCGCCACCGGCCGCAATCGACATGACGCGGGCCTCCGCTCGGAGGCCCGCCGCGTGCACGAGCGGCAGGCCGCGGCGCACGGCCAACTGGTTCAGCCAGTCCTTGGCGTGCGCGCCATCGGTGGCGTCGACGAGAACATCCACACCCTCGAGGAGGGCGGCCTGGTTGGTGTCATCAAGCGGCGCATGCACGCCCTGGATGCGGCCCTTGGCACCGAGCGCCGCGGCCGCTCGCGGGGCCTTGGGCGCGCCGAGGTCGCCGAGGCCAAAGAGCACCTGCCGCGGCAGGTTCGAGCGCTCGACGACGTCGGGATCGGCGAGCGTCACGCGGCCGACCCCCGCTTCGACGAGCGCCCAGGCCGCTGGACAGCCAATGCCGCCCGCGCCCGCCACGAAGACATGCATCGACGCCAGTCGCTCGTGGCGCGTGCTCACGGCGCGGGCTCCTCGCTGACACGCACCCTCGGGAGGAAGCGCGCGATCAAGAGCGCCAGCACCCCCACCACAAGCCAGAACAGGCCCGTGGGGATCGCCTCCGGCGGCGCCACAGCACCCGAGGCGAGCTTGACGCGGCTGTAGACCGACGCGTCGTGGAAGCGATCCAGCTTGGCGGCGTCGTAGGCAACGGCCGTCGCGGCATCCAGGTGCAGGACGGCCTGCTTGAACGCATAGCGCTTGCCCAAGGGGAGTTCGTCGCCGACGGGGTCCGCCCAGGAGAGTCCGAGCATGGCCGTGACGAGGACCGCCGTTGCGATCACGGCGCTGGAACTCGCCGCGGCGCCCACGGCACGACCGAGGGTGGCCAGCCCCGCGGCGGCGACCCCAATCCCCAGGGCGACACACCCGAGGGCGAGCGCGCCGTCAAGCGCACCCGCGACGACGCCGTGCCCGACGGTGAGCAGCAGCGCGGCTGCGACCAAGCGCACGAGCGGGCGCCAGCCCGCCACGCGGCCAAACGCACCCAGCGAGGTGACCAGCGCGAGGCCTACGACATCGGCTTGGAAGAGTCCCCGCGCGCCGGCCTCGGTGAGGGCCCAGGTCACCACCAGCGCGCCGGCCGGCAGAACCGCGATCAGGTCCTGCAGGCGTCGCGCGATCGGCGGCTCACGAGAGGGAGCGGCTTCAGTCAAGCCGGCCGTTCACGACGCCGAGGGTCTGCATGGCGAACGCCGTAGCGAGGGTCTGCATGCCCTCCATCCAGCGATCGACCTCGTTGCGCCAGCTGCCGCTCTCGGCCTGACGCTTCAGTACCGCGTGGGCGATCTCGGCGCGCCAGTTGTGCTTGCGGCCGTCCGCGTCGCGCACCACGAGGGGCTTGCCGCTGACGGTCTCGTAGGAATCGAGGGCGCGCGCCATCGTGTAGAGGTAGTAGTAGTAGCCCTGCTGACCTGCGGACTGCGGGTCCTCGGCGCTCTCGAAGCCTGGGTTGCGATCGACGGTCCAGTGGCTGGAGATCCAGCCAACCAGCGCCTGCACACGCGCGTCGTCGGCCTTGACGCCGGCGAACATCAGCAGCTTCAGTACGGCGTAGGTCATCGAGCCGTAGCTGCGCAGCTCCCACGTGCCGTCGGAGCGCTTGACCATGCCGGCCTTGCTCTCGCCGACACGGTAGATGGCACCGCCGTCGTTGGAGCTCACCACGGTGCGCTCTTCGCCGTCTTCGGTCTTGATGGTGATCGGGTCGGGGTTGCTCTCGTCGCTGTTCTGGAGACCCGACGCGAAGCGCTTCATGTTCTTGCGCTCGACGGCATCCTTCGGAAGGTCACCCAGCTCCAGCGCGGTACCCGCGATGAAGGCGTTGGAGCCGTCAGCCGTCTGGCCGTCCTTGTAGGGGAAGCCACCGAACGAGCCCTTGTTGCTCTCGTCGACGATCTGGCTGGAGCGGAGGTAGGCCATGGCCTTGCTCTGCACCGCACGGAAGTCGCCGACCTTCGCACTCGCGAGCGCGGCGATCGCGGCGCTCGTGCAGTAGTTCGTCCACTTCGGGTTGTCGACGATGGCGCCGTCTTCGCGCTGGAGGCCCTTGAGGAAGGTGAGCCCCTTGCGAATCGCCTCGTCCTTGCTGACGGCGGTCGACGGCACGGACGCCACGAGCGCCGAGACGGCCATCGCCGTGAAGCTCACGTTGGCCTGCATCTGCTCGACCGCACGATCCGTGAAGCCGCCGTTCGCCTCCTGCTGGGAGAGAAGGAACGTGCGCCCCTTCGCGATGGCCGCGGCCACGGCCTTCTCGAGGTCCGCGTCAAGACCGACTTCGCCAGGGGCCGGCGGCAGCGGCGTGACGGCAGGCGTCTCGCCCTTCGGCTTCTCGGCGGGCTCGTCCCCGCAGGCAAAGAGGACGCCGAGCGGCAAGACGAGCAGAACACAGAGCAAGAAGGTGCGCATGGGATCTCCGGCGGGGCTGCTCCCCGTGGAACGCAGCATAGCGCCGGGGGTTCGCGAGCGGGTAGCTAGGCGTAGGAGAGCGCCAAGTGTGGGGTCGCGCCTAGAGAATCGTGTCGCACTTGGCCGCGAACACGAAATCGCTCTCGGTCAGGCCATCGATCTTGTGCGTCCAGATCGTGACCGTCACCCAGCCCCAGCCCAGCGCGAGGTCGGGGTGGTGGTTCTGGCTCTCCGCCACGGCGCCGACGCGATTGACGTAGTCCAAGGCCTCCAGGAAGTTCTTGAAGGCGTAGCGCTTCGTCAAGTGGTGGCCTTCGACCACGCTCCATCCGTCGAGTAGCGCGAGCAGCGGCGCCTGGGCCTCGGGGGTCAGCGGAGCCGCGCCCTCGACACAGGGTTCACAGCGGCGGGCAGCGAGATCGTCGGTCATGGTCTCTCCAGCAATCCCCTACTTGCTCACGGACGCGTCGTCCGCCCCGGCGCAGAGTGTACGCAGGCCAGCGAGCAGCACCTCGTGTGCGTCCAGGGCCACGACATAGGGGCTGATCGCGGCCACGCGGTCTTGGACGCGGCCGGTCTCGAAAGCGTGCTTCAGATACGGGAGCATCCAGGACGCGTAGCCCGAGAACGGATCGGGCGCCGCGTAGAGGCTCCGGTACCAGGGCCGCTCCTGCAGCCCCTCCTTGCGCAACCACGCGCGCTCTGAGGCCAGCAGCAGCCGATTGGCTTGGGCGAGCGCGGGCCCTGTGAGGCGACCGGCGGCCACGTGACGCTCGAGACGCGTCTGCAGCTCGGCAGCCGCTTTGGCCGTTACGCCGCAGCGCGCGCGCAGCGAGCCCAAGAGTGACTTGCCCCCGGCCTGGTCCCCCTCGAGGTCGGCAAGGTGTTCCTGCATGTCGGTGAACGGCCGCGCGAGGTCATAGGGCAGCAGCGGCGCGTTCGCCAGCCGCGAGACAAGCGCCGCACCCACGCGCGCAAGCATGAGCGCCGGCTCGTAGTCGTCGCCGACGATCTTGCGATACCACGCGAGCGTCTCGTAGGCGGTGTGGTAGGAGACGCCGCGACTGCCGCCGGCGCCCAGGCTGCACGAGGGCACACCGAGATGGCAGTAGAAGCTCACATGATCGCTGCCCCCACCGAGGTTCCCAAAGCCAGCCGGCTTTGTGCCTGCGCTGGTCCAGCGGGCGTGCACGGTCGTCTCCGGCGCGCGCGCCTGGGGAACGTCGCGGCTCGCGTCCTCGATCACCTGCTTGAGCGCGGGCGCTGCGGCCGAGCGAAAGTTCGGCCCCATCGCAGCCATGTCGAGGTTGATGTAGGCGACGGCGTTCGCGCTCAGCATCGCGCGATGCGCTTCGACCCACTCGGTCGATCCGATGATGCCGTACTCCTCCGCCCCCCAGTTGGCGAAGATCACCGTGCGCGCCGGGCGCTTGCCGGCCTTGGCCGCGGCGGCGAGGCTGCGCGCGATCTCGTAGAGCACGATCGTGCCGGCTTGCGGATCGCCGGAGCCGAAGGTCCAGGCATCGAAGTGGCAGCCGACGATGACGACCTCCTTCGGCGCACGCGCGCCCTCGATGCGCGCGAGCACGTTGGCCGACGGCGTGATGCGGCGCGGTTGCTCGACCTGCAGGCGCACCTCGAGGTCCTTGCCCC
>JAJDEM010000203.1 GCA_029259795.1 Planctomycetota bacterium
TGCGGACGCCGTCCTCGCGGAGGCTTCGAAGGCCGCCCGAGACCCGCGCCTGGGCGCGGATCTCTGCGGTGCTGGCCCCCTTGTTGACGAGCTCGCGCAGGATCGGATCCATCGCGAAGAGCTCGAAGATGCCGCGGCGGCCGCGGTAGCCCTCGAAGCGGCATTCCTTGCAGCCCACGGCCCGATAGACCGTGCGTCCGCGCAGGGACTCGGGCGTGAGCCCGACTGCCTGCAGCAGGGTCACGGTCGGCTCGTGGGGCTGGCGGCAGGTGAGGCACAGGCAGCGAATCAGGCGCTGGGCCATCACGGCCATGACCGCCGTCGCCGCCAAGAAGGGCTTCACCCCCATGTCGATCAGGCGCGTCAGTGCCGACGGCGAGTCGTTGGTGTGCAGCGTGGAGAACACGAGGTGGCCGGTGAGCGACGCCTGGATGGCGATGTCGGCCGTCTCCTGATCTCGGATCTCACCCACGAGGATGATGTTCGGCGCCTGCCGCAGCATGGCGCGGAGGATGCGCGCGAACGTCAGCCCGATATCGTGGCGCACCTCGCTCTGGTTGATGCCCGGCAGGTTGTACTCAACCGGGTTCTCCGCCGTGATGATCTTGACGTTCGGCTTGTTGAGCGTCTTCAGGGCGGCATAGAGCGTCGTCGTCTTGCCGGACCCCGTCGGCCCCGTCACGAGGAAGATGCCGTTGGGTCGGCGGATGATCCGGTCGAAGCGGTCACGATCATCGCCCACGAAGCCGAGGTCCGTCAGATCGACGAGACCGGCCTCACGGTCGAGAATTCGCATCACAATGGACTCACCCGCACTCGTGGGAATCAGCGAGACGCGCAGGTCGATCGGCCGCCCCATCAAGTCGAGTGCGATACGCCCGTCCTGCGGCTTGCGGTGCTCGGAGATGTCCATGCGCGCCATCACCTTCAAGCGGGTGATGACGGGGCCCTTCAGTTCGATCTCGAGCGAGTGCGCCTCGTGGCAGACACCGTCGACGCGGTAGCGCACGCGGATGCGCTCCTCGAGTGGCTCGATGTGGATATCCGAGGCGCGCTGGCGCAGCGCCAGCTCGAGGATCTCGTGGACGAGGCGAATGACCGGCGCGTCCTCCTCGGTCGGGTCCTGCTCTTCGAAGCCACGCCGGCGCTCCTTGATCTCCTTCTTCTCGCCCAGGCCATACGCCTCGGCGCGGATGTTGTTCAGCGCGGTCGGCGGGGTCAGCGCAAACGAGACGTCGCAGCCGAGCGCGAACCGGATCTCATCGGCCGTGAAGGTGACCATGGGGTCATCCGTCGCCAGGATCAGCTTGCCGCCCTGCTCCTTGACCGGCACGATCCCAAAGTCGTGGACGACCTTCTTCGGCACCATGGCGACGACCCGATCCGGGATCGTGGCCCGGGAGAGATCGACGAAGGGCAGATTGAACTGGCGGCACAGCGCCCGGGTGAGTTGGGCCTCATCGATGAAGCTCAGCTCGAGCAGCGCCTGGCCGAGCTTGGTACCGGGGACGCGCTTCTGCTGCTCAAGGCCCTCCTTGAGCTTGCGCTCGTCGATGTGGCCCATCGCGAGGAGGATCTGGCCGATCTGCTTGTGCATGGGCGGGACGGGCTCCGACTCGGGGGCCACGGATATAGCACACCCCGGGCCACCCGCGCCATGTGACGAAGATGTGACCCCCGCCGAGGGACAATCCGGGCATGAGAAGTCATGCACGCCGGCTCGCCCTGCCGCTCCACCGGGCCCTCCTTCTGACCGCCCTGGCGGTCTCTCTCGGAGGCTGCGTCCTCTTCAACAACGCGAAGCCCACGCCCGTCTCGCAGGTCAACCTGAACCGGCAGAGCCCGCGAGCGACCTACGAGTACTACAAGGCGATGGCCCAGAACAACCAGTGGGCCGCCGAGTGGTCCGTGTTCAGCCCCAACTTCAAGCGCCTGCTGAACCAGAGCGTGGGGCGCAACGTGGACTCGGGGGACTACAACCTCGCCCGTCAGACCGTCGCGGCCAACAACACGGCCGAGATGCAGATGCTCGTCAACAGCAACTGGGTCGGGGTGCGGATGGTCAACGCCAACACGGCGGTGGCAACGATTGCGGCCCAGGGCCGCCAGATCTCCCCTCGCCTGGTCAAGCTGACCCGCTGGGAGCTGACGATTCGCGGCGATGATACGCCGTACGGGGACTTCGTCGCCAACGCCGCTGACGCCGTCCGGGTCGGACCCGATGGGGCCATCACCGTCCAGATCCGCCCGCCGCAAGCCACCGCAAGCCTTCTGCGAACCTTCCGCCCCGACCAGATCGAGTCCTTCAAGGTCGAGGCCCAGTGGTACGTGGACGACTTCGGTGGCCTCGATGCCACCCTGGTCCAGCAAGCCGGCTCCGAGCCTGGCGCGCAGCCCGCCCGGACCCGTCCGGTCGGTCCGCAGCCGGGTGCGCCCGTGCGCCCCTACAGCCCGCCGCCCGCACCGGGCGGCCGCGGCATGCCCGCCGGCCCCACGCCGGGCGGCTCCCCCGACGGCCCGCCCGGCGGCTACGGCGAGCCGGACGCAGCGAAGCCCGCCGGCCCCCAGGGTTGGGGTTCGCCAGACGGGTAGGCCATCTGGACTGCGCCTGCGGCGCAATCCAGACCGGCACTGCGACTCGTCGCTCCGCTCCTCGCGCATCCGACGCGGCCGGTGCCCACAGGGCTCCGGCTACCGCGTCGGCCCCCGCGCTACGCGCGGGCGTGCCTTGGCCTAGCGTCTGCCAGGGGGTTGCACCCCCTCGCGGGCAAGCGTGCTCGGCCCT
>JAJDEM010000204.1 GCA_029259795.1 Planctomycetota bacterium
CCGATCCCTGCGCGAACTCGAAGTCGGCCAAGTCGAGCGGCAAGTCCTCGGGCAAGTAGAGCCCCTCCCGGTTGCTGGCACGCCCGCTCCCTTTGCGGGGCGTGCCGGCACCCAAACAACACGCTGCCCCCGGGTGCTACCGCCCGGGGGCAGCCTCATTTTTGGGCTGCTGGAAGGGTCGGACCGGCCCAAGCGGACCGGCCCAACCAGACCGCCTCCGAGCGGCCCTTGGCAGCTAGCGCTAACCCCTCGGGGCCCCTTGGGCCGATAGGTACCCCGCACCGCTCACGGAATGTCCGTGGGGGAGGACCAAACACCATGCGACGACAACGCGGATTCAGCCTGATCGAGATCCTGATCTCTACCGCGCTCGTGGCCATCGCGGCCATGACCGCCGTGGCCTACGTCACCCGAGCCACCGGCCATGCGGACTGGGCCAAGGACAAGGTGTTCGCCCGTCAGAAGGCGCTCTCCATCGTCGCGGAGCTGCGTGGCTTCGTGGAGGGCGGCTCCGGCGAGGTCGCAGCGGACCTGGACGGCTACGATGACGGCTTGGCCCTCATCCCCTCGCTCAGCATCGCACCCGACCCCCTGGATCCCGGCGCGTTCGTGAAGCCCGACCACGGCCTGTCCGGCAACCACTACGAGTCCGGCGCCTGGCGCTGGTATCGCCGAATCACGGTTCGTCACTACCCCGGCTCCGAGTCCCGTGATCTCCGGATCTGCACCGTCCGCATCTACCGCGTTGCCCAAGGCGATGCGTTGCCCGGTGCCAAGATGGCCGAGGTCTCCACGGTCATCCGCACGGTGGCCGAGGCCAAGCCGAGCACGCATGTGTTCGACGTCTACCTGCTCGCCCTCGAGAACGTCCCCGGTTGGTGGGTGCACCTGGACGCGGTCCAGCCCTTCGTGGCGGCCGCACTGACCGACCTCGAGACCCGCAATCCGGGGCTGAACTTCCGCACGCACTGGATCACCAAGCTTGGCTACGGGCGCGACGAGGAGTACGCCCCGTACACGAACAACACGCGCGACAGCAACGCCAACACGCCGTGGACCTACGTCTATCCCGGCGCGATGCCTGCGGGCTCCGCCACGTCGCACTACTACGTGCCGGGCCGCATGGCCGGCCGTGCGAACCTCGATGGCGAGACCACCCCGACCTACCTCAACGACCTCGAGGCCCAAGAGCCCTACATCGACCAGAACGCGAACAACAAGCGAGATGCCGGCGAGAGCTTCACCGACGTCAACGGCAGCGGCACCTGGGACGCTGGCAATCCCCTGCCCTACGCGTTTGCCGACCAGCACAACCACTGCATGCGTGCCCCGGACGCGCTCGGGCGCTTCCAGGCGCGGGTCGCCGCAGGCGCGGAGAGTGAGGACGTCCTCACCTGGCGTCTCCTGCTCGACCACATGAACCTCGAGCCCGAGAAGTACAAGAACGCCATCCTCGTCAACCTCCACGGCGAGCTGCTGCCCGTCCCGCCGACGCGCAACTACAGCGACGCCGCCAAGGACCCGGAGAACCACGAGGGCTGGCGCGTCGTAGCCCACCCGGAGCGTCTGCGCCCCAAGCGCGTGCGCGGCGACGATGCCGCCTCCGACGCGCCCGTCTACCGGGTGTACGCCTGGAAGTCCGCGTTCCCGACCGGGCACGAGCCCGTCATGACCCAGGAAGAGCCCTACGTCGACACCGACGGCAGTGGCGCCTGGGAGGCGGGCGAGCCGCTCGTCGACTGGAACGGCAATGGCCGTCACGATCTCGGCAAGGGCGTGAGCCTCGTGCTCTCCGCAGGTGCCTTCGGTGGCAGCGCCCAGGGCACCGGCGACCTCACGGCCAACCCCAACGGGACGACCAACCCCTCGCTCATCGTCGAGGGCTTGGCCGGTGGCGTGGACGCCGACGGCGACGGCAGCCCCGACGCCTACCAGGACTTCGCACGCGCCAAGCGCTACCCGGAGCCCTTTACCGACACGAACAGCGATGGTCTCCATCAGCGTGCCGAGCCGTTCCTCGACCTCGACGGCGATGGGCTGCGCGGGACGCAGGATCCGTACACCGAGCTCGACGGCGACGGCGCCTTCACGGCCACGACCGAGAGCCTCACGGACGCCAACAGCAACGGCCGCTTCGACGCGGCCAAGCCGATGGAGCCGTTCACCGACGCCAACGGCAACGGTCGCTTCGATGCGCAGGAGCCCTACTGGGATCGCAACGGCAATGGCCTCCGCGATGGGCCGGCCAACCTCACGCCCCCCGCGTGGCAGCCTTGGAACACGGCACTCTACGGCAACAACGCGGCGACGGATGGCTACATCTACAACTACGGCGAGCCGGTCCTCGACCTCGACGGCGACAAGCCCTGGGATGCGGCCGAGACCTTTTTCGACAGCAACGCCAACGGCGCGCACGACGGCGGCTTCGAGCGCGGCGAGATGTGGTACGAGATCCAGCACGACGCCCCGAGCCGTCGCACGATCCTCGTCCTGCACGGTACGCCGCTCGAGACCCCGGCCGTCTCCGGCAAGGGTCTGGGCACGAACTGGCGCCTCTACGACCTCGACTACATCCCCTGCCCGACGCCGGCGACTGCTGCGGCAGGCGGTGACCGGTTCGAGCGCGACCTCTTCACGGACGGCGACGTGCCGAAGAACACGGCCCGCTGGCGGGTCACGCTGCCTCTCGCCTCGCTACGCCGAGCCTTCGAGACCGCACCCGGTGCCGGCAACGGCGATGCCTTCGACCTGCTCCTGCAGTGCGATGCGCGCGTCGGAAGTGACCTCACGACGGGTGTCATGTGGCCGACGCGCGTCGACCCGCAGAACGTGAGTCACAGCTACGCGTGGTTTTACGCCTCGGCTGAAGCCGTGCCCTTCAGCGAGCGCTTCCAGATGCGTGGCGATCCGCGTCACTGCCCCTACGCCGACACCGATCGCCACGGCGACACGGCCCAGGACGGCTACAACTGGTACTGGGACAACTTCGCCAATGGCAGCGGCAACTTCCAGGCCGAGTGGCTTGCCATGGACGCCGTGCGGATTCGTGACCGCTGGCGGTTCCAGAACGTCAACGACGTGCCGCGACAGCTTCAGTGGATGCGCAAGGCCCTGCTCAAGAGTCAGGCGGTCTACACCACGCTGTCCGGCTTCTCGTTCTACCACCTCAGCAACGGTGGTGACGTCGGCTATGACGCCGCGAGTGGCTACCCGAGTGGCATCCCCATGAGCGGCGTACCTCACGGCCGCACGGGCACGGTCTTCGAGAACACGCTGCAGGTCTCACCTGGCACATCCGGCGTCGGCGGCGATACCAAGCTGGTCCGCAGCAACGCCGGCTCGTCCTCCGGGCTCCGCTCCGGCGGCTACTGGTGGTCAAAGCCCTGGCTCGGCGAGCTCTGCTCGGACGAGCACTACGGCACCCAGTGGAAGCCGTGGGGCAACCTGCGGGCGGCGCCCTCGGCGACGGGTGCGAACTCGCGCTTGATCCAGCGCGCGAGCGTGACCTCGGCGCAGCGTCCCCAGGGCACGTCCTTCTGGCGCTCGCTCTCGCAGCTGGCCTCGGAGGGCTGCACCTCCTTCTTCAACATCGGGACTCCCACCGAGACGTTCCACCACCAGCTCCAGCCGGGCACCACCGGCAGCCTCATCGGCGAGGGCTTCGAGCTGGCGACCAACTACGGCTACCCGATGGCGAGCACCGTCGAGATCAGCCGTCCGTTCCACCTGGCGACCTCCTTCACGGGCGGCGTCGGGAGCGAGTGGGCCTACACCGATCGGTACCCGCGCCATCAGGGCACGCTCCTACGGCGCTACTACGATCACACGAGTGGTGCGACCGGGAGCGGCCTGGTCCGCCTGGCCAACCCGGCCACAGGGGACTTCGGGTTCATCGTCATGAACGGCCTCGACAAGGCCGCCGCGACGGGCACGACCTTCGTTGCCCGCTACGCGCTCCTGTCGGTTGTCCACAGTCTGCTCGCCGCCGGTCATCCCGACGAGAGCACGCCCGTGGCGCTCATCCCGCGGGTCGAGCTGAAGAGCCCGACGATGGTGTCTGAGCTCGACAATCCTGCGACCATCGACGTCGAGTGGAAGTCGGAGTGGAAGCGCTGGGACGGCCTGAAGTACACAGACGCCTTCCCCGACGACTACGCGGGCGACGACCGCGAGGTCGCCTACCGCATCATCTACTCGAAGGATGGCGGTAGCACCTGGCACAACGCCAAGACTGACGACGAGACCGAGCCCGGGAAGCTGGACTGGGTCGACGGCCTCGGTCCCGACACAGGCAAGACCTTCAGTGACTGGAACGCCGGCGGGGACGAGACCTGGAGCTGGCCGACGCCGGTCGAGCTCTTCCCCAAGGGTTCGTATCTGGTCCGGATCGAGGCGTTCCGCCGCGATCAGGGCTGCGGCTACTCGATGCACGAGGAGAAGATCTATGTCAATCGGTAGTGGCATGCAGGCGCGTCCTTCGCGGCGCAACCAAGCCGGCTTCACGATGATCGAGGTCTCGGTCTCCTTGGCGCTCATCGTTGTGATGGCCCTCGTCGTCGAGCGCACGCTCGACTCGACGCAGAAGGCCGAACGCTATCTCTCCGCGGTACGCAAGGCGACCGAGCGGGGCCACAAGCTCACGTACGAAGTTCGCGAGCTCGTCACGGCCAGCCGGCGTTTGTTCTTCAACGACGCCGAAGGCAAGGCCTACCTCGAGGCCCTGGACCTCTCCGCCACGCCAATCCGTGACGGTGCACGCCTGCCGATCGTCGACGAGCTGGGGCGCCTCGGTCCGGACGCCGACGGCGACCCGCACACGGGGAACATCCTGTTCTTCGTCGGCGAGTCCGACGCCACGCCGGCCGTTGCCGACCCCGTGGGCCCGGTCGTTCGCTACATCGACACGTACCGCTTCATCTGCTGCTTCCCGCGCGTCGCGACGCGCCGCGTCGTGGTGGCCGATGCCTCGTCCGTGAACGCGGTCGACTTGGTCGTCTGGCAGAGCCAGGAGTTCCCCAGCTACAAGCAGTTGATGGCCATCGCCGACCCGACGGAGCGCACGAACGTCGTGGCAGACCTCGTCGAGCGCTTCGATGTGACCATGGCATGGGATTCCACCGCGCCCGTAGAAACAGCCTTCTACAGCCTCTCCGACACCGGAACCATCGCCGCGATGCCGAACCCGGCGCCGCTGCTCGAGGAGGATCCGGATCAGAGCCAGGGCGGCCGGCTGGTCTACGCCAACGTCCAGCTCTCCCAGACCGACCCGACCGACGCGCGCCGCCGGGCGGTGTTCACGAGCGACCTTCCGTCCCAGTGGGCACCGGATGGCTTCGAGGTGAAGATCGTCGGATCCTCGGGTGCGCGTAAGGTATGGATGCACCTCGTGGTTGAGGTGCAGGCCGATAGGGGCCGTGTCGCGGTACAGCCATGCACGATCATCGCAAGCGTCCGAGATCTCTAGACGACGACCCGGCTGACGCTGCGCCCAGCGTCAACCCGGCGGATGAGTCGTCCAGCCCGAACGCCGGCCCGAAGGGCCCCTTGGGCTCGGTCGGTTTCGTGATCGTTCTCGCCGCCGCGGGCTTCCTCGTCTGGCGCATCGTCGGCGGCTACTTCGCCAGCGGACCCTGCTGAGGCGGCTAACGCCGTCCGGTTCGGACGCAGTCCCGCACGCCTGGCCCTACGGCGTCTCGCCGGGTTGATTCCCCGCCTTGTCCTTGGCCAGGTAGCCGAGCAGACCGTAGAGGAAGATCACCGGGCCGATCATCTCCATGCCTTCTTCCAGGGCTACCCACATCAGGTACTCGGTCGTGCCGAGCATGCCCCAGTCCTGGTACTTGTCCGTCGCCTGCTCGATGCCGAGGCAGCCGCCGAGGTAGACCGCGCCACCGACGATCGAGAAGAAGGCGAGTCGCGGCCCGATCCGCCAGAGGAAGGGCAGGAATGCCGCGCCCACGAAGCCGGCCACCACCAGACCTTCCGCGACCCAGCGCTCCCGCTCTACGCCGGCCTGCTTGGCCAGCACGCTCTTGTGTACGTTGAGGATCTCGTGGCCTGCGATGACCTCATCGAGTGACAGCCAGTGGAAGCCCACTGCGAGCACGAACCACCAGATGCACCAGACCTCCTTGCGGGCCCGGACGAGCTTGGCGTGGTGCCAGAGCAGGCGTCCGATGAACAGCAGCGCCATCGAGCTGTAGTAGGTCCCCAGGCTCGATTCGGTGTCCAGATCGAAGATCTTCGCCTGGTACCAGCGCAGGCGACCGTCGGTGTTCCTGAATTTCTCGAGGGCGATCTCCCAGTAGAGGAACATGAACGCGATGTGCAGGAAGACCAGCACGCACACCAGCAGCGCCAGCTTCAGCGGCAAGGTGCGGGCGTTGTACTCGTTGACAAACGTGTAGGCGGAGAGGTCCTTCAGCGCAGGCAGCGACGGCGTGCTGGGCGGGGGGGTACTCACTCGGCCACCTCCGTACCCTCGGTGACCAACCCCGTGGGCTTGCCGGCGACCCACGCGAGGAAGCCGTGCAGGAACACGATCGGACCGAGCAGCTCGCAGGCCTCCTCCAGCGCCACCCACATGTGGTACGTCGCGCTCTCGTTGTAGTTGCCCTCGCGGGGCGTCCAGTGATCCACGCCGAGGCACCCCAGCAGGTACAGCGCCCCGCCCAGCAGGGCGAAGCCCGAGAAGCGCCAGCGGTGGTGCCAGAGGAACGGTATGAAGCCGGCGCCGATGAACAGCGCCGCCACGAGCGCCTCGGTCCGCCAGGTCTTG
Source organism: Planctomycetota bacterium (assembly GCA_029259795.1). GTDB lineage: Bacteria > Planctomycetota > PLA2 > PLA2 > JAEUHO01 > JAHEIK01. The sequence goes on from JAJDEM010000204.1 coordinate 6,779, forward strand.
GTCCGATCGTCATGCAGCCGGCGCTTGTACTCCTCGAACATCTCGTGGCTGTCGATGACCTCTTCGATGGAGAGGAGGTAGAGCACCACGGCGAGTACGAACCACCAGAGGAACCAGATCTCCTTCGCGGCCTTCGAGCGCGTGCCCTGGTGCCACACGAGGCGGCCGATGAAGAGCAGCGAGACGGCACTGAAGTAGGTGCCGAAGCTCTCCTCGGAGTCGAGGTCGAAGATCGAGACCATGTACCAGCGGATGCGTTCGTCGTCGGTCAGGTCGCGCTGGCTGAAGTAGAGCCACATCAGCACGATGTGGAGCAGCACGAGCACCGCTCCGACCAGGCCAATCCACAGCGGCAGGCGCAGCGCGTGATAGCGACTGGCGAAGGAGTAGATCGAGAGACGCTCCGGCGGCGGCAGGGGGGCTGCGGCCTCTTGCGCGCCCTTCCGCTTGCCGCCTTGCTTCGCCATGGCCCTCCCCGGACGCAGCGCCGGCCCGAGGTGGGCGGCACCCCCCCAAGGATCGGCCGTGGAGGGCCCCCGCCTGACCGCCCGGTTGGCACATTGTTCGCGCCTTGGAAGGCGCTTTTTCCCCAAGCCATGAGCGCCGTCTGGTCGACAGGTGGATACGACCCCGGCCCTGGAGCAATCTGGTGTCCAGCAACCTCATGACCTCACGCACGATCCCTACCTCGACCGATGCCCCGGCCGCGCCCACGGCGCGTCGTCGGCTCGGTGCTGGTCGTTCCGGGCAGGTTTTCGAGGAGGTCACCGAGGACGGGCGCCGGCTGGCCTGCAAGGTCTTCATTCCGGACCGGCCGAGTTCCATCGTCAACACGGTTCTCACGGGCGCGGTCAATCCCTACCGCTGGGACCGCCACGCCGTGGAGTGCGGCGTCTTGCGCCGCCGCATCCTCGAGCCGCTCGTTCTCTGGTGGTTTGACGGTCGCCTGCGCCTGCCCGCCACCGATGGCGCTCGCTGGTATGAGCCCGAGCGCGCGTTCGAGCTGCGCGCGGAGCTCATCGAGGGCCGCCACGCCATGCTCCGCCATCCGCTGGCGGGGGAGGCGAAGCTCGAGGCCCGCGAGCTCGATCGCGAGATCCTGCGTCCCCTCGCCAAGCACCTGGGGGAGGCCGGCTTCGACGGTCTCCTGTGGCAGGCCGGCAAGGGCAACCCCGTCGCCGCCGCCAACTTCATGCGCGATGAGCGCGCGGGGGCCGTCCGCTGGGTGTGGATCGACGCGGAGTCCGGCGTGCCCGCGCTGTTCTCGCTCAATCCGTGGCATCTCTTCAGGACCTACCTGCCGCTCTGCATCAAGCACGGCTGCTGGCTCTTCGACGACGTCGATGCGCCGCGCATCCGCGCCTACCTCGGTGAGCAGGCCGACGCGCTCAAGGCGCATCTGGGCGAGCGCGCCTTCGCCCGCCTGCGTGCCGATGTCGACGCCCTCGAGGCCAGCCAGCGCCGCTGGCGCTCCTTGCCGCGTCATCGCCGCAGCGTCGCGTCGCATCAGGCCGTTGGCAAGATCACCCGCGAACAGGCCCGGCACTACGTCGACAAGCCCGTGCGCTGGATCGCACGCTTGGTCGGCAAGGCTTGCATGCGCGTACCGGGCAAGGTCGGCGCGCTGCTTGCCAAGGTCGGCGCCAAGTTGCATCCGCGTCACGTCCACGCCGCGCTTGGACGCTACGCCCGCTTCTTCCTCTCGCAGTCCGTGCGCACCCGCTGGGCATCGCGCTACGTGCGTCTGCGCGTGCTCGACTGGCGCGAGCGCGGCTTCATCGACCGCGACGGCGCTCGCGCCATCCGTACCTCGATGCAGACCGACAACGCGGCGGAGTACATCGCCGACTTCGGTGTGCACCTCGCCATCAAGCCCGGCGTGAAGCTTCTTGTCTGGGGCCTCGTCCCGCTGCTCAAGGTCTTCGGCGTCATCGACAGCTGGTGGCTCGTCGGCGCGATCGCGCTCTACGGGGGCGCCATAGGCCGGACCCTCTACACGCTCGGTCGCACCGTCCAAGCCCTCGTCCGTGGCCGCTCCGCGCCCTGGATCGCCCTGCTTGCCGGTCTCGCGCCCGTCGTCGGCAACGCGGCCTACCCGCTGCAGCTCCTCGCCGCCTCGAGCAAGGGCGACGTCCTGGCCGCCCGCTTCCTCGTGCACGACATCCTCTCCGGCGTCGGCCGCAAGATCCCGATCTGGGGCGGCAAGGACACCTTCCTAGAGCACCGCTTCAACGCCCTCGCCCGCCTCGTCACCCGCGCGTAGCCGCTCAGCCGACCTAGCCCACACGGGCCTCGCGTCCCGGACGCATTCGGACAGCGGCAATTGCCGCGGACGTCCCGCCGTCTCCAGACTGGCACGGTCACTTTTCTGCCCCGACCGTGCCTCACACCCCCGGTGTGACCTACCCGGGAGGGGCGGCGGTGGATGGTCCACTGCTGCCCCTCTCCTTAGGCGGCCCCCTCCGTAGGCGGACCAGGCCGGCGGCCCATTCTTCCCCGCCGCCCGCACCCTAAGGCCCGGTACCCTCAAGCCCGCCAGGGCCTGTAGCTCAGTTGGTTAGAGCAGGGGACTCATAATCCTTTGGTCGGAGGTTCGAGTCCTCCCGGGCCCACCACACCCTCTCGAGGGTCGTGCCGCCGTGGCTTCGTTTTCGACAGCAAGGCGGACTCGGACCTCCGACCCAGTAGAAGCGTCGGCCGCTCCGCCGAGTGAGCCGAAGGCGAATGCTGGCGGAGGTTCGAGTCCTCCCGGGCCCACTCCCTACGCCAGTCGGGTGCGCAGCGTCATGCCGTGGGTCCCGTTCGGGCGGAAGAGGTGGGCGTGGCTTCGCCACCAGGCCGCATCGACGCGGCTGGGGATCGAGGCCAGCGTCAGCAGGGATCCTCGGCCCGGCGCCTCTTCGGTCGTTGCGCCGGTCGTTGCGTCGCTCGTCCAATCGGCCACCGCACCGGCCGCAGGACGCGAACGATGGACCCGGAGGGAGGCGGCCGCCGCAGGGCGGCGCCGGAGCGGGCCCTGCCGACCGCGGAACACCGCCGCCG
>JAJDEM010000205.1 GCA_029259795.1 Planctomycetota bacterium
GGCGTTGGGAGTACAACCATCTGCGGCCGCACAGCTCGATTGGCTATCGCGCGCCGGCACCCGAGGCGTGGGTGCCTCGACAACAGCCCCTGCGGGCTACTTCGTGAGTTACCAGGTGGCACACTCAGCGGGGGCAGGTCAGTTCTCTGGAGTTGACCCGTTTCGGTGGACACCTACCCACTGGGGATCTCAGTGGCCGCCAAGGCAGCCTGTTCGTACTTGATGGGTGACTTGTAGTCGAGGGCAGAATGCCGCCGACGCGGGTTGTAGAAGCCTTCGATGAACTCGAAGATGGCCATCTCGGCCTGGGCCTTGGTCTTGAAGATGTGCCGCCGGGTCAGCTCGTGCTTCAGCGTGGCGAAGAAGCTCTCGCACATCGCGTTGTCATACGAGTCGCCCACCGAGCCCGTCGAGGGCCGCACGCCTGCTGCGCGACAGCGGTGGCCGAACGCGAGCGAGGTGTACTGGCAGCCCTTGTCGCTGTGGTGGATCACGCCTACGGGCTGGCGCTGGCGCACGGCCATGTCCAGCGCGTCGAGCACGAGCTCGGTCCGAAGATGATTCGCCATCTTCCAGCCCACGATCTTCCGGCTCCAGGCGTCGAGTACCACGGAGAGGTACAGGAACCCCGCCCACGTCGGGATGTAGGTGATGTCGGCCACCCAGAGTTCGTCCGGAGCGGAGGCGGTGAAGTTGCGCTTCACAAGATCGGGAGCGCCCATCTGGGTAGCACTGCGCTCCGTCGTCTTCTTGAACCTGCGCCGACTCACGCCTCGGATGCCGGCGCTGCGCATCAAACGGGCCACTCGCTTCTTCCCGACGCGTTCGTCATCCTCGCGAAGCTCAGCATGTACGCGCGGCGCGCCGTACGTGCCACGCGAGTCTTCGTGGATCGCCTCGATTCGCTGCGTGAGCGCCTTGTCCTTCACGGCCCACGCCGAAGGCGAGCGCTTCAACCATGCGTAGAAGCCGCTGCGGGAGAGCGTGAGCACGCGGCACAGCGTGCTCACCTTGTGGTCGGCCTGGTGCTCGCTCACGAACTCGAACCCTTCTTGGGCAGTGAGTCGGTCTCCCTTGCGAACCAGGCCGCGGCTTTTTTCAGGATCTCCCGCTCTTCGCGCAGGCGCTTGTTATCGCGTTTCAAGCGACGCAGTTCGTCGCGCTCGTCGGTCGTCAGGCCGTCGTCCCGGACGCCTTCGTCCAAGCCAGCCTGCTTGACCCAGTTCGCGATCGTGTTGGCGCACGGCTCGTACTCCGCCGCCAGGCTCTGAAGGGTTCGCCCCGCTCGAGCGAGCGCGACGATCTTGCGGCGGTAGTCCGCCGGGTAGGAAGGATGAGGTCTGGGCATCGTGTGATCTTTCCACCCCCACGGGTAGGTGTCCACGAAACCGGGTCAACTCCACTCCTACGGCGCGAGAGGCGGGGAGAGGAGGCTTCGCAGCCCGTCTGCGAGGGCGAAGGCGGACCGACGCACCTGCATCGTCCTAGCGCCCCATGTCCCTTTCACGCCGTGGACCTTGTGCGGCTGCACAGCAGGCAAACTCCAGCCAGCGTCAAGTCCAACGGTAGGTAGCGGGCTGGAGAAGCTCGAGATAGCCAGCCAGGCGGTCTTCGAGGAACACCCCTTCCTCTACATGTCGTGGAGACCATTCACGGTCGAAGAGCAGCATCCCAGCGGGGGGCACAGTGATCGGGAGCGATGCGGGGAACAGTCGTCCGGACATGATCAAGAACTGTGCGTACTCCTCCTGATCGAGGGGCACCAAGAGAAGCACTCGCCTGGGGTCCACCTTGTTGATGACCTGCTCCACCTCCCATGCGATGCCCTTGCCGGAGCCGCTCTCTAGGACGACGCCGCCGGCCCGCCGGAGCCAATCCAGGATCACTCCCCGCCACTCGCGGTCGGAGACAAAGAGCTTCGTGCTCCCCAACTCCGCGTCCACGAAGCCTTCGGTCGGTCGGCCGATGGCGATGTACGGGCCACACTGCCGGAGTACCGCCGCGAGGTGCAGGTGGCCGTCCAGCACGCCCCGGCGACCCTCGTAGAGGAAGTGGCGAAACGCGTCCCTGAGGATTTCGCGGGGCGGACTCCGGGACAACCACACACGCTGCCGTGATCGAAAGTTCTTGCGATGCTCACCCATCAACCCGCGGACCGTTGCCCGCTTGGCTTCTTGCTCGAACGGTCGCAGATAGACGATGGGCGGGCGTGAATCCAGGCGCAGGAGTTCCTCCGCGCCGATGTCGATGCCGCAGGCGCGGAGCGTCTCTTGGCGAACCAGACCAAGAACGATTCGAGTCCCGAACACCACGAGCCCCGTCCCCAGCAGACCCACGAATACCAGGATCACGAATTCGATCCGATACAGTACAGGCGTCGAGAGCCAGCCCATGTCGAACCACTCTATGAATGGCAGCAGCAGGCGCGCACCGATGTAACCGAGCAGCGAGAGTCCTCGCTCGATGGCCGGAAGCCCCGCGTGGACCGCGGCGAATCTCGGCCCCGCGCTACGCGGGCGGCCCAGGACTGCGACACCCCGCCGGAACCCGACCAACCCGACGACCACCAGGGATAGTGTTACCGGAAGGAGGTCGTGCCCGGCAACGATCCGGCAGATCCCGATCCACATGACAGAACCGAAGATCACGCGGGTGAGGACACGCATGAGCAGGAAGCCCACCGCGCGCGACGTGTAGCGTGTGGCGGCGCGAGGCTCCGTCGCAGGCGGGTTCATCTCCTGCTCCAAGCCCCCCTCCTCGCGGCTGCGGTCACACTCGGACAGCCTACGACCCGCCCGTTCTGTGAGCAACGGTGCTCCGCGTCGCGGCATCCTGCACGATGGGGTCGAGTCTCGGACAACCTGCCTACATGACGCGACACGCAATCCGCGTCCTTCGTCAAGACGAACGGAGGGGAACCTCACGCCATGTCAGGACACCGCCGTCTAGTAGGGAGCCGCCAGCCAGGCGACCGCCGTCGAGCACCCAACCGTTTAGCAGCCCGCCCGCCGAGAGGCCCATCCGTGCTAAACGCACACCATTCCGAGTCCAGGGTGGACCCCGCAAACGCCTTATCCTGTTAAATCAGCGCCCGCCTCTCTGCTGAAACAGAGAGGTTGAGAGGTCTGGGCGGGCGCGTGAGTTAGCCGCGTGACGCGAGGGAGAGGCACGCCGCTTCGCGAGTCGGCCCGAGGCGCGAACACTTGGCGCCTGCGCGGAGTCGATCTGAATGGGCGTGGCGCGCGTTCGAGCAGCCAAGAGGAAAGTGGCTCCCCGAGCTGGGCTCGAACCAGCCGTACCTCAGCTGCGCTTCGGCCGGCTGGTGCCAGCTCGTGTCTACCTGGTCGCTGGTTCGAGCAGGTGCTCGTGACTTCAGCGATGCTCGCCATGGGTTGGCGAGATGCGAGAGAAATGGCTCCCCGAGCTGGGCTCGAACCAGCGACCTGCGGATTAACAGTCCGACGCTCTACCAACTGAGCTATCGGGGAGCGCAGCAGCAGGGCCGGAGGATAGCAGCGGGCAGGCCGCGGGCCAGAATTCGCCCGCAGGCATTCAGCGGCGGTTTGCGCCGCCCGCTTTCGGCGGCACCAGGTGCGTGGCGCGGCTCGGGGTCGCTAGACTGCGTTCCGCGCTCACGCGCGGACTGGGTGGCCCCTTGGGCCATTGGGGGAAAAGTGCCTTCTCCCCCAAACCCCCTCGCTCCTCGCTGTCTCGAACCAGCGACCTGCGGATGAACAGTCCGACGCTCTACCAACTGAGCTATCGGGCAGCGCAGCAGCAGGGCCGGAGGATCGCAGCGGGCAGGCCGCGGGCCAGAATTC
>JAJDEM010000206.1 GCA_029259795.1 Planctomycetota bacterium
CCTCCTCGTCGGTAGGACGGTGCTCGGGGTACTTCGCCCAGAGGCGCTCTAGAGCGGCGTCCGTCACGAGCGGCAGGTGGACGAAGAGGGTCTCGAACTCGCGCTTGGCTTCTTCGATGTAGTCCGACCGGATCGGCGCGAAGAACAGCCGCAGCTCCTGCTGGTTGCCGGAGACGAGGTTGTCGTCCGCCGTCGCAAGGTCTTCGTCGGCGCCGCCGCTGGCCACGCGCCAGGTCGCCGGCTGCGCACGTCGGAGGACCACACGAAGCGCTTGGCCCCAGGCATCCTTTGCCTCGGCGGGAATGTAGGCCGCGAGAGCCGGCCCCGGGACGACGAGCACCTCGTCGGGATCCAGCGTCAGGCTGATGTCGTCCCCGGTACCCGACTCGCCGTCAGGGCCCATGGAGGCGAGCGTCGGCACCCCCTCGGCAGCGGCGGCCGGGGTGTAGACGAACTCACGATCCCAGCCGTCCTTCAGGGTCTTGGCAAGGCCGGGGAGGCGATCGCCGCCCGGCGAGGTCTCGAGCTCCTTCAGGGCCTTCGGCCAGGCGCCCGAGCCCGTGCGCCGCACCTTGAGCTTCTCGGCCAGCTCGAAGAGGGCACCGTGCGTGTCGAGCTGCTTCTGGGTGGCGAGCGTGATGTCGTCCGCCGTGTCGAACGCCTTGTCCGGGCCCGCGCTGCGGACATCCGGCTTGCCATCGACGACGGTGTAGCGCAGCTCGGTCTTCCAGGCATCCGGCAAGACGTTGAACCCGGCGATGGCCTTCAGAGCCTCCGGGTACGCGCCGGTGTTCTTGTGGATCGAGTCGACCTTCGCGGTCACGCGACGAACCGACGCGGCCACCGTGGTGACATTGCGTAGCGCGGTCTCGAGCTCACCGATGGTCGCGCGGCTGGTCTCTTCCTTGCGCACCACAGCCGCGAACGGGCTGGCCGGCAAGGCGATGGTCTGGAGGTCTACGCGCTCACGCGCCTGCTTCCACTTCTCGTACGCGTCCTGGTACGTGACCTGGTAGCGCGTCGCATTGAGGATCGGGTAGAGGAATCCGTCGGTCGTGACGATCTCGCGGACACCGTCCCGGAACTCCGCCTGCGTGCCGCGGAAGTTCTCGAGGAACTTCTGGTAGTTGACGTCGGAGAAGGGCAGCCGCGAGCGGAACATCAACGCGAAGCCGACCATGTCCTCGACGGCCGAGGTGATCTGGCGCTCGCCCGCCTTGTAGCCGGCGGCCTGCGCGGCCTCGTACGCCAAGCGGTGCGTCCACGTGCCCTTGAAGCGCTCCGGCGGCTGCAGGCCTGCGACGTACTGACGGAACTCGCGCGACGGCATGCGCAGGCTCCGCTGGAACTCCGCCCACGAAATCAGGATGTCGTCGAAGTCCTCGTCGGCGATCTCCTTTCGCTCGGACGGCGAGATCTTGAAGCTGCCACCCATGTGGAAGGAGGTCTTCCCGCCTGAGCTGCCGCACTGGGCAGCGCCGGCGATGGAAAAGGTGGCGAGGAGCAGGACCACGAGGCCGATGAGGACCCAGCGTTCATACTTCCGGTAAAGCTTCTTCATCCGGGACATGGACGGACTCCGAGTCGGGATTCGGTGCGGAAGCGGTCGAGGATACCGACCGGGTGGAGCGCCCCAAAGCGGGGGTGATAGGGAAGGAACGGCCGCCAGCCTCGCCCATTCCGGCCCCAGCCGGGCCGAAGGAGGGGGACCGCACAGGAGCGAGGCGGTGTCAGAGCCGCTTGAGGTCCGCCGGTGCCGGCAGGTCCTTCAGGTCATCCAGTCCAAAGGCCGTCAGGAACTGCTGGGTGGTGCCGTAGAGCAGCGGACGACCCGGCTGGTCGCTCCGCCCGACGACCTTGAGCAACTGGCGATCAAGCAGCTGGCGAAGGCCCTCGCCGGCCTGGACGCCACGAATGCGCTCGACCTCGGCACGCCCCACAGGCTGCTTGTAGGCGACGATGCAGAGGGTCTCCAAGAGGGCCCGGCTGAGCTTGTCCGAGACCGGCCGGCGGACAAGGCGACCGACGTACTCCGCAACCTCGGGTCGCGTGACCACCCGGACGCCCCCCCCCACCAGTTCCAGCTCGAAGGCGAGGCCGGCCGCTTCCCAGCGAGCCCGGATCGAGTCCAGCGCCTCGCGAAGCGGCAGGACCGAAGCCAGCCCCAGCAGGTCTCGCAGGCGCTCGAGCTTCACGACGTCGCCGGCCACGAGGAGCACGGCCTCGATGGCGCCCTCGAGGCGATCGGGGGGCGGCGGCTTGAAGGCGGGCTTGGCCTTCTTGGCGGGCGCCGCCTTGCCGTCTTCGGTGACGGGCTCGTCGACAGTCGGCTCCTCGGCGTTCGGCTCCTCGGGCGCGGGCTCGACGGCCGTGGCATCCTCAACGGGCAGCTCCCGCTCGGCGTCGTCTTCGCGGTTGGGGGCTGCCTCGTCGCTCACGGCGGACAGATTACGCCGAGGCAACCCCGTACGTACGTCTTCTTTCGGCGCCGCTGGCCCTAGGCCGGAGGATCAACGCACACAGCCGAATCGTGCGGGCGGTCGCCCGCCGAGCCGCGCCCTGGGTGGATCTCTCGCCAGGCGGCGGACGCTTCCGGCAGCATGCCGGCTAGCGCGCGGCCGGGGGCGTCCAGATCCGACCATCCGGCCGATACAGCTTCACGCCGCGCTCCCTGCGCACGCGAGCCTGCCAGCGCTGGAACTCGCCGGCGTCGACGGGCGCGGCAAGGAGGTCGTCCTCCAGTCGCTGCCACTGCGTGTCGAGGGCCCCCTGCCAGGCGGGCACGTTCCGGATGACCTTGTAGATCTGGAACTGCGCGGTGCCTTCGACCCGCACCTCGAGCGGGCCGACAAGGCTCCCCGCCGGCGCGGCAAAGAGGCGCGCTTCCACCCCGGGAAACGCCAGGTCGCCCTTGCCGATGCGCGGCAGCACCCCCCCGCGCTTTCCGGAGGGGTCGAGAGACTCCTTCGCAGCGGTGAGGCTGAAGTCCGCGCCCGCATCGAGCTTGGCTCGGACGCGTTGCGCCCGCGCCGCCGAGTCGAGAACGATCACGCGGGCCTCCACGCGCGGACGGCGGCGCGTGTCCCAGCGAATGACGCGTTCCATGAGGAGTTGGGCGTGCAGGCGCGGCGCGAGGACCGTGCGCTGCCAGGTGGCCAGATCCGTGCCGTACGCCCGGCGTACCTCGGCGTCCAGATCCGCATGCTCGCCGTAGACCTGGGCCAGTTGCTGGCGCCGGGCCTTGACCTCCCGCTGGGTCGCCTTCGTCAGCACCGCCCGCGGGACCCTGACACCGACGCGGTGGGCTTCCTCGATCGCCAAGCGTTCATCCAGCAGTGCGGCCACCGTACGGGCGTACTCCTGCGGATACCGCTCGAACCAGAAGTCGGCCAACGCCGCCTTCGAGATCGGTGCGCCACCAATCACCGCCACGGGCCCAGGCTTGTCTGCCGCGCCTTCGTTCCCCGAGACTACGCCGAGGGGACGCATGGGGGCCGTGCCCTGGCACGCCCCGAGCCCAGCCACGGCGAATCCCGCCACGGCAAGCCCAAGGAGCCAACGCCAGCCGAGGCCAGCAGGCCTGCTGCGCCAAGCACTCCAGCGGACGCTGCGCATCAGTTCTTCTTGAGGAACCGATACCAAGCGTTGTAGGCGGACTTCCACGTCTTCTCGTTGTCCTGGTTGTAGATGCGTATCTCGGGGTGCGTCCGTTCGGCCCCCGGATAGAACTTCCGGAGCAGATCGCTGACGAGCTTGCGAGCGAAGCGATCCACCGGCTTGCCGTCCACCTTGAGATTCTTCAGGTAGGTGATCAGCTGCTTGTCGCAGAAGTGCGCACGCTTCGTGCGCGAGCCGCTCTTCTCACTATCCGAGAGCTCGGGGTCGCCGCGAAACGCCCCACCCTCGTAGATCGCGTTCATCGCCGCTTGGCGAACGATCGTGAAGTCCTTGTTCTTGTCGACCATGAAGCCGACGAGTTCCTCGGCATCCACGCGCCCGCGCGTCTTCTTGAGCTCCTTCGGCGTGTACTTCTTGTACATCTCGATCTTCTGCTGCGCCGGGTCCTTGTTGGCCGCCTCCAGCAGGCGGCTGATCCGACTGCCGAGATCGTCGAGCCGCTTCTCGAGCGCCGCGAGGTTCTTCGGCATCCGCTTGCGGACGCCGATGGGCTCATCGGCCGCGGACGCAGGCTGCGCCCCCAGCAAGAAGAGAGCGAGCACAAGGACGAAGGACACGCGCTGCATGGCTGCCATCCTACCCCACGCTCACCCGAACCGCGGGCCGTGGCCCCACCGGGCGCGCCCAGCCCGCAGGCGTGCTCGCCTGGCGGAGTGCGCGCCTGGCGGCGTGCGCGCCGTGGCGGCGGGTTATCGGTAGCGGACGCGCTTGTCGTTTTGCGAGCCGGCACAGCGGCGGCAGATGAACTTGACGGAATCGCCCGTCTGGAGGCGCTGGCTCTCGAGGCCCGCGCCGTTGCACTGCGGGCAGGGCGTGAGCTTCGGCTCGTCGGCGACCTCGAAGAGGCCGGCGTTCTCGACGAAGAAGGCCATGATCCAGCGCTGGCGCTGGTTCGGCTTCGCCTTGGTCTCCCACCACTGGTCGCGCGTGGGCGGCTTGGGCAGCGTGACCTTGGGCGCGGCGCCGCCGCTGTTGCGCTTCTTCTTGGTGTTGCTGCGCCGCTTGGCGGGCTTCACCTTGGCCGGGCTCACGATGAACGTGCCCGAGCCGTAGGTAACGGTCTTCCAGCCGGACTTCTTGCGGTTGTCCCAGAAGGTGCGGGCCTCCTCGGGCGTCACGTCATCGCGCGCCGCAAAGCGCTCGGAGAGCGACTTGAACGCCTCCTCGACCAGCTCGCGGCGGGTCCAGGCGGTTGCGTCGGCGAGGCCGATGTCCTTCTCTTGGACCTTTGCCTTGATGGCCTTCAGCACGATCTTCGGGAAGTTGATCTTGGCCTCGAGCGTGAAGTAGTCCGCGCGGCGCCGGTCGAAGTTCTTCTTGGCCTTCTCCAGACGATGCTGGAGCAAGGCGCCGGCGCCCGGATGCTTCGTCGGAAACTCTTCGAGCATCTCGCGGACCTTGCGGAAGTTCCGGAGGCTCAGCCGCATCCGGATGTCGCGAATGGTCTCCAGGGCGGCGGCGTCACGCAGGACACCTTCCACACGCGTCAGGCGCTGCTTCGCGATGACGCTGTTCAGGAAGTCCTCGTCGTTCGCGCTGATGGAGTACCACTGCTTGGCCCGGGCGTAGTCACCGGCGTTCTCGGCGTACTCCGCCATGCGCCAGGCCAGACGCGCCGTGGGGGCATCGACCGACTCGCCGGACTCCTTGACGACGGGATCCTTGCGGAGTTCGTCGACGAAGCGATCGACCAGTTGCTCGGGATCCCAGATGTCGCGAGGATCCATCGCCTCCTCGCTCTTCTCGATGACGCTCGCCTTGCGGAGCTTCACCTCGCGACCACCGATCATCACGTGATAGAAGGTCTCGTCCTCGCGCACGATGAGGCCGCGGACCGTCTGCGTGCCGTTGTTCAGTTCTTGCTCGAGGCGGTGGCCCTTGACCGTGGCAAGCGCCTTGTTGGTCCAGCCCCAGGCCTCCTTGATGCGCTCCGCATCGGCCTTGTCGACGACCAGCCATGCGAGCGTACGTACCGAGCCGCTGAGGTAGTCCTCGACGACCAGCACGTTCTCGTCGCTGCGCTCGGGCAGGAGCCGGCCCTTGACCGTCTCGCCGGTGCGCAGATGGACGACGTCGGCTGCGGCAGTACCCGCGGTGAGGAACAGCAAGCCCGCCGCAAGGACGGCTAGGGCCAGGCAGGATGTTCTGGAAGTCGGCATGTCGTACCTCATGATCATTTGGGCTTCTTCCCGTCATCCATCACCTCTTTGAGATAGAGGAACGAACGACGGAGCGGAATCAGCTCGCGCTTGACGGGCTGCCCACGAAAGAGCATCTCCACGGTGACCAGGTAGCCCGGTGCACCCTTGAAGGGGCTGGTCTTGAACTCGGCGGCGAGGCTGTAGCCTCGCCGTGACAGGAGGACCGGGTCCGCCCGCTTGATGGCCGCGGGCAAATCGCCCGGCCTGGTGGCATCGACCCGCGTCTGCAGGATCGCGTCGATCTCGGGGCGCACCTGCTGGTAGCGGGCCTCGACACGACGCTCGACCATGCGATCGACACCGATCGCAAACAGCGCGAGCACGCTCGTGCTGCCGACGACGAGGATGCTCATGGCGACAAGCACCTCGATGAACGAGAAGCCGCGGTCGCGCGATGTGCCCGGGAGGGTCCTGCTTGCGAAGCTCATCGGCGGTCACCCTCCCGCACGACAAAGCCGTCATGGAAGACGGGTAGTCGCATCTCGAGGGTTGCGGGGGTCCCGACGTAGCACCAGGCACTCGAGTCGTGCGCCACCTTCTTGGTGCCGCGCATGCCACGACGGACGCGGATCTGGCCCTTGGCGAAGTCGACGTCGCGGAGTTCGTAGTGAACCCACTCGTTGTCGATCTTCATCCAGCGGTCCTTGCCGAGGCTCGGCTGCATGAGGATGTCGGTGTTGCTGACCTTGAGCATCGTCTCGTCGGCGGAGCAGCCCTCGCGCAGCGTGAACTCCCCACGACCGGGGCCGAACTGGGTGTTGATGGCCAGCGTGGCCTCGAGCCGCACGAAGGGCGGGAAGATGTCGTCGCTCGGATCCGAGAGGCTCGCAATGCCATTGTGGAGCGACCAGCCCTTCTCGAGGGCGCGGGTCGAGTCCCAGACCGGACCGACGTACGGGGCGCGCGCGCCATAGCCGATGGCGAGGTCGAGCTCCCAGCTCTTTGCGAACACGCGCCGCCAGCGCGCGCCAAAGTGCAGCAGTCCCTCGGCGATCGGACGGCACGCCGCCTTGATCTCCGCAGGCGTATCGAAGTTCTCGGGCATGAGGAGGCTCTTGCCGGGGGTGCCGATCGGCGACCGGAAGCCGCGATACAGGGTGAGAATCGCCGGGTACACCGGCCCGCCCTCGCCAGGGGTACGCATGGCCGCAGCGGGGACGGCGATCCACAGCACCTCGGTCTGGCCGCCCGTCGCCTTGTAGCGTGTGTCCCTGTCGCCTTCGATGACCGACTTCGGCGTCAAATCCTTCAGGTCGTTGCCCTTCGCAGGCACCGCGCCCGCGCGGCGCCGCAAGCGGTCGGCGCCTTCGTTGGCGTCGGCGACGACGCACGCGATGTAGTAGCAGGGGTAGTCCTTGAAGGTATCGCCCGCGACCTGCTTCAGCTTCACAAAGCCGGCGCGCAGGCGCTGCGCGACGGCACTCGGAGGCGGCGGCTTGACGGTGCCGCGGCGATCCAGTTCGTCTTGGCTAGGCGGCGGCGCCGGGGCCTGGAAATCTGCCGGCAGGGCGATGCTGGCGAAGTCGCCGCGCAGCTGGGGAAGCACGCTGTCTTGGCGATCGAGCTGCTTCGAGTCGCGTGTACCGACGTAGAAGATGTCGAGACTCGAACGCAAAAACACCACGATCATCGAGCCGAGCATCGCAAACACCGCCATGGCGATGAGGATCTCGAGCAGCGTGAAGCCGCGGGCGTTGGGGGAGCGCTTCATCAGTCGGCCTCCTTCGCGCCGTCGTCGCTCGAGGAGCGCTTCTTGCCGGTGCTGTCCCCGGGCTTGGCGGACTCCGGCCCCCCGGTGCCCGGCTGCTCGAGCTCCGAGGAGATCGTGCCGTACATGCCGACCGTCAAGCGCATCGCGGGATCGGCGGGATTGCGCGCGTCGCGGATGCGGATGATCTGATCACCGCTGTGGAGGTCGGGGTCGAGCCCTCCGTTGAAGAACGCGATGCGCAGCGGAACCGTCGGGAAGAGGACCTCGAGCTCCCCAGGGAGGATGCGCTCGAGATCCTCGGACTGGAAGACCCCCAGGATGCGGAAGCCATCCATGAGACCGCTGTACGGACTGCCCGGGGCCGAGATCGTGAGCGGGATCGCGCCGCGCGGACCCACGACGATCTTGTGGACCTGGGCGACTACGTCGGCTCCCATGGCACCGCCGGGCTGCCGCGCCTTGCCCCCGGCGCTGTAGCACTCGAGCCCATTCACGCGAATCGAAGGCTCGAGGCCCTGCCACATGACCTGGATCCGCTGCCAGCGCCCATCGGCGATGACGGGACCGCCCTTCGTCTCGTAGGTCTGATCCAGCGCGATGGTGCGCACGCTCTCGCTCGCCTTGCGCAACTTCAGGCGCAGGCGCACGTCGTAGGTGTCGCTCCCCCCCGCCTGGGTGAGTTGGACCTCGTAGGCCTCGCCTCCGCGCACGAGCGACATCAAGGTCTTGTGCGACTCGGGCTTGATCCACACGTCGAGTTCGAGGCCTTCGGTCATGGCGAAGACCGACGACGCGGCAAACTCCAGATAGCCCCCTGAGAACTTCGCGCAGTTGCCGACCCGGCCCTGCTTGCGATCGAGCTCGACCTTGCCGGAGATCGCCGGAGCGCGGGCCTCGCTCGCAAAGTCCAGGGTCTCGAACTGATGCGTCAGGACGGGGCGGGCGATCGACGCGCCGATCATCAGGACGGTGTCACCATCCTCGGTGTCGACCTCGCGGAGCGTCAGGACCGCGCGCCGCCCCCCCACGCTTGCGCTGGTGCACGCGTGCGCCGTCTCAGACAGCATCGCCTTGGCCTGCGCCACGAACGTCGACTTGCCGATGTTGCCGATGTAGCCGACCGCGAGCCCCAGCAGAACGGCCATCGCCCCCATCACCACCACGATCTCGATGAACGAGAAGCCGCGGACAGCCGCACGCCCAGCGGGCGCAGCGCGGGGCCGGTCGGTCGTCGGGCAGTGCTGTGCGGTGGCGATGTTCATGGGCACTCGGTTCGGCGGATCAGTTGGACCAGGGGGTGATGTCGTCGTCGGTGTTCGGCTCGCCATCCTCACCCATCGAGTAGATCTGGAAGCTACTGGGGTTGTAGAACGTGCCGTCGTCGCGCTTGTGCGGCCGGGCCTCGACGTCCATCCCGTCCTTGGTGAGGTAGGTGTCGGGCGCGTCGAACTTCTTGGCGTAGTCGTCGCGATGGAAGTAGACGAACGGGTTGCCCCACGCGTCGACGATCTCCATGAGCTCGGCGGTGCCGTGCTTGTTGACCGCCTTGCCCAGCTTGTCCTCGTCGGTGTTCGCGGTCTCGTCAGCGCCCCACTCCGGATCGTTGCTGGAGCCCGGCCAGTAGAGCGCCTGGTAGATCGCCTCGATCGGGCCGTTGTACGGGTTGTCCGACAGCGTGGCGTTCTTGCCGGTGCCAGCCACGGTAGCGATCCGCGTGACGTCCGACGGCGGGTACATCTCGAACTTGCTCTTCCAGTTCTCGATCTCGAGCTTCACCTTGTTCATCGTGTTCGTGGTCGCGAACACCGGTCCCTTGCGGGTCCAGATGCCGATGGCAACCACGATGCCGCCGACGAGTACACCGATGATGCCCATGACGATGAGGATCTCGATGAAGGAGAAGCCTCGCTGACCATGCGCCTTGGCGCCTGGACGACGCGTGCTGCTGCGGACCATGCTGCTCGGAAGCATGCTGTTCGGGTTCAACTTCACCATCGTGAGACCTCCTACTTCTTCCGACGGACGACGCGGATGTCCGTGACGCCTACGTCGAAGTCCTGCTCGGCCGTGCTGTAGCCCCCGATCCAGAGGGCCGCCTTGCCGCGCGAGGTCTTGAACGCCGAGACGTCGTCTTGCAAGACCAGTTCGTCGTTGAGATAGACCGCGACCGTGCCCTTCTGCGCATCGAGGCGGACGATCCGGAGGACGACCTCCTCGCTCGCAGGCCAGAGCTGCGCCGGATCGAGGCGCGTGACGTTGCCGTCCTTGTAGCGCTTGATCTGGCCGCCCTGGACACGCACCGCGATCTTGTTGCGGTCGTAGAAGATGCCGATGCCGGGTCGCTTGGTGCGGGCCCCGCTGCTGCGCGTGTCCTGGCCGATCTGGACGCCGAACGTGATGTTGTTCGTCGCCTGGCCGCTCTTCTCGCGCGGGATCTTGATGCGCATCGTGAGCTGCTCGAACGAGCCACGATCAAAAAGCTTGGCCGTCTTGGCCCAGATGATCGGCTTGGCGAGATTGCCATCCTTGGCAGCCGTGCCCTCGAACGTCAGCACCCCATCGAGAATCAGGATCTTCGGGCCGCCCGACTGGCCGCTGTCCCACTCCTGATCGAGGCGACCGCCCTTGAAGGTGACGATCTTCTCTTCGAGCGAGCGCCAGTGCTTCACGGCCTTGAGCTGCTCCGCGGCGTACATGCGCCACTTGCTCCAGGTCGCATCGTCCTCGGCGACGACATCGATGACCGCCTGGAACTTGCGGATGCACTCGCGGTAGTCGCCCAGCTGGAAGTAGCAAAAGCCTGCGATCGCCAAGCCCGCCGGCTGCTCTCGCAGCAGGTTGTTGTTGATGATCTTCAGGGCGGCGTCGAGGGCGCGCTGGTAGCGCTGACGCGACGGCAGGTGCTGGGCGCCGATGCGCACCAGCGACTCCCGAAGGCGCTCCTCGTAGCTGCTGCCGTCGGTGCGCGACGCGCGATTGGCGGCGCGATTGCTGAAGGCAATGGCGCGCTCGAACGTCTCGGCACTGTTCTTCGAATCGTCGCCCGTCGCGACGGCGCTGGCCCCAAGCCGCAGGTAGGTCAAGCCCAACCAGCCATCAAGGTCGGCGTAGCCGGGTGCGTTGCGGAGCGCCGCATCGAGGGCGCGGATCGCCGAAGCGTCGTTGCCGTCGAGGCTAGCCACCATGCCCCCGAACATCTCGATGTACGAGGAACGCGAGGCTTCGCGACGGGCCTTGTCGAGGAAGGTACGCATCGCGCTCTCGTCGCCCGTGGCGTAGGCCACAAGCGCCCGGCCGAAGGACGGCGAGACCGTCTCGTCCGGTGTCGGTCCGGCACTCGAGCCAAGGCTGAGCGCCGTCTCGCACGCCGCGAACGCGTCCATGGCCGCCTTGGTCTGGCCCAGGCGGAGGCAGGCGAGGCCCAGGTTGTAGCAAGCCTGGGCACGCAGATCCTGCGCGTCGACATTGGTTGCCACGCTCTCGAAGGCGCCGCGGGCCGTCTCCAAGTCGCCTTGGGCGTAGAGCACGCATGCGCGCACCAACATGGCCCCGGCATTGGCTGCATCGCGGCTGAGCAGGGACTCGGCCGTTCCGCGGGCCGCGTCGAGGTCGCCGATCCGCAGCTGCGCCTGTGCGCGCCGCAGGCGACCTTCGTCGCTCTGCGCCAAGCTGTAGGAAGCGAGCGCGAGCTTGTGCTGACCGACGAACGAGAGGGCGTCACCCTTGCCGATCAAGGCCGGCGCATGGCGCCCGTCGCGGGCGAGCGCTGCACGGAAGTAGCGCAGCGCCTCCCCGGGAAGCTGCATGCCCCGCAGGTGAAGCTCACCCAACCACGTGCGCGCCTGCGCACTGTTCGGAGCCGTCTCCATGTACTCCGCGAGCGTGCGCAGGACGGCCTGCTCGTCACGCAGGGCCTTGTAGGCCTGCAGCAACTCGAGCAATGCCTCGGCACGCTCGGCGGGACCGCGGTTGGCGCGGATCTCGACCAGGGCTGTCTCGAGGAGCGTGGCGGCACGCCGCCAGCCCTCCTTCGCCTCCTTGCCGGTCTCGCCGACCTCGGCCATCTCCTTGGCCGCGCGACGTAGCTTGTCGGGGTCGGTGATCTCGCTCAACTCCGTCAGCGGGTTGATGCCGTGACGCACGAGTGCTTCGTGATAGAGGTTCGCAACGGTCCGCCGCAGGTACCAGCCGTCCGGTTGCTCGGTCGAACGCTTCTCGACGGTGTTGAGCGTCCGGGCCTTGATGATCGCAAGGTCGTCGACGCGGGTCTTGGCCTTCTCCTCGAACCCGACGAGGGCACTCTTGGCACTCAGCTTCTCGTAGCCGTCGCCGGTGCCCTTGAGGATCCACTTCAGGCGCTCGTAACCCGTGGTGCCTTCGGCGTGCCACTTGCCCGTCTCGTCTTGGATGGCCAGGAGGTAGATGTAGTAGGGCTTGCCGCCATTCAGGACCCAGTCATAGACGTCCTCGGGCTGCCGCTCGTAGTCGGCGAACGCCGACTCGGGGATCTCGCTGATCGCGGAGCCGTCGCCCGCGGTGGCACTGGGCTTGGCGCCTCGCAGCACCTTCCGGTAGCCCGGCGCGGGTCCGGGGATGGTCGGGGGCAGCGCGAAGTGCAACGGGATCCACGGCGGTGCGTCCAGGCTCACCGGCGGAAGGTCGCGGGTATCGGAGTACGGCGTAAAGACGTTGCGTCCCTCGGCACCGGCGAGCTCGGCCCGCGCGTACGGGTCGCCCTTGCGGACGAGATCGGCCGCGGGGACACGGCGCTCGACACCGGCCTTGCCGCCCTTCGAGCTGGGGCCCTCGGGCTGACAGCCGAAGACGGTGATCAGGAGGATCGCACCCGACCAGGCGAGCAGAGCCCGCTCCTTGCCAATGGCCCGATGGAGCATGGCCGTGACCGGCAGAGCCAGGAGGCCCAAGAACACGTAGCCCATGAAGGTGCCGAAGGCACCGGCGAGGACGATCATTTGTCTTCCTCCACATCAAGATGCAGGTCGACCGTGGGACGGACGATGACGCTCGACGCTGTCAGAGTGAACTGGACAAGTCCGCTGCCGGCGCTGTTCGCGCCGCGCTTCGGCTGGGTGAGCCGCGAGATGTCCATCGGAACGGGGTTGTCGGGGTCGGTGAGGAGCTCGAGGACCTTCTTCACGGCAGTCCAGTCCCCCACCATCGAGACCTCGATCGGCCACATGCTGATGAAGTCCTCGGGGTTGCCGGGCTCGAGTTGGTTGCGCATGCCAATCTGGCCGATCGTCTCCATCTCCTCGCGAATCGCGACGTCGACGAGACGTGCCGCGAGCGCCAGGTTGAGCACGCGCGCGGTCAGGGTGGCGCGGCTCACCGAGGCGATGGCGCCGAAGCCGAGCTGCTCGGCCGGCGCCTCGAACTCGACATCCGCACGGTTGCCACGAATCCGGAGCTCACTCCAGACGTCGCTGAGCAGGCGGCTGAACGCGACGTTCGGGTCGCCTGTGCGCAAGCTCTCGCTGTGCTGGGCGAGGAGCCGCTGGAAACGGCGGTAGGCCTTGTCGGCCGCAACCTCGTCGTCGCCAAAGCGCGCCTTGAGCAAGGACGCCTTCCTGGCGGTGTCTTCGCCGGCACCGCGCAGGATGGCCGCGCGCAGCGCCTGCTCCGCAGCGACGGCGATGCGATCCTTGGCATTGCCACCCGTCTGGTCCGAGCGCGTGGCCCAGCCGGTCGGGGGCGTGGCGTCCTTGACGTACACGACGTCACGCAAGGCCTCGCCGCGGCGGCGCAGCGTGCCGGCCTTGGCACTCGCGGGCGCCTTGGTGTCCCCGAGGCGCTTCTTGGCCTTGTTCAGCTTCCGTTTGCCGAGTTCGGGGTCATCCGAGATGATGTGGACGACGATCACGCCGACGAGGAACACACCCAGTCCGATCAGGACGGGCGTCCAAAAGGTGCGGTAGCGCTGCCAGAGTTCATCCATGGTGCGTTCCTACTTTCCCTTCTCGGCCTTGAGCCGTTCGACCAGCTTGTCGGCTTGGCGCTTCTTGATGGTCTCGATGAGGACACTCTCCTGCACCCCGTCCGCGCGGTATCCCGTGAAGCTCGTGGGGTCTTCCAGGTCGTCGAGGCCGATGTCCCTGAGGACCACCGTCGAGCCCTTGTCCTCCCTGGCCTCCAACGCCTCGCCAGGGAAGAAGTCGATCTCAAACGTGCCGGCGTTGCCGTTGCGGCCTTCCCGCGTCGGCTTCACCGTCACGACCCCAAGGCCGCGCTTGTTCGCCTGGCACTTGTTGATGAACGCGCCGGCAATCTGCGAGGCGTTCTGGCCATGGGAGACACGGCCCTTGAGACGCACCGAGCAGATCCGCAGGTGGTAGCGGCTGCGCGAGGTCTTGGTGTAGCCACTGCCGAGCTTCTTCGAGGTCTTGGGCTTCCAGTACTCGAAGGTGTGCGTGGGCTTCGTGACGTTGAGCTTGATCTCGTCGACGTAGATGTACGGCGAGACGTTGCTCTCGATCTCCGCGAGGACCTGCGTGAGCAGGACGCCAGGCTGGTTGAGCTCGCCGAGCACGCGATGCTTGACCTCTTGGCCTTGCTGGAACGACAGCGCCTTGCGCAGCGCGGAGTCGCGTTTCTCCGCGGCCTTCTGCTCCTTGGTCACGCGCGACGTCGCCTTGATGAAGTCCGCGGACGCGGCGCTCCGCCCTGTGTAGAGCAGGAAGAGGACGCCGACCATCACGGCCGCAGCCGCCACGGAGAAGATCCCCTTCGTCGCGAAGTCGCGCGCGCGCTTGATCGCGGC
>JAJDEM010000207.1 GCA_029259795.1 Planctomycetota bacterium
ACTCCCTTGGGAGCGCTGTAGATGTCAAGGGGGGTGGCGGCGGCACCGCTCGCGCCACGGCGCGAGCTCGTGCTTCGCCGCGGGGGGCGTGAGCCCCCCAGCACAAGACGCCGATGCACAGGCGTCGGTCGCCGGCCGTCATGCGCGAACCACAGGGGTCTCGATGCACCACCCGCGTTCGCACGCAGGCTCCGGCTCGTACCCGCTCGCGGCGGGCCCCTCCCAAACCTCAAGCTCCCACCAACGCGACCCCTCCGACCCGCCCGTCAGGGCGGAACTCCGGCCAGCACCCACCCGCCCGCGGCGGGCCCCTCCCAAACCTCAAGCTCCCACCAACGCGACCCCTCTGACCCGGGCGTGAGCCCGGAACACCGGCCAGCACCCACCCCCCCGCGGTGGGCCCCTCCCAAACCTCAAGCTCCCACCAACGCGACCCCTCCGACCCGCGCGTCAGCGCGGAACACCGGCCAGTCGCCCACCCGCTCGCGGCAGCGCCTTCACGGCCCACCCCGCTCGCCGCTTCGCGACCCGCCCGACCGCCGGTTCCGGGCAGGGGTGCGGGCGCGGCGCAGGCCCAGAGGGCCGAGTACGCCTGCCCGCGAGGGGGTGCAACCCCCTGGCAGACGCTAGGTCCAGGTGCACCCGCGCGGAGCGCGGGTCAGCGACGGAGCCCGTGCCGATAGGCACGGGCGCAGTCGTGTGCGCAAGGAGCGAAGCGACGCAGCGTGGCACCGGTCTGAATGGCGCCGCAGGCGCCATTCAGAGGACCTACCCCGCGCACACATCCCGGAGTTGCTCGAGGCCGGCGGGCGGGCCGACGCTGACAAGCACGGCACCCCGCTCGAGGACGACGTTCGGCCCGGGATTGAACTCGCGCTCGCCATCCGGGCTGATGACCGCAACGAGCATCACGTTGAAGTCGCGCCGGATCGGGGAGTCCTTCAGGGCAACGCCGATCAGGGGCGAGGCCGCTCCCACGGCGAACTCATCCAGCTGCACGCCAACCTGCTTGAGGCCGCCTTCGCCGCCCGCAGCCGCCAGGTTGAACACCTGGGCGAGATTCGGCGAGAGGATCTGACGCGCCATGT
Source organism: Planctomycetota bacterium (assembly GCA_029259795.1). Taxonomy (GTDB): domain Bacteria; phylum Planctomycetota; class PLA2; order PLA2; family JAEUHO01; genus JAHEIK01. The sequence goes on from JAJDEM010000207.1 coordinate 1,089, forward strand.
GCGTGGCGCCAATGCTGTAGGGCGAGACCACGTAGTTGGCGCCTGCCCGCAGGAGCTTGCTCTCCGCGCGGCGATCGCGCGCCAGGGCCACGATGGGGATGTCGGGACGCACCTCACGCGCGTTGAGGATCGAGTAGACGTTCTCCGCGTCCGTCGGCAGGGTGCAGAGCAACGCCCGGGCGTTCTCGATACCGGCCTTCTCGAGCGTCTCCTCCTCGGTGGCGTCCCCGTGAACCGCCAGCATGGCCAAGTCGTCGGCTTCATCCACACGGGCGGAGTCAAGGTCGATGACGACCAACCCCGTGTCCTTGCCGGCGATCTCGCGCGCGGTGATCTCACCAAAGCGGCCGAAGCCACAGAGGATGAGATGATCCTTGAGTTCCTTGATCTGGCGTTCCATGCGCCGCCTCCCGATGACTTCATGCACCCGGCCAGCGACCAGGGACGAAGCGAGGGTCGAGAGCGTGAGTGAGAACACGCCGACGCCCATGATGACGTAGATGATCGAGAAGATGCGCCCCGCCGTGGTGGGCACCTCGTCGCCGTAGCCGACTGTGCTGACCGTGATGACGGCCATGTAGAGGGCATCGAGGAAGCTCTCGGCCCCCACGAGCCAGTAACCGAGCGTGCCGAACGCAACCACGCCCACCACGGCCCCAACCATGGAGCGCGGGGTCCGCGAGGTCAGCCAAGCGAGGATCGCACCGGTAACGGCCGCGCCCTCGACCGCCTTGCGCTTGTTTCGCTTCCAGCCCATGGCAAGGAGTATGGCGCGGGCTGCAGACCGGCGGTAGCGGGAACTGCCGCGGGCGCCCGGACAGCCGGGCTTCCGGGGGGCCCTCGCGAAATCCGGCTGCACAGCGCCCAGCGGCGCTATCCTCCCAGGCCGCTACGAACGCAACGTGGAGAGGTGGCCGAGTGGTCGAAGGCGCGCGCTTGGAAAGCGCGTACTCCGGAAACGGGGTCGCAGGTTCGAATCCTGTCCTCTCCGCCATCCCCTGTTCTCAGGAGGCGGGTGTCGAACACGACGTCGCCCGGGCAGTGGCCGCCGCCCAAGCAGTGCCCCGCCGCGCCGTGGATCTTGCGGGCTGAGCCCCCGACCGACGGGCCTCGTGGCCGTGGCGCTACGGTCCCTGTCGGAAGATGCCCGTCCCCGCGGTGGTGAGCCCGGCGCGGAACAGGAAGATGCCCGGTGCGATCGTCAGGGCCGCTCCACCGGAGAAGCTGGTGAACGTGTCGCCCCCCGGGGCCGTTCCGCCCTGGGCTGCGACGCCGAAGATGTTGTTCCCCGCCGCCCGTACGAGCCACCACAGCACAGAGGTCCCCGAGAACATCTGCGCGTAGCCGAGGTCGCCATTGAAGGCGACCTCGTCGTAGGGGCGCGTCGTCTGACGCAGGCTGATGTAGGGCGCAGGCACAACCGCACCGCCACTGGCGACGAGGTTCGCCGTGTCGGCGATGACGTTGGGCGGATTGACGCCGGTAACCTGGTAGGTGCCTTCCGTGACGCCGAACGTGCCGCCGGAGACGCCGCCATCGAACATCACGCGTTGCGCCGCTGGCGCGGCGTTCAGGGCGTCGATACGGCTCCACGTGCCCATGCCCGTGCTCGGCGCGGTCTCCGTCGTGCGCGCCATCTCGCGATGCTGCACGACCGCATTGTGCTGGTAGAGCATGAAGATGTCGTCAGCTCCGCTCTGCGTACCCTTGGCGACCCAGGTCATGGACGCATCGCCGTAGACGAGAATGCGGCCGCGCTTCCACGCGTCGGCCACGGTGCCGACACCACTCGGAAGCGGGTTGCTGTCCTGGAGCACCTGGACATTGACCGAGGGGCCGGCAATGGTCTCACGCAGGCTGACTCGGCGGACGCCGCCTGCATCGGTGACCACCCAGCCATAGTAGGTGCCCGTAGGATCGACGCTGAAGGCGTCGACGCTGAGCACGGGGTCTCCACCGCCAACTGCGGCATCGCCGGGCGAGACGCGCCGGCGCAGATCCGTGCCATCCAGCTCCATGCTGACGAGGTGGGTGTCACCGCCGACCGAGTCCGTCGCAAGGAACCACAGGGTTGCGTCGTCCTCCTTGAGCAGCGTCATCGGATCGATGTCGCTCAGCACGCCGCCCGCGATCGCGGGCGCCAGGCTCGCCTCGTCGAGGAGGACCACGCGCAGGTTGGTCGCGAGCCCGCCCACAATGTCCACGGCGAGCAGGGCAAAGTCCTGCGTGTCGACGCCGCCGGTGAGATTGGCCAGCGCGATGACCGTGCCGTCCTCACACATCCACACGCCGGCGAAATCGAGGATCGCCCGGTCCGTGCCTGCGACGGCGTCACCCTCGGCGAGCGCACGGACCAGCGTCGGCGTCCCATCCGGGAGGGCTACGTAGACGACGCTCGTCGTGGTGCCGCCCGTGATGGTGGCGACGAAGGCCGACCAGGCATTGCGGGCCGCATCCATGATCGGGAAGGCGGGGAACGCCGCGTAGGTGCCGCCGCCGGTAGCGGGCGCCACCTCGCCCTCGATCGCAACCGCACGCAGGGTGCCCGGAGCTCCAGGATCCGACGGTCCACCGCCGCCCCCACCGCCGCCACAGGCAGGAACGAGGCTCAGGGCGAAGCAGGCGAGCAGAGACGCGATCAGTCGAGACATGGGGGGCCCTCCGGAGAAGCAGACCCTACCCAGGGATGCATCCGAACGCGGAGAATGCTACGCCGCGGCCGACTCGCCCGGGCGATTCGGACCGCAGCTGCGGCACGGCGCACGCGGCGCCGTCGAGCCCGCTAGCGCAGTGAATCGACGATCTGGTCGAGCGACTCGCGACTCGGTCGCAGCTTCTCGAGGGGCATGTTCCAGAGCGGCTCGGCGCTCAGGTCCATGTCGTCTTGGAGCGTCTCGCGACTGGGATCCAGATACATGATGCCCGTGTTGAACACGGCCTCGTTCTCGTAGTCCTCACGGAGCAAGTTGAGAGCAGCCACGCGATCACGCGGGTCGTGATCGTGCTCGTCGATCGGCTTGATCCAGACCACGCCGCCGTCGGGCAGCGGAACCTCAACGGACTTGCCGCCTTCGAACTCGACGGCGGGCTCTTCCCAGTGGGGAACGAACCCGAGCTCGTGCACGGGGCCCTCGTGGCCCTTGCCCCAGTCGTAGGACTTGGTCGAGCCCTTGTGGTTGTTGAACGTCACACACGGGCTGAGGATGTCGATCATGGCAGTGCCCTCGTAGGCGATCGCCGCCTTGAGGATCTGCAGGAGCTGCTTGCGATCGCCCGAGAACGACCGCGCGACGAAACCGCAGCCAAGCTCGATCGCCATCGTGCAGAGGTCGATCGGCGGCAGGTCACAGGTTGCGCCACCCTTGGCGACGCTGCCCTCGTCCGCGGTCGCTGAGAACTGCCCCTTCGTGAGGCCGTACACGCCGTTGTTCTCGACGAGGTAGACGACGGGCGTGTTGCGCCGCAGCATGTGCACGAACTGGCCCATGCCGATGGACGCCGTGTCACCGTCACCCGAAACGCCGATGTTCTTGAGATCGCGATTGGCAAGGGCCGCGCCCGTCGCAATGGCCGGCATGCGCCCGTGGACGCTGTTGAAGCCCCACGCACCGTTCAAGAAGTAGGCCGGGGTCTTCGAGGAGCAGCCGATGCCCGAGAGCTTGGCCACCATGTGCGGCTCGACACCCATCTCATAGAACGCCGAGATGATCGTGTTCGTGATGACGTCGTGGCCGCAGCCCTTGCACAGGGTGCTGTCGCCGCCACGGTAGTCCTTGACCATCAGGCCAAGCTTGTTCGTCTTCGGTGCGGCAGCCATCAGTTGGCTCCTTCGGCGTTGGCCTCGGCTGCAACGACGGCATCGGTCACCGTGCGCGCATCCAGGGGCATTCCTGTGTAGTGGCGGATTGAATCGAGCTTGACAGAGATCTCAGGCAACTCGATGCGCATCAGGTTGCGCATCTGGCCGTCCCGGTTCTGCTCGACCACGTAGACGCGATCGTGCGCCTCGATCCACTGTTGGACCGAAGCCGGGAACGGGAATGCGCGCAAGCGCAGGTAGTCGGTCTCGAGCCCATGCTCGCCCCGCAGCTGATCACGGGCTTCTGCAACAGCGGCCTCGCTCGTGCCGTAGGCGATGATGCCCACCTTGCTGCCCCGATCGTCGGCGATCGGCTGGGGCAGGTAATCAGCCGAGCCCTGGATCTTGCGCTTGAGGCGATCCACGTTGCCCGCGTAGACGTCGCCGTCTTCGGAGTACACGGCGTACTCGTCGTGGCCAGAGCCACGCGTGAAGTACGCACCCTTGCCACCGGGGGTGCCGGGGATCGAGCGATACGGAATGCCGTCGCCGTCGACGTCCTTGTAGCGGCCCCAGTCCTCCATGGCGGCCAGGCCCGCCTGGTCGAGCACCTTGCCGCGATCGATGCCGCCCTCGGGGTACTCGAAGGGATCGGCCATCCAGAGGTTCATGCCGAGATCGAGGTCGGTGAGGACGAACACGGGGGTCTGGTAGCGCTCGGCGATGTCGAACGCCTTCCTCCCGAACTCGTAGGCCTCCTCGATGTTGGCCGGGTAGATGCACGGGTGACGGGTGTCGCCGTGCGAGTTGTACGCACAGAACATCACATCGCCCTGCATGGTGCGCGTCGGAAGGCCCGTGCTCGGCCCCGTGCGCTGGACATTGACGATCACAGCGGGGATCTCGGCGTAGTAGCCGAGGCCGATGAACTCGCTCATGAGGCTGATGCCGGGGCCGCTCGTCGACGTCATCGCGCGGGCCCCTGCCCACGCCGCGCCGATCACGTTGCCGATGGCCGCGAGCTCGTCTTCGGCCTGGATGATGGCGATGTTGCGCTTGCCCGTCTCGGGATCCACGCGGTAGCGATCTGCCAACTCGATGAGTGACTCGGTCACGCTCGAGGAGGGGGTGATCGGATACCAGGCTGCGACGGTCACGCCAGCGAACAAGGCACCGAGGGCCGTGGCGTAGTTGCCGTCGACGAGGACCTTGCCAGCGGTCTTGTCCATCCGCTGGACGCGGAAGCGCGACTGCGTGGTGATGTTCTCTTCCGCCCAGGCGAGCCCGGCCTTCACGGCGTCGATGTTGAGATCGAGCGCCTTGGGCTTCGTCGCGAACGCCTTCTGCAGGGCCTTCTCGATCTCAGCAAGCTCGATGTCGAGCAAGTGCGCGACCACGCCCACGTAGAGCATGTTCACCACGAGCCGGCGCAGGCTCACCACCGGGCACACCTCGCGCACCAGCTTTGCGAACGGGACGGGGTAGAAGTCCAGGTCGTCGCGGAGGGTATCGAGCTTCAAGCTCTCCTCGTAGACCACCGTGGCGCCGGGCGGCACGCCCGCCACATCCTCGCGCGAGGTCTGGGCGTTCATGCAGACGAGGACGTCGACCTCGCTGCGCCGGGCGGTGTAGCCGTCGGCGTTCGCACGGATCGTGAACCACGTCGGCAACCCGGCGATGTTGCTCGGAAAGAGGTTCTTTCCTGACACCGGAATGCCCATCTGGAAGATCGCACGCAACAACGTGTTGTTGGCCGTCTGGCTACCGGAGCCATTGACGGTGGCGATCTGGATGGACAGGCGATTGACGATCGGCTCGGGATGGGCTGTCGCCGCGCTATCGGGCGCCGTGCTCGGCTCGGACATATCGGGATCACTCGTTTCGAGGGAGACCCTCTGAAGCTGCGGACCTGTGGATGGGGAAGCCGTCGCGGGGTGCGCCGGATGGCGCGGGCCCGGGGCGTCGGCAAGGGCACTCGGCGACGCTTGGGCCCGTACGCCCCGCCGCTTGCGGCGGATTGTACGCATGGGGCCCCCGCCCCAAGGAATGCTCCACCCGCCGTGCCTTGTTTCGCGGGCGATTCCGGGACGCAGCCGGTGCGGCCGCCGGGCCCCGCTGCCGGCCGCCGCTAGCCGCCGCGCGTCTCGATGCCCCGCAGGGCGTTGCGTACGGCACGCAGCCGGGCTCCGAGTCCGGCGAGGCGCTTGGCCTCTTGGGCATTGGGCTCCTCGACCGCCCCCGGCACGACCCAGCGCTCGACCAGGTCCGCGAGCTGCCCGTGGGCACCGCCAGAGGCAGCTGCGAGCATGGCGGCGCCGAGCGCCGGGCCCTCGCGCTGCGCGACGCGGCGCACGGCGACGCCGGCCGCGGAGGCAATCGTGTGCCGCCAGAGGGGCGAGGCGGCCCCACCCGAGGTGATCCGCAGCGCCTCGACCGCGACCCCGGCTCCCCGCATGAGGGTCAGGATGTCGGCAATCTGGAGCGCGACGCCGTCCAAGACCGCGCGCGCCATGTGGCCGCGGCCGTGTTGGGGCCGGAGTCCGACGAACGCGCCCGTGGCTTGCGGGTCGGGCACCGGACTGCGCTCCCCCACCAGGGACGGGATGAACACCAGCGGGGCCGGACCGGGATCCGCAGCTCCGGCGGCCTCTATGACCTGGGCGCTGGTGAAGTCGCGCGGGAAGCAGGTCCGGCGCACCCAGCGCAGCGCACGGCCCGCCGAGAGGACGGTGCCGGTCCCTGCGTAGCCCGTCGGTAGGACGTGCCGATTCCAGGAGAGGCCGCCGGCCCCTGCGCGCACGCGACTCGTGCCGATCACGGTCCCCGACGTCCCCAGGATCACGGCGACACGCCCCTCCCCCAGCGCGCCACAGCCCAGGGCGGCCGCCTCGTTGTCGCCGGCTCCAGCCACGACGGGGGTGCCGATGGGCAACCCGGTCGCGGCCGCCCCCGCCTCATGAACGCGGCCCGCCTCGCTCGTCGAGCGCCGGATCGGCGCCAGCAGGTCGCGACGCATGTCCCAGAGCGTCAGCAGCGTGTCCGACCAACTGTTGGCGCGGAAGTCATACGCCTGACTGGCCGACGCCTCGGTCCGGTCGGTCGCAAAGGCGCCGGTGAGCTTCAGCCGCAGCCAGTCCTTCGCGAAGCAGAGCCGCACGGTCCGAGCCGCGAGGGCCTCCTCGCGACGGAGGTAGCGCAACCACTTGGGGACGAGATACCCGGGGAGCGGCAGTGCCCCCGTCCGACGAGCGACGGCGGGAAACACCGCGCGCACCTCCTCGCACTCGCGGGTCGCTCGGCCGTCGGCCCAGAGCAGCGCGGGGCGGAGCGGCTCGCTGTCCTCATCCAAGGGGAGCAGCGCGTGCTTCTGGCCCGTGAGTCCGACCGCCTGGATGCGGGCATGCGGCGCCGCCTCGACACACGCCCGCACCGCTGCGGCGGCGGCCCGCCACCAGGCATGCGCATCCTGCTCGGCTTGCAGCGGCTGCTCGGAGAGCAGCGTCAGGCGCTCCCCCGCGCTTGCGAGAACCACCCCATCGCCGTCGACGAGGAGGGCCTTCACGGACGACGTGCCGAGGTCCAGCCCTAGAAATGCCTCAGGGTCCCGCGCCATCTGCTAGTCGAGGCCGACGAGTTCGATTTCGAAGATGAGATTGGCCATCGGCGGGATGCCGACCATGCCGGGCTTGCCCGAGGGCGGTCGGGCGTCGGTCTTGTACGCCAGATGCCACGGCACCCAGAGCCGCCGCTTGCCGCCGACATGCATGCCCGGAACGCCCAGGACCCAGCCGTCGATGAGACCGCCCTTGCGGAGGCCGAAGCTGATGGGCTCCCCCCCGTAGTTGGAGTCGAAGGGCTTCCCATTCTCGAGGGTGCCCCTGTACATGACCGTCACGCGGTCGCCGACGGCTGCGACGGGCCCGCTGCCTTCGACGAGGTCCTTGATGTCGAGCACCGCCCACTGGATGTCGAACACGACATCGGTGTTCGGCATGATCTTGCCGCGGCGCATCGAGCCGTAGGCCAGCTCGCTGGGGACGAGCAACCGACGGCGCTCCAGGCGCTTCATGTCGGCGAGCCCCTGGATCCAACCCTCGATCACGCCGCCGTCCTCGAGCACCCAGCCGAGGTTGACGTTCTTCTGGAAGCGCGCGCCGCTCTCGGCGATGTAGCCGGTGAAGGCGATGTCCATCGCCTCGCCCTTCTGACGGGTCTCGCCACGGCCCTCCTGAAGCACCATGACCTCGACGCCGCCCGCGGTCTTGAAGCTGCGCAGCGCTTTCACGGGAGGGAGTCGGCGATCGTCGATCGCACCACTGCCCGTGTCACCGTCGTCCTGACTCACCGTGTACGCCACAAAGATGCAGGCGCCCACGAGAACGATCGAGAGCCCGATCAGGAATCCACGTTCGGCCGCCTTCATTGCAAGGTCTCCATGGCGCGGATTCTACGGGCCCTCGACGGTGGGCACAGCCCCCTTCGCGACGAGACCGCCCGGAACGTTCTCGAGCACCACGGACCGCCCGCACGCCCCCGGCTCTCGCACGGCCGGTGCCCGTCGTCGCGTCAGGCCTAGGTGCCGCGCTTCGCGGGTGCTCCCTTGGCCCCGCCGGGCTTGCCGCCCTTCAGGCCGCGCTCGAGTCGCGCGTGGGCAGCCTTGGCCTCCGGACTCGGATGCGCTTCGAGGTAGCGCATGACGGGACCGACGAGCCAGGGGGCCTTCGCCTTCTGCCGCTCGTAGGCCGCGAGCACGGGCTCGAGCTCCCCCCAGCCCTCGAGCCGGGTGAGTTCGCTGAGCGTAGCGCCGAAGAACGCCGGGCGCTCGAGCAGCCGGTGCAGCGCACCCAGGACCTGGGGACGGCTCAAGGTCTTGGTGTTGCGTGCATGAAAGCCAAGCGCCCGAACGTACGCAGCCCCCACGATCGCCGCGTTCACCTTCGGATCGCGGACCATCCGCTCGATCGGACCCACGCCCTTGGGCCCGGTGAGCAGCAGCCACGCCGCCAGCAGGGCGTCGAATCCCGGCGCACGCTGCATGGCGGGGTCCTGCAGCCACGTGCCCAGCCGCTTGCGCTCCGCCGGCCCGCCCGAGAGGCCGACCAGCAAGAACAGCGTGCCTCGACTGGTTGCCGCCGCCTCCGGCCGGGCCAGGGTCGCGAGGAGATCGTCGGCAACGACATCACGCGCGGCTTCCCTGACGGCAGTGAAGGGCGCCTCCGCAAACTCCTTGCGAGCCGAGGCGGCCACCATGGGGTCGGCATGCCGTAGCCAGGGGACGAGGGCCTTGAGCCGCTTGGCGGGCTGGGCCACCGGCGGAAGCCTGGGCGCTGCCAGCAGGAACGCCAACGTCGCGGGCCGGAGCATGAGGACGGTCCCAACCTGGAAGTTGGCCTTCACGCCCAGAAGCAACCACACGTGGCCGGGCAGGACGGCAGACGCACCGCGCGGTGCGACGCGCGCGCCGACGGCGAGATGTCGTT
>JAJDEM010000208.1 GCA_029259795.1 Planctomycetota bacterium
GAGCGCTGTAGATGTCAAGGGGGGTGGCGGCGGCACCGCTCGCGCCACGGCGCGAGCTCGTGCTTCGCCGCGGGGGGCGTGAGCCCCCCAGCACAAGACGCCGATGCACAGGCGTCGGTAGCCGGCCGTCATGCGCAAACCACAGCCACCGCGATGCACGACCCGCGTTCGCACGCAGGCTCCGGCTCGTACCCGCTCGCGGCAGGCACCGTTCGACCTTCGAGCCGCCCTCAACGCGACCCCTCCGACCCGCGCGTCAGCGCGGAACACCGGCCAGCTCGCATCCGCCCGCGGCAGGCACCGCCCAAACCTCGGGCCTCAACCAACGCGAACCCTCCGACCCGCGCGTCAGCGCGGAACACCGGCCAGCACCATCCGCCCGCGGCAGGCACCGCCCAAACCCCAAGCCGCCCCCAACGCGACCCCTCCGACCCGCCCGTCCGGGCGGAACGTGGTCAGTTGACTCGCGACGAGGGTCGAAACATGGGCCAGGCGGGATTCGAACCCGCAAGTGAGGAAGTCCCTCGGGAGAGTTTAAGTCTCCTGCGTCTGCCAGTTCCGCCACTGGCCCAGGGTGAGTGTAGCCGCCTGGGGCGTGTCTCCCCCGCCGGTCCTTGCGTCCGGCGGGGATCTGGGGTTCCCTCTGGTCTCGCGAAGGACGGCGCCGTGGCCGAGTGGTTAGGCACCGGATTGCAAATCCGTCTATTCCGGTTCGATTCCGGACGGCGCCTCCACCTTCCGCCGCAGCATCTCGCTCCGCGGCATCGCGCGTCAACACACCGAGTTCCCAAACGGCAGCGGGATGGTGCGCCCCATCCAATCAGCGGCTACGTGCGGAAACCCCGTAAACAGGACTCGCGGCCCGGCCTGCCGATTCAGGCGCAATATCCGGATCATTGCCCCCCGCTTCACCGTCTACACACGTGCAACGTGTCTGCGTCGTTTGCACCGCCGGCACCGATGAACTGGGGTGGACCGCGTGTCGAGCCAGCATGACGCAAGACTGCCGAGCCGCGCTCCAGCCCGTGGACTAGCCCTCGGCCTGCTGACAGCACTGCTTCTGATCGGCTGCGGCACGGATGAGCGGCGTGCCGTCTTGGCCAGGTCCCCCGACATGCGTGCGCTGCTGCGGGAGATTGCCCACCGCGCCCCCGACGAGAACCCCTACACCGGAAGCCATCGGGCTCGCGAGCTGCGGGCCCGACTGGATGCGCCCGCCCCGCAGTCGCCGCAAGCGCTCTACGACCTCCTACTCTCGACGGGCCAGGCCGAGCTCCGGCTCGGGAACGTGCAGCGCGCCATCGACGCGTACCGGGCCGCCGAGCGGGTTCAGGCGAGCCTCAAGCCGTCCATCCAGGATCGCGCGCGTCTCCAGCACACGCTGGGGGTGGCTTGGCTGCAGCTGGGCGAGCGCCAGAACTGCTGCCAGGATCACAACGCGGAGAGCTGCATCTTCCCGATCCAGGGTGCGGGGATCCACATCCACAGGCGGGGCTCCCGCGAGGCCGCCGCCTGCTTCGAGCGGGTGGTCGGTCTCTTGGGAACCGACGATCCCGGCGGACTGGCGGCGCTCTGGCTACTGAACGTCGCACACATGACGCTCGGAACCTGGCCGCGCGGCGTTCCCAAGGCGATGCGCCTCGAGGCCGAGGCCCTCACCTCCTCCATCGACTTCCCGCGCCTGCTCAACATCGCGCCCGACCTCGGCCTGCACACGGCGGATCTGGCGGGCGGCGTCGTCGTGGAGGACTTCGACGGCGATGGGCTGCTGGACATCCTCACGTCGAGCTGGGACCCGCTACGGCCCATGCATTACTTCCGCAATACGGGAACCGGGGACTTCGTCGAGCAGACCGAAGCCGCCGGACTTGGCGGTCTCTACGGCGGGCTGAACCTCAAGCAGGCTGACTACGACAACGACGGGGACGTCGACGTCCTTGTCCTGCGCGGTGCGTGGCTGATGGCCGCCGGACGACACCCCAACTCCCTGCTTCGCAACGATGGCAAGGGGCACTTCGAGGATGTGACCTTCAAGGCGGGACTCGGTGACGTGCACGCCCCTACCCAAGTGGCGGGGTGGGCTGACTTCGACCTCGACGGGGATCTCGACCTCTACATCGGCAACGAGAGCCACGGCTCGTTCCGCGCCCCGTGCCAACTCTTTCGCAACGACGGGGACGGCACCTTCACCGACGTCGCGGCCGCCGCGGGCGTGCAGAACGATCGCTTCACCAAGGGCGTGAGCTGGGGCGACTACGACAGCGACGGTGACCCCGACCTGTACGTGTCAAACCACACGGGAGCCAACCGGCTCTACCGCAACGATGGGGACGGGACGTTCACGGACGTGGCGGTGGCACTGGACGTCCAGCACCCCCACCACAGCTTCCCGGTTTGGTTCTGGGACTATGACAACGACGGCGCTCTCGACCTCTACGTCCCGAGCTACCACGCCGAAATCGCCGATGTGGCGGCCCACTACCTCGGTCGACCGGCCAAGTACGAGCCCTCGCGCCTCTACAGGGGTGACGGACGCGGCGGATTCACGGACGCAACGAAGGACGCCGGCCTGCGCTACCCGGTGCGCCCGATGGGCTCAAACTTCGGAGATCTCGACGGCGATGGTTTCCTGGACATCTACCTCGGCACGGGCGACCCGAACTACGAGTCCCTCATGCCCAACGTCCTGTTCGTAAACCGCGGCGGCCGCGCCTTCGTCGATGCGACCGTGGCCAGTGGACTCGGGCACCTGCAGAAGGGCCATGGCATCTCCTTCGCAGACCTCGACAACGACGGCGACCTGGACGTCTTCAACCAGCTCGGCGGCGCCTATCCGGGGGACAGCTTCCACAACGCGCTCTACGAGAACCCCGGGTTCGGCCAGCGCTGGATCGCCCTCTCGCTCGAAGGTCTGCGCAGCAACCGCAGCGCGATCGGCGCCCATCTGCACCTCCGCGTGCAGGACGCCGACGGAACGCAGCGCTCGGTCCATCGCCACGTGGGCGGCAGCAGCAGTTTCGGGGCCAACCCCCTCCGCCAGACGATCGGCCTGGGCGAGGCCACGCAGATCCTCTCCCTGGACATCACTTGGCCGCTGCGGGGCTCGCGGCAGCGATTCACGGACCTACCGCTCGATGCCGCGCTTCGGATCGTTGAGGGCACCGCGCAGCCCGAGCGGCTGACGCGTACGCGCGTGGCCCTGCGGAAGCGCCTGTGAGCCGGGGGACGTGGGAGTACGCCTCCGCCCTGCTCGCACTCACGCTTCTCCTGCTCCCTCTGCTGACCGGGTGTGGCGATGGTCCCCCGGCAACGCCGCCGGCGACGCTCGAGCTTGGCGCGCCCTACGCCCTCACGTGCGCGCTGCCGCGTGTGGGCTCTGGCGTGGAGCCCGCCGATGTGGCCTCCCGCCTTGGACCGCGCGCCACGGTGTTCTACGCCTACAGCGTGACCTGCCCCTGCGTGGAGAGCGTCGAGCCGCGCGTGCGCGCGCTAATGCGGCGCTACCCCGCCGCGGCGGGCGTGCACTGGCTGGCCGTCGCCGGGGAACCCCGCGACACCGCCGAGCAGCTTCGGGAGAAGCACCTCAGGCTCGGCTCGGCATATCAGCTCCTCGCAGACCCCACCCAGACACTCTGCGGCTACCTCGGCCTCGACTCGGCCTGCGAGATCGCGGTGCTGGATGCCCGCCAGCGGCTCGTCTACCGCGGCGCGCTCGATGCGGACCTGACCGACGGCAAGGGTGAGTATCTCGACGCGGTGCTCCAGGCGGTTCTCCGCGGCGAGCGAGTCCGGTCCCCGGAGCGCAAACGTACCTACGGCTGCTTCTTCGACGATCCGACCTCGTGCACCCAGCGCGAAGCCCTCGGCAGATAGCCGCACGGCACGCCCCGACCAAATAGCGCGCTGTGCCGGGTGGATGGAGGCACAATCCGTACGCGCCATTCGCCGTACACCCCAGGCACGCCAGGCCCGCCGCCATGACCGCCCCGACCGACGCCTCCTCCCCCAAGGCCCAGCCGTTCCCCCGGGATGCATGGCATCTGCTGCGCAACAGCCGGGCGATGGCTGCGGCGATTGCCGCGGTCACCAGCTGCGATCCCGAGGAGGCCCGCCGCCGCATGTGGCAGGAGTTCGTGGTGCGCGGCAGCAGCGTGCGCAAGGCGGGCAAGGCGCTCGGCATGACACCGTATGTCTTCGACGACGCCATGGCGAAGCTCTACGGAACCTCGGACGCATTCGTCTACGAGCTCTCGGTCTGGAACGTCAACCTCCTCAAGCGCAGCATCCGTTCGTGGGTGAAGGGCTGGGTCGGAAAGTTCCTCGGCCCCAAACAGGCGGTTCTTACCTGGGGCGACGGCCTGGGCTTCGATGCGCTGTCCCTCGCCGAGGCGGGGCACGACGTCACGTTCTTCGACCTGCCGGGCTACACCAACACGTTCGCGCAGCGCATGCTCGAAGCAAGCGGCACGCGCGTCGAGCGCGTCACGGATCCCGAAGCGCTTCCCGAGGCCGCCTTCGACGCGATCGTCTGCCTCGATGTGCTGGAGCATGTCCCGGACATGCCCGCCGAGCTCGACCGGCTGCGGCGCTGCCTCAAGCCGGGGGGCGTGCTGATCGTGCACGCGCCGTTTTACTTCATCCACCGCGTTGCGATCACCCACCTGCGCGCCAACCGCAGGTACAGCGGATCTCTCGCGGTGTTCCGCAAGCACGGGTTCAAGCTGATCGACGGGCAGCCGACCTGGGCGCCCCTGGTGCTGGCTCGCGACGATGGCCCGGGCCCGCGGCGCCCCCTGCTTGCCTACCTCCGGCTCGCACTCGCCCTGCCGTGTGGCTTGATCTACGCCATCGGGCGCCTGACCGCCTTGCCATTCGAGATCATCAACCTCTTCACGCGCCTGACCCAGATGTGGTACCCCGACGACATGCTCGGCCGGGGAGCGCGGCGAGCCGTCCCGCCCGAGGACGGCCCCAGCGCCGCCTGAGGGCTCCGGCGTGTCGCCCGAAAGGTCTGCGGTAGGCTGAGGGTGATCGGGAGTCCCCCAGGAGCCTGCCATGCCCGGCCGAAGCCAGCCCCGCCTCCGCAGAACAACCTACCGGACCGCCTGCCTCGCACTGGCAGCGCTGCCCCTCCTCCTGCTGGGTTCGCCCCAGCCCGCGACGGCCGCCCCGCAGTCGATCAAGGTCGGCGATGTCCGCGTGATCTTCAGCAAGCGGGGCATCAACCTGCGCAGCAAGAAGTCCACCCTCGGTGAGCCCGTCGCCTCCTTGGGCTACGGCCTGCGCCTCAAGGTGCTGGCCGTCCAGCCGCCGTGGCTGCAGGTGCGGACGCTACCCAAGTCCGGCGTGAAGGCCCAGACGGGCTGGCTCCGCTCCTGGGAGACGCTGCAGCCCTCCGCCATGGCCGCAACGGCCAAGCCGGCGCACTTCACCTCGGGCGGCGGCTCGGGTGCCTCCTCGCGTGAGGTCAGTGCCGCCGGCCGACAGCTGACCCCCAACGCCGAGAAGAAGCACCGCGCGAGTCGCAAGGAGTTGGCGCAGGCCTACAGACTCGTCGATCGCATGGAGGCCGCCACCGCTGCGCTCTCCCCCGAAGACGCGCTGGTCTTCATCGATGAGGGCCGCCTCGGCGGCGCCCGCGCCGACTACCTGCGCCCGGGACGCGTACGGGCCTCGCCGCGTCGCGCCGCACCGACACGGCGTCGCTCGCGTGGCGTGGGCGGCTTGCTCGGCGGCCTCGGAGGCGAGGCCGCGCGGCGCGCCGGCCTTGGCAGCACCGGTGCCCGGGTTGCGCAGACCGCCATCGAGAGTGCGACGGAGCTCGCCGACCAGGTGAAGGTCAGCTTCACGCCCCAGCAGGAGTACCACCTCGGCCGTGCGGTCGCGGCCGAAGCCATCGCGAAGTACGGCGTCGACAGCAGCGCGTCCCGGCGCCGGTATGTGCGCTTGATCGGCGAGTCCATCGTGCGCACCGCCACGGGACTGCCCGCGAACTTTGGCGGCTACCACTTCGAAGTGCTCGACAGTGACGAGGTCAATGGCGTCAGCGGCCCGGGGGGCTTCGTCCTGATCACCCGCGGCGCCGTCGAGGCCTGCAAGTCCGAAGCGGAGATCGCCGCCGTCCTCGCCCACGAGCTCGCCCACATCCGCTCCAAGCATGGGGAGAGCCTCGTGCGCAAGAGCCGCGAGTTCCCCGGCTTCATCAAGGGCCTGGCGCGCGTCGGCGGCGCCGCCGCCGGCGGGTCGGGAGGCGGACTTGTCACGGGTTTCGCGGCGTTCCTCGGTCAGGTCGCCACGAGCATGGCCGGAACGGCCATGAGCCACGGCTACGGCCGCGCGCTCGAGTTCGCGGCCGATCGCGAGGGCACGCAGTTGCTCGCCAACGTGTGGTATGACCACACGGCGATGCGCTCCCTGCTCGGACGCCTCTCCCATGACACCCACCGCCATGTCCAAGGGGCTTCGCACGCCTCCCCCGCCGCGCGGGTGACGGCATTGGATGCGGTCATCGCAAGGATCCCTGCCTTCGGCGCACGGGATGTCGTCAAGGATGCCCGGCTCAAGCGCTTCCGCAGCACGCTGGGTCGCAGCGGCCCGCTGCCCAAGTAGCCTCGAGAGCGCATGGCTCGGATCCCGAAACTCCAGGCGCTCACCCTCCGTGGACGGCTCGTGTTCGGGGCCGTGCTCGGACTCGCCGCGGCACTGGGCCTCAGCACGGTGCGCAGCACCGACGCCTTCGAGTCGCTGGAGCTTCGGTTCGTCGACCTGCGCACCCGCCACTTCGCCGACCAGCGCACGCCCGATCCGCGCATCGTCGTCATGCAGATCGAGGAGAGCGACATCGCCCGCGTGAACGCGGCGCACGGCGAGCGCTGGCCTTGGCCGCTCGAGTTGAACGCCCACCTGGTGGATGTCTTGCGCGAAGCCGACGCTGCCGCGCTGATGAACGACATGCTGCATCTGGACCGCGGCGCAGGGCCCGATGACCTGCCCGGCGCCGAGACGCTCACCGACCGTCAGCGCGCCGAGCGGTTCGGGGAGGCCGAGAGCGCCAAGGTGCTGCGCAGCGCCCTCACCAGCTTCGGCAGGGCGGCTGTGGCCTTCGAGCTCAGCGCGACCCCGCAGTACGAGCTCCCGACGCGCAAGGCCGCAGCGGCCACGCGGCTTGGCAACGCGGCCTTGGCCCATCATCAACCCGCCGTGGCGCGCTCCGGGGCCGAGTTCCCCGTCCGCCACGTGACCGAGGGCGCGGGGCTGCTGGGCTTCGTCAACATGCCGAGCAGTCTCGACGGCGTCGTGCGGCGCGCCCCCGTCCTCGGCAGGTGGGGCACGCAGGTCGTCATGTCGCTGCCACTCGCCGCCACGCAGCTCTCTGGCGTGACTCCCATCGCGGAGGAGGTCGGCGGGATCCGGGTGGGCGCGGCCTTTCAGCCCCTGGCGCCGGACGCGGCGTTTTTGGTGAACTTCCACAGCAGCGCGTTTCGCGGCGGCTACGCGCGGATCGCGCCGGCCGACGTGCTCGACTGGAAGGAGCAGTGGGATGCGACCGGCTCGCTCCCCGAGGAGGCGCGCGCGGCACTCAAGGACAAGATCGTCGTCTTTGGCCTCAACATCGCGGGCATCAAGGATGTGGTCGCCTCGCCCCTGCGCGGGACGATGGATGGGCCGGTGTTCCAAGCGACCGTCCTCGACAACCTCCTGCATGGCGACGGCCGCGTGCGGGAGGGACGCAGGACCAATGTCATCTGGCTGTTCGCACTCACCCTCCTCGTCGGCTTGCTGGGTGGCGCCCTACGGGGTCGCCTGCTCCCCCACCTCATGCCGGCATCCATTGGCGCGCTCTTCACCTGGTTCGTCTTCGAGCGCTTTGGCATGGGCGTCTCCCTCGACCTCTTCACACCGCTCCTGGGCGTGGTCCTGACCTGGGGTGGCAGCTCGGCGTTGACTGCGCTGACCGAGGGCCGCCGCAACCGCTGGCTCGAAGGCACGTTCGGTCGCTACATGTCGCCCTCGATCATCGCCGCCCTCAAGCGGGAGCCGGCGCTGCTCGAGCTCGGCGGTCGCGAACGCGAGCTGTCTGTCCTGTTCAGCGACGTCGCCGGCTTCACGACCATGGCGACCCTGCTCGAGCCCAGCGAGTTGGCCTTGCTGCTCAACCGCTACCTGACCGCCCACTGCGCCGCCGTCATGGACAACGACGGCGTCGTGGACAAGTTCGAAGGCGATGCCGTCATGGCGTTCTACGGCGACCCCGTCCCCGATCGCCGGCACGCGCTGCACGCGTGCCGGACGGCGCTGCGGGTGCAGGCCGAGCTTCCAGGGCTCCGCCCGACCCTCGAGGCGCTGGGGATCGAGTCCTTCGAGGTGCGCATCGGAATCAACACCGGCCATGCCGTCGTCGGCAACATGGGCAGCGAGCAGCGCTTTGACTACACGTGCATGGGCGACACCGTCAACCTGGCGAGTCGGCTCGAGGGTGCCGCCAAGCGCTTCGGCGTGTCGATCCTGATCGGACCCGACACCGCGGAGGCGGCCGGTACCGAGGTTGTGTTGAAGCCCCTGGGCAAGGCTGTCGTGGTCGGGCGGACCGAGCCCGTGAGCATCTTCGAGCTTCTCGCGCTGCGTGCCGAGGCGAGCGCAGACCTCATGGCCCATGCGAGCGCCTTCGAGCGCGCGCTCGCCGCGGCGCGCGAGGGAGATCTGGCCGGGGCGACGGCTTCGCTGGATGAAGCCGCGCATCTCCGGCCGGGGGACGGCGCCACGGTGTGGTTTCGCGGCGTCCTGGAAACGCTGCGCGGGCAGGCGTGGGACGGCACGACCGTCCTCTTGCAGAAGTAGCTACTGCAGAAGCAGTTAGGTCTTCCGGATGGCGATCAAGGTCAGGTCGTCGTCCAAGGCCTCGACGCCGGTCCAGACCCGCAGCGCCTCCCGCAAGGCCTCCAGCATGGCCGTGGGCTCGAGCTCACCGTGCTCGGCAAGGAACGCGCGCAGCCCCGCCTCCTCGAACATGGCGCCGCTCGGGTCCCGGGCCTCGGTCGCGCCGTCGGTGTAGAGCAGCAGGACATCACCCGGCTCCAGCACGCACACCTCCCCCTCCACGTGGCCAGGCTCCGGCAGGATCCCGAGTACGCAACCCGTCGGCGGAAGGGTCTCGATGGAGCCGTCGCGGGCCCGGCGGAGCAGCGGGGGCGGACTCCCCCCATTGCTCCACTGGATCCGGCCCGTCTTGGGATCGCAGAACAACAGCACGAGGCACATGAAGGTCCCGCTGGAGAGATCCTGCGCCAGGGAGGCATCGAGGCGGTTCATCACATCGGCCAGCGAGGTCAGGGTCGAGGCGTACGCGCGCAAGAAGGCGCGCGCCTGCGCCATGACCAGCGCCGCGCGCAGCCCGTGGCCGGACACATCGCCGATGACGACGGCATGGCGGCCATCCGCCAGCGGAATGAAGTCGAAGTAGTCGCCGCTGGCGTCCTCGCAGAGGACGTTCATCCCGGCTCCGGAGAGGCCGTCCAGCTCGAGCGAGAGGGCAGCGGGCAGATACACGCGCTGGACCTCCTGCACGAGCATGATCTCGCGGTCCTGGCGCTCCTTCTCGATGGCCGAGGCGTGGAGACGGGCATTCTCGATCGCCAGCGCGGCGTGCATCGAGAGCGCGTTCAGGTAGGCCTCGTCGGCGTCGTCGAACTCGCCGCTGAGCTTGTTGAGGAGTTGAAACACCCCCACCACCTTGCCGCGCCGGCTGCTGATCGGCATGCAGAGCATCTGCCGCGTCCGGTAGTGGGAGGTCTTGTCCCAGCTGCGGTCGAAGCGCTCGTCGTCGTACGCATCAGCGAGTCGAACCGTCTCGCCCGTCTCGGCAACGGTCCCGGCGATGCCCCGACCGAGCGGCATGCGGATCTCGAGACTCTCCTCCCCGCGCAACACGGTGGACCAGATTTCCGCGCCGTCGGCCGAGACGACAAAGACCGTCCCTCGATCCGCTTCGACGCCATCGCACGCTGCGGAGAGGATCAGCTCGAGGATCTCGGGCAAGTCGAGCGTGGTGTGCAGCGCGTAGCTCGCCTCGGTGAGGCGCTTCTCGCGGCGCAGCTGCCCCTCGAGGGCTTCCAGGCCTGCTTCCGACGACTCACTCATCGTGTGATTCCCATGCGCACACGCGCGCGCAGAGCAACTCCGCGGGCGTCAAGGAGCCACGCCCATCTCAGGGTCGCAGGGTAGCGCATCCGCCTCACGTGTCGCCCCCGGTCCCGGTTCTGATGAAGGCGAGAGACGCGCCGGGGGACCGGAGCGCTACTTGGGCTCGGTCTGCGCAAGGCCGCGAGCACCCAGGGTGCGGATCCAGGCGGTGGGATCCTTGCGGGCGAGTGCAAAGGCCGCGCGTACCCGCTCCCCCTTCGCGCCCCACTTCAGGAGATGCGCCAGCGCCTGGGAGCGCTCGGGTGAGGCCACGTCCTCGGCGTGCTTGAGGAGCGCCTCGGTGAGCGCCAGCCCCGCCGGCCCGACATCGGCCAGCTGGCGCATGGCGC
This sequence comes from Planctomycetota bacterium, assembly GCA_029259795.1. Lineage (GTDB taxonomy): Bacteria > Planctomycetota > PLA2 > PLA2 > JAEUHO01 > JAHEIK01. The sequence continues at coordinate 10,530 of JAJDEM010000208.1, forward strand.
CGTTGGCCTTGGTGCCGGCGAGCTCCGCCTCGAGGAAGGCGACGGCGTCCTTCGCCGCGGCCCCTTCGATCCGCAGCAGGGCGGCCGCCGCACCGACGGCCCAGGCCGTGTCCCCCTTCATCCAGAAGCGCAGCGTCAACGCAGCGCGCTTGGCGCGCGGGCCGGCGAGCTTGAGCCGGTAGAGCGCATGCACCCGTGTCGTGTCGTCCGCCATGCCATCGATGAGGGCCTGAACGGCTGCGTCGACCTCCTTGGGGTCCGCCGCGACGCAGACGATGGCCCAGGCGTTCGCAAGTCGCGTGTACGGGACCTCATCGGTCCGCGCCCTGAGCGCCGGCAGCGCGGCTGCTGCGGCGGGGCCGATGTTGCCAATCGTGTAGTAGAGCTGCGTCGCGCTGAGGGACTCGTCCGCGAGTGCCAAACGCTTGAGCAGCCCCGGCAGGGCGGGCGCGGCCTTTGCACCCGCATGCGAGAGGATCGAGTTGCTGTACTGCCGCACCTGGAGGTCGCTGTCGTCCAAGCCCCGGATGGCAGCTGCGATGAGCGCATCGTCGACCAGCCCTTGCATCGCGAAGCCCGAGAGGCTGGACGCCGCCATGGCGCGCAGGCCCTTGTTCTCGTGGGCCATGGCCTCGATGAGCACGGGGACCGCCTGCGGCGCGAGCGCGCCAAACTGGCCGATCGAGAGCGCCAATCCCGTCTTCTGCTCGACCGTGCCCTTGCGGAAGAGCTTGAGGATCTCCGGCACAGCCACGGCCCCCTCCGGGCCCAGTCGCGCCAGCGCGCTCGCCGCACTGAAGCGCGCCGTACCGGCAGACTCCCTCAGCAACGCCAGGAGCGGCGCAGTAGCACGGGGATCGCCCAGGCCTCCGATGACGCCCGCGACGGCCCCACGCAGCAGCGGGTCTTCCGCCTCGTCGAGCACCTTCACCAGCGCGGGCAGGGCGCGCACATCGCCGAGGGTCCAGAGTCCGTTGATGGCAGCCGTGCGCGCCGTGGCGTCCTTGTCGTCGATGCCCCGGATCAGCGCGGCCAGGGCGCCATCGACGTCGTCCCCTGTGGCACCGGCGATGGCCCCGTAGACGCTCGCCCGCACGCCGGGGTCGTCATCGTTCGTGTGATCCAGAAGCGTGCGGACGGTCGCGGCGCCGCCGATCCACGAGAGGCCGCGCACACTCCACATCCGTACCTTCGGGTCCTCGTCCCCGAGCGCTTTGCGGAGCGCTGGCAACGCCGGCGCCGCATCCTTCTGGATGTTGGCCAGCGAGGCGGCAGCGTTCGCACGTACGCGGGAGTCGACGTCACCCAGCGCCTCGAGCAGCGCGGGCATGAGTGCGGCCGGCGGCGGCTCGTCCCCCACCACGTTGGGCTGCGGGCCCGCCAACCAGATGATGGAGACGGCGGCCAGGCGCACCGTCGCGCGCTTGTCCGCCAGTGCCTCGATGAGCTCGGGCAGCGCCTTGGTCAGCGTACGAATCGACGTCTGCCACTCGTACGTCGCAAGAATCCGCTCGGCCGTCGTGCGGATGTAGTCGTCCTCGTCGCGCAGCGCCTTCGCCAGGGCGGGCGCGTGGTCGCGGGCGGGCGTCCGGAGATGCCAGAGCGCGTACACCGCCTTGCGCCGAACGGCCAGGTCCTCGGCGGCGAGGTCCCCGGCCCACGCGGCCACGTCGCGGCCCTCGTAGGCCGCTGCGGCGGGGCCTTCCTCCGCCTCCGCAAGCCCGGGGGCCAAAAGGGTCAAGACAAGGACGCCAATGAGCCAGCGCGTGTGGTGCATGCGTGTTCCTCCGCGGTCCTGCTAGCGTACGGGCTGGCGCTGCGGCGCGCCGCCCCGCCGGCCAGGGAGGCGACACCTCAGGGAGACAGACCCACGCGCTGGGACTGGCAGTGGCGACGGATCCCCGCAAGATGGAGCGCACACGCGCCGCGGCGCGTCGAGGAGACAGCATGCCGAATCATCAGCTGGGTTGGGACGAGGTCCGGGACGTTCTCGTCAAGCGGCGCAAGGCGGGCCAGGCCCCGCACTGGTCGATCGGCTGGGCTGCGGCACGCATCGCGCGTGGCGAGAACGCCGTCGTGAACGCGGCCTACAAGCATGTCGTACTCGACTACTACCAGGCCAACGCCGAGCGCGACGAAGACACCATCAAGATCCGCACGTGGCATCGCCTGATCGGCTTCATCGACGGCCTGCACAACGCAACCGTTGAAGACGCCGGAAGCGACACCCCGGAACCGTCCGCGGCGACGCAGCAGGTCAGCTAGCGTCGCGCGCGCTTGCTGCGGCGCCAGATCACGAGCGCTGCGATGGCTGCAAGCCACACGAGCGTCCAGACGAGGACGTAGCGGCCCTTGCGGCCGAGCACCGGCGCGGGCCCATCGCCGTAGTACCAGCTCGGCGGGAGATCGGCAGCGCCGCCGAGCTCCCACGTGACGTCCTCGCTCCAACCCAGGATGGCCGGCTTGCCGTCCGCACCCAGACTGTTGAAGCCGTGGGAGTGCAGCCCGTTTGCATACCAGCGCGGCGTGGCCCCAGAACCCAGCACGGCCCGGCTGGCTGAATCCATGCCTGCGGGAAGGGCCCTCGTCGTGAACAGGTTGGCGTGGCCCTGGTCCGCCCGCAGGCGACGCGCCGTCCCGGCGAGCGAAGCGCGCCGAATCGGGGTCGTGGTGAACATGGTGAGCTTGAGGCTGAAGTTGCCCTGGTTGGCGCTGTACATGCCTGGGTAGTACGGCCGCTCCGTTTCGAAGGACAACTGCAGCGGCTGCAGGTCGAGATGCGTACCGAGCGAAGCCGCGCCTTCCGGCGGGGTGATCTTGATGCAGAGGAACGTGAACTCGTTCTCCGCAAACCACGCGAGATGCGCAGGATCCTCCGTGCTGAAGCCGTTCGCCTTCAGGTATTCGTTCAGCGCGTCCACGGCCGCAAGACCGCGCGCGCGGACGGGGGTGATCGCATACGGCCCGACCGTGACCGTCTCATCCACCTCGAGCTGCTTCGACTCGAGCGCCACCGCGCCGTCGGCCGCCCAGTCATCCCCAAGCGGGTTCGCAATGGGCTTGGGCTTCTGATCCTCGTAGAGATCCTCCAACCGCCTGTGGAGCTCGCGCGCCTCGGCGAACACCGCCGCCTCCGCGACGTCGTAGGCCTTGGGCGTGTTGGGCACGGTGACCAACCACGCCAGCGAGGCCGGCGGCGCCTCGCCGCCCGCAAACAGGGGACGGACGCGCAGCGTCAGCGACTCCTGCCCCTCGTGGAAGACGACGACAACGTCCTGCCCGCTTTGATCCACATCGCCCTCGTAGCCAAACGGGACCATGCAGCAGGCTTCGGCTCGCGGGCCGTGAAGCGTCAGGCTGAGTACGCACAGGCCGAGCAGTCCGAGGGCTGTCCTTGTGGTCATCGTGATTCTCCGGATGCGCTAGTCTACCCGGTTCGCTGCGACCAACACGGTCTCGAAGCGCCGCACGACCGTGCCATCAAACGCCCGGATCACCTCGGCGTGGCCCGCCACGAAGGCCTCGCGGTCCTCTGCAGAGAGCATGCGCACGGGCGAGTGCGTGCGCAGCCAACCCAGGTACGCCGCCTCGTCGAAGGTCCGTGTCCAGGGCCAGCGCTCGCGCGGGCTCCGCGCGAAGCGGGCGTCATCGTCGAGCGCCTGCTCATAGGCAGCCACGTGGTTTGGAATGGTGCGCGGGGGCTTCTCGTCGACGTCCGGTAGGTAGTGGTCGTAGAGCGACTGCGTCGCCTTGTAGAACGCGGTCTCAGCGGACACGTCAAGATGCCACAGCAGGCCCAGCCGCCCATCGCGAGCAAGCGCTTGCGCGGTGCGCTCGAGGAAGATACCGGGCTCGATCCAGTGCGCTGCCTGGCAGGCGGTCACTGCGCGGAAGCGCTCGCTGCCGAGAGCCCAGGCCTCGAACGTGGAACACACAAGCGTGAGGGCCGGACACCCAAGCGCACGCTCACACGCTCCGGCCAAGGCGGACCCCGGCTCGACAGCGGTGACGCGAGCACCGCGTTCGAGCAGGTGACTCGTGAGTTGACCGCTCCCGCAGCCCACCTCGAGTACGGCATCTCCCGGCGCGAGGCCCAGCCTCGTCCAGGTCGCCTCCACCGCAGGCGCCGGGACACCGGGGCGGTTCTTGGCGTACAGATCAGGAACTTGGTCGAAGGTCTCGCGTTGCGTACTCATGGAAAGATCTTCGCTCCAGAACCAGGGCAGACCAACCTGCGGGGTCTTCCCACGCTTCCGAGGATTTATGACGCAAGACGACCAACCCCAGCCGAGCTTCGCAAGCCTCGAGCTCTGCGGACCGCTGAAGCGTGCGCTGAAGGAGGCCGGCTACGAGCACCCGACGCCGATCCAGGCGAAAGCCATCCCGTACCTGCTCGAGAATCGGGACCTCTTCGGAATCGCCCAGACCGGCACTGGCAAGACCGCAGCCTTCGCGCTGCCCCTGCTCAACCGCATGAGCAACAACCCCAAGCCCGTCCAGCCGAAGCGTCCCCGCGCACTCGTGCTCACCCCCACCCGCGAACTGGCCGCCCAGATCCAAGCGAGCTTCGACACGTACGGCAAGTACGTGAAGGTATCCAGCATCGTGATCTTCGGCGGGGTCAGCCAGGTCCCGCAGGTGCGGGCGCTGCGCCAAGGCGTCGATGTGGTCGTGGCAACCCCCGGCCGCCTGCTCGACCTCATGGACCAGCGCGAGATCGACCTCAGGCGCGTCGAGTTCTTCGTGCTCGATGAGGCCGACCGCATGCTCGACATGGGTTTCGTGCGTGACGTTCGCAAGGTCCTCGAGGTCCTGCCGCCCCGCCGGCAGTCCCTGCTCTTCTCCGCAACGATGCCCGACTCGATCGTGCGCCTCGCCGGCTCGTTCCTGCACGACCCGGTCCGCGTCGAGGTCTCCCCGCCGGCGACCACCGCCGAGAAGATCACGCAGAGCGTGTACTTCGTGGAGAAGCGCGAGAAGCGCGGGCTCCTCTCCCATCTCCTGAAGGACCGCTCGATCAAATGCGTGTTGGTCTTCAGCCGCACGAAGCACGGCGCCGATCGAATCGTACGGCACCTCCATCAGCGGATGGAGGAGGCCGCTGCCATCCACGGCAACAAGTCCCAAGGCCAGCGCGAGCGCGCGCTCGAGGGCTTCCGTAGCGGCAAGACGCGCGTGCTGGTTGCGACCGACATCGCGGCCCGCGGCATCGACGTGCGTGGAATCACGCACGTGATCAACTACGACCTGCCCAACATCGCCGAGAGCTACGTCCACCGCATCGGGCGAACGGCGCGGGCCGGCCGCGAGGGCGTCGCCATCTCGTTCTGTGACGTCGACGAGCGCGAGTACCTGCGCGACATCGAGAAGCTCACGCGCCAGCCGATCGACGTGGTCGAGGACCACCCCTTCGTCTCCGACGTCCCGCAGGGCGCGCGCGCCACGCGCGCCGCCTCAAGCCGCCCGAGCCAGGGCCGGGGCGGTCGCGGCGGCGGTGGTGGCGGACGTGGCGGCCGCAGCGGCCGCAGCGGCCAAGGCGGCCGCGGTGGCCAGGGCGGCCGAGGTGGGCGGAGTGGCCAGGGTGGCCGCGGGCGCCGCGGTGGCCGTGGTCGCAGCGGCGGCGGTGGTGGCAGCTCGGGCGGTTCGCGCAGCGAGTAGCCACTGGCTGTGACCGTGACCCGGGCACGTGCGAGGATCAGGCATGCCGAGCACCCTGCCCCCCTTCGATGGACTCCGCGTCTGCCTGCTTACCACGCAGGACCTCGATGCCGATCCCTTCCCGGCGGATGACTGGCCTTGCGATCCCCGGCCCTTTCTCCCCGAGGCCTCGTGGCACGTCGAGGCGCTCCAAGGCCGAAGCACCTCCGTCGAGCGCGTCACCGAGCTGATCGCCGAGGGCTTCGACGTCTACTTCAACCTCTGCGACGGCGCCGCCGACCAGACCACCCCCGGCATCGAGGTGGTTCAGACGCTGGAGCGGCATGGGGTTCCGTTCACGGGTTCAACGTCGGTGTTCTACGAGCCGACGCGCGAGGAGATGAAGCGCGTGTGTCGCTACCTCGGCATCGGAACGCCGCGGCATGTCGTCGCCCACACCCCCAAGGACGTCGAGCGGGCGCAGGTCGAGCTTCAGTTCCCGCTCTTCGTGAAGCACCCCAGCAGCTACGCGAGCGTAGACCTCAGCCGGAACTCCCGCGTCGTCACCCCCGCCGGCCTCAAGCGCCAGGCCCAGAAGATGATGTCGCGGCACGGCGGCGCGCTGATCGAGGAGTACATCGAGGGCGTCGAGTGCACGGTGCTTGTCGCCGAGAATCCCGACGACGCGAGCCGCCCCAAGACCTACCAGCCGATGCGCTATCAGTTCCCCCCGGGCGAAGCCTTCAAGCACGCGGACATGAAGTGGGTCGAGTACGACACCATGGCGTGCGTCCCTGTGGACGACCCCTCGCTCGACGCCTTGCTCCGGGACATCTCGGGACGCTTCTTCGTCGGCATGCAGGGCGCGAGCTTCGGCCGCTGCGACATCCGGGTCGATGCGGACGGCTGCCCGTTCATGCTCGAGATCAATGCGAACTGCGGCGTCTACTACCCGCCGGCGGATGCCGGCGGCGCCGACCTGTGCCTGCTCGCGGACCCGGAAGGCCACGCAGGCTTCACCCGGCAGCTCATCCGGGCGGCGTTCGCCCGTCACGCGCGCTAGCCGGCCACCGCACGCGCTGCCAGCGCTGCCCGTCCGCCGAGAGCAGGACGTCGGCGGGCAGCCGCCCCTCGCGCCGCCACTCCAGGATGCGCGACGTCGGGTGCGGGCCGTCGACATGGCTCCCGTTGCGCACGAACCAGCGCTTCTCGGTCTTGAAGAGGGGATCGGCCATGCCCCCATGCTAGCGATCGGGACCCCCGGCCAAGCACTGCCGCCTACTTGGGCTGCGCAGCGCCCGTGACGACCGGCAGGGTCGCCCGCTTGAGAAACAGCAGGGCGAAGCAGGTGCCCAGCGTCGCGATGGGCTTCATGCCGCTGGGGTCTTCCCAGTGACCGGCAGCCTGCTGCTGCGTCAGCAGCCACTCAGCCCCCAGGGCGTACCAGTCCTTGCTGCCGAGACGCACCCGACGGGCAAGGGAGCCGACGCGCTCGATCGCGTAGATGTAGCAGTAGTGGTAGTAGATCCCGGCGCGCCGATCCCCCGCCTGGTTGTACGGCGGCTCGTAGTGCTTGCCGAGGAAGGCAAGTCCGCGCTCTACGGCTGGGTCGACCCAAGGGCCGGGCGTCTTGCCCCGCAGGCGCACCTGCTCGCGTGCGATGAGCAGACTCGCCACGCCGGCCGCAGTCATGCCCATGCTCCACGCCTCCCCCGCCCTGTACGGGAACGAGCCGTCCTTCTGCTGAACGCTGGCGAGGTACTTCAGTGCACGGCTCCACACCTCCGGTGCGACCCGGTCCAGCGGGTAGCCGGCGCGCACCGCCGCGCGCAGGGCCAGCAGCGCGAACTGGGTCGCCGAGACGTCCCCGTCCTTGCGCGCGCGCTGGTAGCTCCAGGAGCCATCCTTCTGCTGCGCACCGCCCCGCCCACCCGAGCCGACGAGGTGCTTGACGCACTCGTGCATCAACTGCCAGTCACTGGTCTTGAACGGGCTGCCCTGTGGCGGACGGAGCTGACTCTTCGAGCGCGGCATCGGTCGCGGCGTGTCGTAGAGGGCCGTGAACATGAGGATCGCCGAGGCCGACTCGTAGCTGGCGTAGAGCTGGCCGCTGCGCGCGACCTCCTTCTTGGGCGCGGTCTTGAGCTGCTTGCGCACCCACCGCAGACCACGCTGCATGGCTTCGTGCTCCGGCGGCATGCCGCAGCGCGCGAGGGTGAACATGCTGAACGTCGTCGGCCCGGTCACATAGCAGGTCGGGTCCTTCAACCGGCCGCCGCCATACGACACGCCGCCCGACACACACGGCCCCCAGGAGCCATCGGCCAGCTGATGCCCTGCCAGCCAGGTGACCCCCCCCTTGATGGCCGCGCCGACGCGGTCCTCCAGCAGCGCCTTGGCCTTTGGCGCGGGCGTCGCCTTGCCCGGCGGCTCGTCGTCGGCGCGGGCCACCGCTGCGGACCCGAGCCCCAGGAGCGAGCCGAGGGCGAGGGCTCCGACGAGGCGCAGCACGTGGGCGAGGGGGCCTTGGGGCGCTCGACCCACCAGGCTGTCCGTCGTCCGGAGATCGATGACCACCCCATCCATGGGCACAGTCTACGGGCAGTCGCCCGCGCCAAGGGCCACGGGAGCGGCCTCGGGAGGGACGCGACCCCCGGACGACAGGCAGCGATCCCATCGGTATAGTCACCCCCCGAGCGGTCCCCGATGACTCGCTCGCCCCCGTCCAGCCCCCAGGAGAGACCCAGCGATGGATCAAGCCGCCAAGGCCCTCGGCGTCGGAGACGCCGTCCCCGACTTCAAGATCACCACCTATGACCCCGTGGCGAAGGGGTTCGGCTCGTTCGACCTCGCCGCCCAGAAGGAAGCCGGGAAGTGGAGCATCCTCTTCTTCTATCCCGCCGACTTCACCTTCGTGTGAGCGACTGAGTTTGCTGCTCTGGCAGAGCAGTACGATCGCTTCAAGAAGTTGGGCGCCGAGGTGGTGACCGTCAGCAACGATACCCAGTTCGTCCACCTTGCGTGGCAGCGCGACGAGAAGGAGCTGGCCAACGTCACGTTCCCGATGGGCGCCGATCCGACGGGCAACCTCGGGCGCATGTTCGGCGTCTACGACTGCGGCAGCGGCCTCACGCTCCGTGGCACGTTCGTCATCAGCCCCGATGGCACGTTGATGAACAGCGAGGTCAACTTCTTCAACATGGGTCGCAACATCGACGAGCTCATGCGGAAGTTCAAGGCGAACCTCTACCTCGGCAAGAAGGCCAACGAGGGCTGCCCCTCGAAGTGGAAGGACGAGGGCGACGCCACGTTGACCCCCGGTCCCGAGATGGTCGGCCGCGTGCACGAAGCCCTCAACGGCTAGTCTCGCGCGCGGAACCCTCCGCACGAACCACCGGACACCCCGGCGCTCCCCGAGTGCCGGGGTGTTTTCGTGCCCGGACCCATGCCCCGAGGCGCATGGCTGCTGCGGGGCGGCTCTAGTTGGGCGAGCCCCACACGACCCACGCAGCCCAGTGCTCGGGGTGGGCGAACGGCTGCTTGCCGGCGACGGTGTGTTCGCGAACGGCCTTCTGCGCAGCGCGGAGCGCCGCGCAGACGGTCATCCGCTGCGCGCCGGCCTTCTTGGGATTCCAGCGCTTGTAGAACTCCTGCATGAGCAGGCGTGTGGAGTCGTCCGGCACCTTCCAGAGGGAGCAGAGCACGCGTGGCGCGCCAGCCTGCATGAAGGCACGCATGAGCCCCGTCAGCCCGTCGCCTCGAATGACCTGGCCACGGCCCGTCTCGCAACCCGAGAGCACGACGAGGTCGGCGGGCACGGAGAGGTTGAAGACCTCACGCGCGTCCAGGCGTCCGTCGTTCTCGTCATCGGCGGTCAGCGCAAGCCACGACCGCGTCGCGCGGTCCATGTCGACCATGCCATGGCAGGCGAAGTGCACACCGCGCCAGCGGGCCTCCTCCTTCACCCTCGTGTAGAAGCCCGTCTCGCTCGCGTCCTTCGCAAGCAGGACGAAGCCCTTGTCCCCCGCGTCGTTGGCTTCGAGCTCCGTCTCCGGCAACGCAGGGAGATCCTTGTAGCCGCCTCTCTTGCCGTAGACGGGGTTCCCGAGCGCGAGGACCTTCTCGCCACCAGGACCCTCGAGCTCCTTCAGCATGCCCATGGCCGTCACGGACGGCATCAAGGCAACGTCGCGCTCGGTATCGAGCAAGCCGAACGGGACCGTGGCCAGCGACTCGCCCGGCGAGATCCAGAGCCGCTCCACGCCCTTGCGCTCGATTCCCTTGAAGAGCAGATCAGCCAGCTTGGAGACCTTCGCGGCGTTCACGCGTGCGTCGGGGTCGGTGTAGAGCGCCTTGATGGCCGCCTCCACGGCGCTCGCAGGACCCAGGTCGATCAGCTTGATCGCGGCCTCCACGGGCTTCGCGGACTTCACGGGCTTCTTGACGGGTTCCGGCTTGGGCCGCACCCGCAGGGCGTAGAGGGTGCCGCCCGGCCGCTTGCTCTTCTCGCGCACGTAGAGAATCGCCACATCCTGCTTGCCGAGCGTCTCCTGAAACTTGGCGATCTCCGTCACGTCGCCGTACGTCAGATCGGCCTGACTGCGCGCCTTGCGGCGGACGGCCGTCACCGCATCCTGAAGGGCGCCCTGCGCGACCCGAAGCTCCTTGGCAATCAAGCCGGCCTCCGCGCGCTTGTCCGGGCGCCGCGCGGCGCGCCGGTAGCTGGCCTTGAGCCGCGCCGTCGCAGCGCGAGCGACTTCCTCGTCCTCGCGAAGGTCGGCGGGCACGTCGACGCTGCGCAGGGAGTCGGCACCGCCGAGTGCGGCGACGAGCGTGGAGGCCCGTGCGCGCTCCATGAAGTCGTGTAGCGCCTCGAGGTCCCCCACCGCGATGGCCGCCCGCCGACCGATGCTGTAGAGGTTGTGCAACAGGGCACCGCGCAAGGCGGCATCCTCGCCCTCTGCCAGGCCGAGGCCGTAGGACTTCGCCGCGTTCGCACCCTTGGTTGCCCACTCGATGGCCAGAGCGAACTTGCCCTGCTGGTAGCGCACATCGGCCATGTGGTGGGCCAGCACCGCTTGCGTCTCGGGATCGGGGTAGTCCTTGGCGGCCTGGATGGCGGACGCGAACTCGCGCTCCGCTTCCTCGTACTGCTCCTGATACACGAGCGCGCGCGCTCGACTGGCCTGGGCAAGTATGGCGCGCCCAACGAAGCCCATTTCCACGGCCAGTTTGTGGGCATCGCCTGCCAGCGAGGCTGAGCGGTCGTAGTCCCGCTGCTCAAACGCAATCTTTGCCAAGGCATCCAGGCAGACCGCCTCAAGGCGCCTGTCTGAGGCGGCTCGATACGCCTTGAGCGTCTCCTCGAACGCTTGGCGCGCCTTCGGGAAGTCGCGCAGTTCAAGACTCGCAAAGCCCTCACTTGTACGAAGTGTCACAAGATCCTGATTCGCATTCGCTACGCGGAAGTCTTTCGCGGCCGACGCGA
>JAJDEM010000209.1 GCA_029259795.1 Planctomycetota bacterium
CGACACCTCCGGCTCCATGGGGGGCAACCGGGTGCAGCTGGCCAAGGAGGTTGCCCGCCTCGCCATCCGTCGCCTGCTGCCGCATGACAAGGTCGGCATCGTCGAGTTCTACGGCGCCAAGCGCTGGGCCGCGCCGATCCAGCCCGCGTCGAACGCCATCGAGATCCAGCGCGCGCTGAACCGGCTGAACGCCGGCGGCGGCACCGTGATCATGCCGGCCATCGAGGAGGCCTTCTACGGGCTGCAGAACGTGCGCACGCGCTACAAGCACGTGCTCGTCCTGACGGACGGCGGCGTCGAGACGGGTGCGTTCGAACCGTTGCTTCGGCGCATGGCCGACAAGGGCGTGACGGTCTCGACCGTGCTCATCGGTCCGGGCATGCATAGCGAGTTCCTCGTGAACATCGCCAACTGGGGCAAGGGGCGCTTCTACGGCGTGCCGAACCGCTTCAACCTGCCCGAGGTCATCCTCAAGCAGCCGGCCAGTGCTCACCTGCCGCCGTGGCGACCCGGCAGCCACGCGCTGCGTGCTGGTGGCGCGGCCGGTTGGTGGGAGGGGATCGAGCGCGAGAGCCTGCCGCCGCTCAGCGGCTACGTCGAGGCCCGCGCGCGACCGGGTGCCGAGACGCTGCTCGAGGTCAAGGCCACCAAACACCCGGTGCTCGCCTCGTGGCGCTACGGCCTCGGCCGTGTGACGACGCTGCTGACCGAGCCGACAGGTCCGGGAACCGCGGGCTGGCGGGACTGGCCCGACTATGGTCGCCTGCTTGCGCGCGTGCTGGCGCGCACCGCCTCGGACACGCACGCACCGTACGCCTGCAGCGCGCAGCGCGAGGAAGACACCGTGCGCGTCACCGCCCGTGCACTCCGCCCCGCTTCGGACGCTCGCATCGAGGTGCGCGACGCGCCGGGTGATACGTGGCGAGCGCTGCCGGCGCGCCAGCGTGCGCCCGGCTTGTTCGAGGCGCGCCTGCCCGCCCGAGACGGGAGTGTCCTGCGCGTCGTGACCGAGGCGCCGGACTCGAGCACCTACGTCGCGGTCACATCCGATGTCGTACCGGAGTACCAGGTCGATTGGTGGCGTGCCTTCGACATCCGTGCCCTTGCGCACGCGACGGGCGGCTCGACGATCGAGCGCGTCGCGCAAGCCAGCGACAACCTGAGCGTCGGCGGCGGTGACGCCCCCGTCGCCGTCGTGCCGCTCTGGCCGTGGTGCCTGCTGCTTGCGCTGTTGCTCTACCTCGCCGAGCTTGCCTGGCGCCGTCGCCCCTCTGGAGGTACGCGATGAGATTCGCCTTGCGACTCACGACCCTCACGCTGCTCTTCGCCCTGCTCGGTCCGGCGTACGCCGAGCCGGAGGGCGAGGCGACGAAGCCGGTCACACTCGATGCCAGCCTGGCCCAGGCCCTCGAGCAGGCGCTCGCCGCCGGTACGGCCAAGCCCAGCGCCGACGATCTCTACCGCGCTGCCATCCTCTCCCACGGCGACGTTGCGCCGCTGCTGGCGCGCGTGACCTCGATCCTCGACGATGAGTCTGCGACCGAAGCGCGCCGCGCGGCCGCGCGCTGGGTGCGCGGCCACCTGCGGCGGCGCCAGGGTCTCATCCGGGACGCGTTCGCCGACTTCCAGCTTCTGTCCACGGCGGGGGAGCTGCGCGCGACATTGGAGGTCGCTCGCTTGCACGATGCCCTCGGGCGTGCGCGCGGGGCGTGGGACGCGTGGAAGGCCGCGCTGCCCAGGATCACCGACCCCGAGGAGGCGCTCGGCGTGCGGATCCGCATGGCCCTGCTCGGCCGCAGCGGCGGCGCGAGCGTGAAGACGGCACTCGCCGATGTTGCCAAGCAAGAGGGGCTCGACCTCGCCATGCGCAACCGCGCAGCGATCGTGCTCGCGCTGAAGGGGCATCCGAAGGAGGCGCTGGAGCTCTTCGTCTCGAAGGGGACGGGGAAGGCCAAGTTTCGCGAGCGCGTCCGCATGGCGGACTGGGCGCTCGCAGCCAAGGACCCCGTCGCCGCGCAGAAGCACGCGTGGAGCGCGTATGAGGGCGCGAAGCTCAAGCGCGATCGGCGCTACGCCCTCACGGTGCTCGTACAGGCCCACCGCGAGGACGACACGCTGCAGGCGATCATCGATCGCTTCGCCGCCGCGCCCGAGCTCGACGACGCCGCCCGCAAGGTGTGGGTCGACCTGCTGCGCGAGACCGGTCAGGTGGACGAGGCCCTGCGGCTCTTTCGCCAAGGAGCGAAGGGCAAGTTCTCCGTAGAGATGCGTCGCGAGCTGCTCGAGATGTGCCGCGAGTCGGGCAAGGACGACGTGCTCGTCAACGCCTTCGAGGAGATGATCGCGGCGGAGCCGCCGGTGATCGAGTGGCGCGAGGGCCTCAGTCGGCACTACCTCGAGCGTGGGGCGCGTGAGAAGGCCGTCGCCGTCTGGGCGTCCTACCTCACGGATCCGGCACTCACGAAGTACCTGCTCGCGGCCGCGTCCGCGCTGCAGGGCATCGGCCTCGACGAGCAGGCCCAGCACTTTGCGGAGGAGGCGCGCACGCGCGGCCAGTCGACCCCGGCGGCGTTGCTCTTTCTCTTCGGGCTGCACAAGGCCCGCGGGCGCATGGACCTTGCCGAGGAGCAGCTCGTGCGACTCGACGCCTTCGCAGCGCCCGGCGCGCCGGCGCGCATCCAGCTTGCCGAGGCCTACGAGCAGCTCGGCAAGAAGAGGCGCGCTGTCGTCATCCTCGAAGCCTTGAGTGACGTCCGCGGCCCGGGCGGCGGCGAAGACCTCGAGATGCACCTTGCGTGGCTCCTCTCCGAGGTGGGCGAGGAAGAGAAGGCCATGCAGCGTTGGCACGCGCTCTGGAAGCGCATCCAGTCGGTGCCCAGGCGGCGCTACGTCGAAGATCGGCTGATGACGGTCGCCGCGCGCCTTGGCAAGCTCGCCGACATCGCGATCGAGCTCGAGGACCGGCTCGAGGCCGGCACGGCCGACTCGCGCGATAGTGGTCTTCTCGTGCGCCTCTACACGAAGGCTGGCGACCCGGTCTCGGCGACAGAGATCATCGAGGAGTACATGAAGAGCACGGGAGCCGCTCCCGTGAAGGTGCTCGTCGAGAAGAGCCGCGTGTTCCTCGCGTGCACGGACTACCACGGCTACGAGAAGACCATTCGCGAGCTCATCGCGGTCGATCCCGACGGCGAGAGTGACTATCTCCGTCAGCTGGCGATGAGTCAGCTCGAGCGCGGCAAGCCGCAGGAGGCGCGCCTGGTGCTCGAGCAGCTCAAGGCCAAGGAGAGTGGCTCGGACAGCGCCGAGTTCGAGGCCGGCGTGTTGGCCCTGGCAGGTCTGCGCGAGGAAGCCGTCGAGGCCTACCGCCGCGGCATCGCGAAGTATCCCGACCGGATCGAGAGCTTCTTGCTCATGGCCGACCAGATGGCCCAGACCGGCAAGGCCGATCAGGCCGTCGGCATCTTCCAGCACATGGCCGAGAACGCCGACAAGGACGACCTGTTCACCATCGCCGTGGATGGCCTGCTGAACCTCGACGCGCCCGCACCGGTGCTGCGCTGGGCGCGGCGGCAGGCGCTCGGCCGTCTCGCGAGCCGCCACGACAAGATGTACCTCTATCAGCTGATCGCGGACCTGAGCGAGGAGCTCGGCGAGCGCGACATGCAGCTGCGGGGACTCGAGAGCGCCTTGCCGATCATCGGCGAGCGCCGCTCCTCGCTGCTGCGCGAGTTGATGGATCACACCAAGGGTCCGCGCGGCGACCGCACGCGGCACCTGGGCTACGGCCGGCGCCTGATCGGCCTTGGCGAGGTGGCACCCCCCGGCGTGTACCTGGATCTCGGGCAGGCCTTCCTGCAGAACGGCGAGGTCTCCAACGCAGCGAAGACCTTCGGCCTCGCGACGGAGCTCCCCGACTGGGGTTCCTACCAGCAGCAGATCGCCACGGCCTTCGAGACGGCCGGCTATCGCGCGGACGCGCTGCGGACCTACCAGCGGCTGCTTGTCAGCTCGCCCGGCGACGCCGCGCTGCTCCTCAAGGTGGGGGAGCTCCAGGAGCAGGTCGGACGCGATGACATCGCGGCGGGACTCTACGTCGAGGCGATCGACCTGATGATCGCGCGGCGGCCGCTCTCGACGATCATCAAGGAGACCGACAAGCCGAAGAGTCGCTGGGCGTGGTACGCGGCACGCAACGTCGACGACTACGACCAGTTCTATGCACGCACGCTCACCGGCCTTCTGACGACGCTGGAGTCGGGCGACGTCGCCACGCAGTGGCTGGCAGAGCAGCAGGCGAAGCTCCTGACGATGCATGGCGAGCGGGTCGACCTGCTGGCCGGCGCACCGGAGCAGGCCAAGGACGACAAGCAGGCCGTGCTGCGTGCCTGGCCGCGCCTGGAGAGTCAGGCCGCGCTCGTCCGGCGCGCCGCGATCGCCACGGGGCAGCCCGGCATCGCGGATGAACATGACGTGAAGCTCCTGGCCGCCTTCCCGAAGGACAAGGACCTGCTCGTAGCCCTGGTGCGCGATCGCCTCAGCTGGGGGTTGGTGCGCTCTGCGCGGACGCTGATCGATCAGAGCGGACGCGAGGCCGAGGAGCGTCGCAAGCTTGGCTTCCTCGTCGGCGCCGGTACGGAATCGGCGACGGGCCGCGTCTCCCTGCTCGAGGCCAACCGGCTCTTCCTGCCGTTGCTCGTGGACGGGGACGAGGCCACGGCGCGCGCGCTTCTTCGGCGGCTCGACTTCTCGCAGTTGAGCAAGGACGACCAGGACCTCATGCCGGTCCTGCAGTCCGCGGCACTGCAGATGCGTGATGGCCGCCTCGCCCTCGCCTTGGGCCGGCACTGGATCAAGGTGCTGATGAAGCGCGACAAGGCGCCCGACGCACCCTATCGCTTCCAGCCGGTGCTGCAGAAGATCCAGGTGCTGCTGAGTCCCGAGGAGTGCCGCAGCCTCTGCGAATACGTCGTGTCGCTCATCCTCGACGATCCGAAGCAGGCCGGGAACTGGCTGCAGTTGATTCCCGATCTGCAGCGCGGCTTCGAGAAGCCCTTGCTCGACGAGGAGCAGCGCAAGAGTCTGCTCGAGAAGCTCGATGGCAACCGCTGGTACTGGATCGGGAGCTTCTTCGCCCTCGTTGAGCCGGCCGAGCGGGGCTCGGTGCTGCGGACGATCCTCCCCAAGGTGCCTGCCTCCCGACGCATGCAGTTCCTGCTCACGCTGGTCGAGCAGATCAAGGACGAGATCAAGGACGACTTCGCCGACCTCGTCGTGCAGTCCTTCGATGCCGCGATGGCGGATCTCGATCGCGGCGATCAGTTCGCCTACTACTACTTCCTCAATCTCGCGCGCGGCGCGTCCAATCCCGCCCTGCGGCTGCGGCTTACCGCCGTTCCCCTCGAGAAGCAGAACCGCAACGTCCTTGTGCGCGCCGCGCATGCCGTCATGCTGAAGAAGGTCGGCCGCGAGGACGAGGCGCTCAAACTCGCCCTCGCGGCGCTGGACGATCTCTTCGGCGCGAAGAAGCACTTCACGGTGACCCAGGCGCGCAACCTGATGCTCGACGAGTTCCTGCCCAAGCACGCGGATGTGTTCGTGGCTGCCGTAGACAAGCGCGCGGGCAGCGGGGGCAGCGTCGACCTGACGAACTTCCGGGTTGACCTTGTGCGCCGTCAGAACGATCCGCAGGCGTTGCTCGAGGCCTACCGCAAGGCTGTCGAGGATCATCCCAAGGAGAAGGCGTTCAAGGACCGGC
>JAJDEM010000210.1 GCA_029259795.1 Planctomycetota bacterium
GGCCTGCGCAACGCCTGGCGCTTCTCGTTTGATCGCCTCACCGGCGATCTCTGGGCGGGGGATGTCGGCCAGAACGCGTGGGAGGAGATCTCCATCATCACGCGCGGTGGGAACTACGGCTGGAACGTCCGCGAGGGCCACCACGCCTTCCGGGGTGGGGAGAAGACCCCGGACATGATCGACCCGGTGATCTCGCACAACGTGCGCGAGGCGCGCTCGATCACCGGCGGCTACGTCTACCGCGGCACGCGCATTCCGGCCCTGCAGGGCGCGTACCTCTACGCCGACTACGCCACCGGCTGGGTGTGGGCGCTGCGCTGGAATGGCGCGAAGGTCACCCAGCACCAGCGGATCGGTCGTGGCGGGGCCGTCTCGAGCTTTGGCGAGGATGCCGACGGCGAGGTGTACTTCACGGCGTTCGACGGGCGCGTCTACACGTTCGAAGCCGGCGCGGCGGAGCCGGCCGGTCAGTTCCCGCGCAAGCTCTCCGAGACGCGGCTCTTCAGCAACACCCGCGCCCTCACGCCGCATCCGGCGCTGATTCCCTACTCGGTCAACGCGCCGCTCTGGTCGGATGGGTCGAACAAGGATCGCCACGTGATGCTGCCAGGGCTTGCCAAGATCAGCGTGCAACCCGACGGCACCTACCGCTATCCCACGGGGACGATCTTCGTGAAGTCCTTCCTCGCGGGCACGCACCGGCTGGAGACACGCCTGCTCGTGAAGCGCCGTGCGGGCTGGGCCGGCTTCACCTACGTGTGGAATGCTGCGCAGGACGATGCGTTCCTGATCGATGGGCGCGTGGATCGACCGCTGGCTCCGGCCGTGGCGCGGCACCTTGCCACGCGCACGTGGACCTTCCCGGGCCGCTCGGACTGCACCAGCTGCCACACGGCCCAAGGGGGCTTCGTCCTCGGCTTTCGCAGCGAACAGCTCGATCGGCCCCATGACTACGGAGGCACGCAGGAGAACCAGCTCGACGCACTGAAGCGCATCGGGCTCTTCGAGGGGGACCCGCGCACCCGGCCGGCATGGCCCGCCTGGAACGACGGCAAGACCAGCGGGGCCCCGGCGGTCCGTGCGTACCTCGACGCCAACTGCGCCTTCTGTCACATGCCGGGAGGCACGGGCAACGCCAAGATCGACCTGCGCTTCGCGACGCCGCTCGAGAAGACGCAGATGCTGCGCGAAGCGCCGGGCCACACCGACCTCGGGGTCAAGGGCGCGACGATCCTCAGTCCCGGACGGCCCGGCGCGTCGCTGCTCTACCTGCGCATGCTGCGCACGGACGCCAAGGGCATGCCCAACCTGGCGCACCAGGCCGTCGACAAGGTTGCCGCCGCCCGGGTGAAGGCGTGGATCGATCGCTTGCGTTGAGCAGGGCGCCTGCGCTGAGCAGGGCATCCGCGGGACGGGCTACGGCGGGCGCGGAGCGAACCGGTCGATGGCGGCTGACAGAGCCTGCGGCGTACGCAGGAGGAGCCGCTCGTAGCTACGCTCCCACACCAGCCCGGACAGCGCGGCCCAGCCCCGCGTCTGCATGCCGCGCGCATAGGCGGCCGTCGTGACCGCCTTGAACCAGCGGACGGCCTCGCGGAGCAACGCAGGATCGGGATCGATCGCACCACAAGCGGGTGGCCTGAGCACCTCGGTCCGTACCTCGACCAACGCCTCGAGGCCCGTGGGCCGGATCTCGGTTGCGAGCACCCGGAGCGCGAGGAACTTCTGCGGCACCTGAAACCAGTAGTGTCGCGCGACCCGGCCAAAGGGGCTCAGGCGAAACCGCCGTGCCCCTGAGTCAGCGTGTGGCGACACCGAGCCCAGGCGGCAGCCGCGGCCTTCGCTATGCAGCGTGAGGTGGTAGCGCGCGGGAACGGCATACAGCCCCTGGGAGGCTCGGGGAGGCGGCTCACGCGGCGAAGGCTCCATACGGATCCCTCGCGCGGGCTGCCCCTCCGGTCACACCGCGGGCGTGGTCTGCGCAAGCAGGGCTTCGTGGCCTCGCGCGCCTGCTACTTGGCGGACTCCAGCTTCTTGATCATGGCGGCGGCAGCCTTGCCGGCCCTGGTGTCGCGGTACTTCTTGCCAGCCATGGGCGCGAGGGCCTTGAGCGCCTTCTTGGGCGACATGCCGCGCACCTTGATCTTGAGCTTGGCGAACTTGTCGCCGGCCTTGATCTCGCTCTTCTTTTCGGCGTCGGCGAGGAGTTCCTTGGCGAGAGCGCCGGCGCGCTTGCCGATCGCCGAGCCCTTGAAGCCGCGCGCGACGTCGTTGTACGTGGTCCAAGCGCCGTAGAAGTTGCCCGCCTCGACGTCCTTGCCCGCGCCTTCGATGGCGGAGCTGGCCTTCCAGTCGAGCCACTCCACGATCTGCTCGGCCGCGCTCTTGTCGTCGCCTTCGAGCTTGCCGGCCTCGAGCACCTTGGTGACGGTGCTCTGGGCTGCTGCGAACTTCTCCTTGTCGATCGCCTTCTTGACGGCCGAGAGGGTCTTGGGGAAAGCCGGGAGGAGCTTGATGCGTCCGAGCTCCTCATCGATCTTGGCATCGGTGAGGCCCGCCGGATTGCCGGTCCACAGGATGCGGCCGCTCGGACCGATCAGGAACGACGACGGGTAGCTGTTGCAGCCGTAGGCCGCCATGCTGTCCGTGCTCTCGATGACGATCGGGTGCTTTGCGCCCGTCTCCTCGATGAAGGCGTCAACCGCCGCGCGAGATTGCTTGGTGATCGCGATCACCGTAAGCCCCTTGTCCTTCTTCTCTTCGGCGAGCTTGTCCAGGTGAACCACCTGGGTCTTGCAGGGGCCTCACCCGGTGCTGAAGAGCTCGATGAAGACGATGCGGCCGCGGAGCGACTTGAGGCTGAGCGGGCCCGTGTTGACGAACTCCTTGCCCTCGAAGTCGAAGGCGGTGTCGCCGATGACGGCGTCCGTCTCGGAGTAGGCCGGCCCCACGCCAAGCGTGAGTGCGAGTAGACCCCCTGCGAGCAGGGTGAGCGAACGGCGGAAACGCTGCATGGAGACTCCCGTGCGAAGTGGACGCCCAAAGTGTACGCCCCAGGTCGCCCGAACGCCCGCGTGGGGGTCTCAGGCGCGAGCGAGGACTACAGCCCCGGCTTGGCCGAGGAGGCCCGCTGTGAGCACCAGAACGGGGGCACCATCCCCCTCGGCCAGGGAAGCCGCCGCCAGGGCGACCTCCACGGCATCCGACGCCAGGGCCAGGTGGCCGGTGTGGGGCTTGATCGAACGCAGCGGCACGCCCGCGGTGGCCGGGAGCTCCTCCAGCGCCTCCAAGAGCCCCGACTCGCCGAGCCCCGGGGCGATCACCCCACCCAGCTCGCCCGGTCCGACCTCCGCCTCGGCCAGGGTCACGCGGGCTGCGGCGAGCAGAGCCGCCGTCGGGGGCGCCCAGCTGCCTTCCGGCGGCGCGATCGTCGCGGCACCGCTACCCAGCACGATGGCCCGGCCGGCGATCCCGCGCGCCACTGCGTCGGCGCGTCGCTCGAACACGAGTGCGCCGGCGCCGTCGCCGGCGGCGGTGGGGACGGCATTGGCTTGAAGTTCGGCGCGCGCGACGCCAGAGGTCGGGCGCGCCGCACCGACGACGACCGCTGCGTCGAGGCTGCCGCGTGCAAGGCTGCGCACGGCCATGTCGAGGCAGGTCCAGGTCGGGCCGGAGAAGCCGGCGACGGAGGTGTTTGCGCCGCGCAGGCCAAACCAGGTCGCAAGGAAGCTGAAGGCGTTGTTCTTCAAGCTCTCGAGCATGAAGAAGGGCTTCACGCGTCGCTTGGCCGAGGCGTTGAGCTCCACCGGGTCGACGTCGCCGGCGAGGTCGTCGGTCGCGCCGCGCATGGCGTTGTGGAACTCCGGGCAGCTCCAATCGTAGCTGTCCATCTGCGACAGGTAGAGCCCGCGGCGCGTGTCCTCGTACGGGGCACTCATGAGCGCGGACTCGAGCATGGCTTCCGCGCACGCTTCCACGGCCAACTCGCCCGCCCCGTTGAGGAACTTGATCTGGGCCTCGAGCTCGTCGGGCACGTCGACGCGCAGGAACGGAGCCTCGAGCACTGCGGCCTGGTCCATGGCAGGCGCGGCGTCCCCGACGGCGTGTACGCCGTTCGAGCCGGCCGCGAGGGCGGTGTGGGTCTCGGCCAGCGTGCGGCCGAGGGCCGTGACGCAGCCGGCGCCGGTCAGCACCGCGTCGGTGGGGCGGATGGCCCTCACGCTCGGTCTCCTCGCAGGATCGCCCAGCCGGCGCGGGCGCGCTCGGCCGTCTCGAGGCCACCCAGCGGCGTGAGGCGTCCCTCGAACTCGATGCTTGCGCCGCGCTTGCCGTCGACGGTGGTCTCGGCGCGGTAGACGCGTCGGGTCGGGTCGTCATCGGCCACGCGCTCGAGCGCGAGGTCGATGCGATCGCCGGGTACCGCGAAGTGGTAGTAGCGGGCGCTGCGCACGCCATCGAGCAGGAACCACTGGTCGAACTCCGAGGAGATGGCCTCCAGCCAGCCGGCGAGCTGGGCACAGCCCTCGAGGATCAGCATGCCCGGCATGATCGGCTGCTCGGGGAAGTGCCACTCGAGGTAGTCCTCGCTCATGGCGACGTTCTTCCAGCCGCGAATGCTGGTGTTGGCCTCGTACTCGGCGATGCGATCCACCAAGAGGAATCTCATGCGGGGGCTCCTGGTGTGGCCGGCTCGGCCGCGATCATGACGACCGTGGCCACGGCATGGTCGCCATCATGCGTGAGGGAGACGGAGGTGTCGATGATGCCGAGGCGCTCCGCTTCGGCCGCGGGCCGCCCGTGGAGGACCAGCGTCGGCGCGGTTCCCACGCGGTAGACCTCGATCTGCTTGAGCTTGCGGTCGATGCCCGTCGCACTGATGCCCATGCCCAGCGCCTTGAGCGTGGCTTCCTTCGCCGCAAAGCGCGCGGCGAAGTGCGGGGCCGGGTCCGGGAAGCGACGGCAATAGGCCCGCTCATCGTCGGTGAAGACGCGGTCCTCGAACCCGGCGTGCTCGCGCAGCAGCTCGCCCAGGCGGGGGACGTGCACCAGATCGATGCCATGACGGATACGCGGCTGGGTCATGCGATCGAGAGCCCTCCGTCCACGGTGAACGACTGCCCGGTGATATAGGCCGAGTCGTCGGAGCAAAGAAAGAGCACGAGCCCCGCGACGTCCTCGGGAACGCCAAAGCGGCCCATGGGGATCTGCGCGAGGACCTGATCGCCCGCGCGCCGCTGGATGACCTGCGTCATGTCGGTCGAGATGAACCCGGGGAGCACGGCGTTGATGCGTACGCCGCGGTCGGCGACCTCCAAGGCTGCCGCTCGGGTGAGGCCCAGGACGCCGGCCTTGGCGGCCGCGTAGTTGGCTTGGCCGCGGCCCCCTCGGATGGCCTGGATGGAGGCGAGGTTGACGATGCTGCCCGTGCGGGCGCGCAGCATGTGGCGCAACGCGAGCCGGGTGCTGCGCATCACGCCCGTCAGGTTGAGATCGATGACCTTCTGCCAGTCGGGCTCGCGCATGCTCGCAAGCAGTCCGTCCTTCACGATGCCCGCGTTGTTGATCAGCAGATCCAGCGTGCCGTGCTCGTCGAGGACGGCCTTGAAGAGAGCTTCCGTGCTCTCGGCGTCGGCCATGTCGCCCTGCATGGGCGTTGCGTGGCCTCCCGCGGCGCGGATGGAGGCTGCCACCGCCTCGGCTTCCTCGGCGCTGCTCCGGTAGTTGACGATGACCTGGGCACCGTGCGCGCCAAGCCGCGTGGCAATGGCGGCTCCGATGCCGCGGCCCGCACCGGTCACGAGGGCGATCTTGTCCCGTAGCTGTGCGTCGCTCATGCGTCGTCTCCCGCCGTGTACTTCTTCACCATGATGCAGGCGTTCTGCCCGCCGAAGGCGAAGCTGTTGTTCATGGCCGCGCGCACGCGGGTGCGACGCCCGGGGTCGGGTACCAGATCGACATCGCAGCCCCGGTCGGCTTCGGTGAGATTGGCCGTCGGAGGCACCGCGTCTTCCTGCACGGCCTTGACGCAGCAGCAGAAGGCGACGCCGGCCGCGGCGGAGAGCAGGTGGCTGAACGCACCCTTGCTGGACGACACCACGAGCGAGGCGGCGTGCTCCCCGAAGAGCGTCTTGATCGCAGCGATCTCGGCCGGGTCGTTGCGCTTGGTGCCGGTGCCATGGGCGTTGACGAAGTCCACGCCCTCCTTCGGGAGGCGACTGTCCTCCAGCGCGTAGCGCATCGCCTCCTCGGCGCCGCGTCCGTCCGGCGGCGGCGCCGTGGTCCGGAACGCATCCAGCGAAGCCCCGTAGCCGGCGACCTCGGCGAGGATCGTGGCGCCGCGCGCCCGCGCGTGCGCCTCGGACTCCATGACCACCACGCCCGCGCCCTCACCCATGACGAGGCCGGAGCGCCGGCGATCGAACGGCTTGCAGGCGGACGCCGGATCCGCGTCGTCCACCTGGGCCGAGGCGCCAAGCAGGACGAAGAAGACGAGCCCCAAGGGATTGATCTGCGAGTCACTGCCCCCAGTGATCACCCAGTCTGTCTCGCCCGAGCGAATCGAGCGCCACGCCATGCCCAGGGCCTGGTTGGAGGCCGAGCACGCCGTCGTGACGGCATGCACCGGACCGCCGATGCCGAACGCCGTGGC
>JAJDEM010000022.1 GCA_029259795.1 Planctomycetota bacterium
GGTGTCGAGACGCGTGCGCTCATGGGCGTCGGTCGTTTCGCCGTAGGCGGTCGCCAGTGCCTTGAGTACACCGAAGCGGCGGAGGCTCGTCGCGCCGCCGATGCTGCGCTGGACGGCGGCGATCGCGAGGATCGCGGGTAGGCGATAGGCGCCACCCTGCCCAAGGATCTTCACGAGGATCGGCATGTAGGCGGCCTTCTCGTCCGGGGTGAGGGCGCGCCCCTGCGAGCTTCGGTGCGGCTGGAGCATGAGCAGGGGCGATGCCAAGAGAGCCAAGGCGCCGAGGCGCTGGGCTTTCGGTTGCTGCGGGTCGGCGGCAACGCGAAACACGGCCGCGCGTCCCTCCACGGAGCGCAGCGCGTCGGCGGCACCCGGCGGAAGGGTGTTGGCCCCAAGCGCCTGGTAGGCCGTCCACCAGATGTCGAGCGCCTGGAGGATCTGCGCCGGCGATCCGTCCTTGACCAGCCAGTCCATGATGCCCGGCAGCGCAGGTGCCCAGTTGCTATCCAGCGGCCCGTGGCTGAAGGCGTGCGTCGTCAGGATGACATCCTTGCGATGCGCCACCAGCCAGGCAAGCGCCGCCGCCGCGCGCACGGCGGGGTCCTTGCTTGCGCGCGCTGTGTGGACAGGCTGCAGCACCGTGAGGTCTGCGCGCACCCGCTTGACATAGGCCGCCCACGTGGGCGGGTGCTTGACGGCGGGACGCAGCTGGCCGCCCATCGAGTACAAGCCAGGGTTGGACATCTGCATCGGCCAGCGGAGCCTGCCCTGCGCGTCGCCGCCGCGCATGCCCGAGCTCATGAGTCGCCAGTCGGGCGCGCCTTGGCTCTTGTCGCGCTCGGTAGGGTCGGTGAGGAAGAGCATGACCTCTCCGAGCCCGTCTGTGCTGCGCGCCGTGTATTGCTCGAGCCCGGACACCGTGAGCTTGGCTCCGACCTTGACGGCGGCCCTGCTGGCCGAGCTGCGCAAGACCTCGGTGACGTAGAACGCCTGGCTGCGAGCGGCTCGGTGCGTCCGGCCGGCCGCGATGGGAAGCAGCGCGCCCGGCCGAGCCATCACGACGAGCTCGGCACGGGTCGCCAGTTCGCGCGTGGAGCTGGTCGGCCAGAATTCCGCTTCGGCGAGCGGCGCCAGGCCGAGCAAGATCGCCAGAGCCAGTCCCGCGGCTCCAGGGAGTGTCGTAGCGCGTCTCACTTGGCCTCCTTGCTCGCGACGGGCTTGAAGTCGACGATCACGTTCTCGTCGCCTGCCTCGACCCCGGCCAAGGGGGCCACGGTGCCGCACGGGATCGCTACGTGGAACGTGAGCGTCCAGCGCCCCGGAGCCAGCGGCAGGATCTCGAACCAGCCGTCCTCTTCGACCTTCGCGCTCACGGAGATGGGCCCGCGCGTTGCGGTTACGCGTGCGCGCTGGATCTTGTCCGGCAAGTCCTTGATCCGCCCGAGGATGCGGCGCGCGGAGCCGAGCTTGAGGTCGAGCGGCTCACCGGCGGGGTCCGCCGCATCGACCATCAACGCCCGACCGCCTGCGGAGCCCGTGATGACCAGCAGCCCAGCGCCGGGCGGCAGGTTCGGCAGCTCGAACGTGCCATCGGGCGCCACCTTGCCGTAGCGGTGCGGCTCGCCCCAGGCGTCGTAGTAGTCGACGGTGAGCCGGTGCGGCTCGAGGCGACTGGCAACCCGGCCCCGCAGCGTGTGGGCGCGTGCCACCTGGAACGCGAGGTCCGTCTTCGCGGCGGGTAGGTCCACGCGCTTGGGGGTCACGAGGTGCGGAGCGTTCCGCGTGCGGAAGGAGATCTTCACGGGACCCGGACGCACCGGCTGGATGCGAAACGCGGTTGTCGTCCCGTCGAAGAGGAAGCGGTGGTCACGGCGCTGGCGGTCCTCGGCCATGACGACGAGCCCCCGGAGTTGCTCGGCAGCTACACCCTCGATCCGACCCGCAACGGCTACGCCGCGCTTCAAGACCACCTTGAGGTCTGCGGTGCCAGCCCGCAGCTTGCTCAGTGACTCCCCGAACCAGCCGGGGTCGGCCTCGGTCGGTCCCCGGACGGTGCAGTAGCCGCGTTCGTCTGGGCTGTAGGGCTTGAGGACAAAGCGTCCGTCGGCGTCGGTCTGCGCCGTGCGCTTGATCCGTCGGCGCTGCCGGTCGCGCAAGTAGTGGCTCGAGCCACCAGCCTCGAGGAGGGCGCCCGCGATGGGCTTGCCCGCCTCGTCGACAACGCGCCCCGCGATGGTCAGGGCGGCCGGTGCCACGATGACCAGGGACTCGGCGCCGGGGATGATCCCGTCGGTCACGCCGGGGATCAGATCGTCCTGATGCGTGGCGGGCGGCGTGACGCTGACCTTCACGGGCGCCAGGGAGGGATAGCGCTTCAGCTCGAAGCGTCCCTTCGCGTCCGCGACCGTCCACCGGTAGAGCGGCTCGCGCGCGGGTGTTTCGGTCGGTGTCTCCTTCACGCCCGCCGTGGGCATGGCGCTCACGCGCACGGTGGCGCCCGGCAGGGACTTGCCCGCGGGGTCTTGCACGACGCCTTCAATCGTCCGGTAGGCCACGGTGGAGATCGTTACGGCGTCGCCGCCGGCGACGGCCGTGATGCGGGCGATGCGCGCGTGGGTCGAGGACTCGTCTCCGTGCAGCGTGTAGGTACCGGCGATCAGCCTCTCGAGGCGGAACGAGCCGTTGGCGTCCGTCACCGTGCCGTGGCGCCGGTGGCGGAACTCGCGCGGCGCGTCGCGCGGCGGGATGGCCCAGAGCGTGTAGTCCGCGACGGGCCGGCCGTTCTCGTCGATGACCGTTCCCGTGATCGTGAGGGGCCCATCGCCCGCCGTCGCCGTGAGCGCTGGCGCGCCGAGGGCCAGGAGCAGCAGCAGGAGTGTGATCGCTCGCCGGGGCCGCATCAGTCCGCGTTCCATGTGGCGACGGCGTCGCCGGTCCCGGCCTCGACGTCGTGCAAGGTGGGGACAATGCCGCCAAGTGGAATGCCCACATCGAACTCGAGGTTCCAGAGGCCCGGCGGGAGCGCAGGGGTTTCGAAGCTTCCGTCTGCTGCGAGCCGCGCGGTGTAGCGGAGCTTCCCGCGCCGCGCCGTGACGCTTCCGATGCGCACCTCGCTTGGCAGGTTCTCGATGTGCCCGACGATCGACGTTGCGCTGACCATCGTGAGGGTCACATCCTCATCCGTCGGGCTGACGCCCTCGAGCAAGGCCATGAATCGCCCGTCTTCAGACCGCGCGAACAACTGGCCTGGCCCCGCGGGCACGCCGCGGAGCTCGAACGACTGCCCTGCACGCAGGGCGTGGTCGGCCGACTGCTGCCGTCCCCAGGCGTCGTAGAACGTCACCCGGATCTGCCCTACGCCTGCCGGAGCCGCGATGCGACCCGGGAGGTTGTGGGCGACGGCCATCTCGAGGGTGACCGGCTCGCCCGGGCAGGGCACCGGGGTGCGGCGCTTGCGGGGGCCGGTGAGTGTCAGCGGTTGCTTGCTGCGACGTCCGCGCCGAATGCGCAGGTCCAAGTGGCCCGCCGGGAGCGGGCCAAGCGTGAACGCCGTGCTCGCGCCATTGAACACGTGCGGCTTGGCCATGCTGTGGTAGCCCGGTGCGTAGATCTCGTAGCCGCGCAGGTCGCTGGCTTTGACGCCTGTGACCTCGCCGCGGAGCACATGACCCGGGTTCAGGGTGAAGGCGACACCCTTGGCCCCGCTGAGGACTTCGACGGGCTTGGCGGGCAGCCAGATTGCGTCCGCGCTGGCGGCGGCGGTGACTCGGAGTCGGACCTTCGCGCCCTCGACGAAGGGACTCAGAACGAACCCTCCGTGCTCGTCTGTCGCGGTGCTGGGCCCGCTGCGGCGACCATCCACCGTCGATTGGATCCGTGCACCTTCGACGGGTACACCGCCCTTCCCCAACACCGTGCCCGTGATGGACAGCGCTGACTTCGCGCCGAGTACAAGCGACTGCTTGCCTGGAACGATACCTGCGACGACCAGCGGCCCGAGACGCGCTCCCGGCCCCTTCGGCAGCGTGACCCGGATCTCGACGGGTTCGGTCGAGGGATAGCGTTCGATGCGAAAGCGTCCCTCGGCGTCGGTCTTCGTCGTACGCGTAAGGGCCTCCCGGCCACGCGTCTCGCCCACGGCATGGCCTCCCTCGTACACGGGGCGGCGCCCCACCCGGACGTCCATGTGAGCCAAGGGCTTGCCGTGGGCGTCGTTCGCGACGCCCTCGATGGTGCGGTAGCGAGTGACGCGGATCGTCACATCCTGCTGTCCGGCTCGCGCGTCGAGCGGGTCCATCTTCGCGTGCGTCTCCGAGTCGCCGGCGAAGAGGCGGTAGCGGCCCGGGACCAGGTACTCGATCGTGAAGCGACCCTTGGCGTCGGTGATCGCGTAGGGCACATCGGTGCCGTAGCGCCTGACGCCGGCGGGGGGCGTCGCACGGACCACATACGAGGGCACGGGCTTGCCGGCGTCATCCAGGACCACGCCGGCCATGCTCAAGTCGTCGGCGGCCTCGGCAATCTCGGCCGAAGCACCCAGCAGCGCGAGCCCAGCAACGAGGATCCAGCGGGTCAGGACTGCCGGGGACGTTGTCACACTGCCTCCCTGCGACGGGATGCCGAGGGTAACGGGAACCGGGGGTCGCGGGTTCAGGAGACAGCCGGGAGACGGGGCCGGGGAGCAGGGCTGCGCCTGCAGGATGACGCGCTGCCATGAACGAACCCGATGTCCCCGACGGCCCCGCGCCAGGGCATGAACCTCGGCAAGCTGTTCGGGGACATCGATCCGACCCTGGTGTCCCTGCACACGACGGGCAGCGGGACCCAGCGCGCGAGTCAGACGCACAGCGTGCGCAGGGCCTACGCCCATGCGCTCAAGATGCGCATGGCAATGGAGGTCGTGATCAAGGACGAGCAGGGCGTCGAGCAGACGGTCCGCCCGATCCGGTACATCGAGCTGAATCTCGATCTCGAGCGCAAACAGCCCAGGCATCCGGCCTGCGAGCGCGTCCTGGGGGGCGCGTACTCTCACGGCGTGATCTCGCCCGTCCCCGACCCGGAAGCCGCTCCGCCTGAAGCCTTCGAGGCCTTGCGTGAGACCTTCGGTCACGACGAGTTCCGCGAGGGGCAAGAGGAGGTCGTGGCGGCCGTCCTCGCCGGGCAGGACGTGCTCTGCGTGATGCCCACCGGCGCCGGCAAGAGTCTCTGCTACCAACTCCCCGCGCTGCTGCGCGCTGGCGTCACCCTCGTGGTCAGTCCCCTGATCTCCCTGATGCAGGATCAGGTGGACTCCCTGCGGCGCCATGGGGTCGAAGCCGCCGAGATCAACTCGTCGGTTCCGGTCGAAGACCAGGAAGCCGCGATGGATCGCGCCGCGTCCGGGGAGCTCAAGCTGCTCTTCGTCGCGCCGGAGCGCTTCCGCAACGAACGCTTCCGTCGCCGCATCGCCGCCGTGGGAATCGGGCTCGTCGCCGTCGACGAGGCGCACTGCATCAGTCAATGGGGGCATGACTTCCGGCCGGACTACCGACGCCTCGGCGCGGCGCTCGCGAGCCTCGGCTCGCCCCAGGTCCTCGCGCTGACAGCGACCGCACCGCCCGAGGTGCAAGACGACGTGGTCGTGCAGTTGTCCCTGCGCGAGCCCGCGCGCTTCATCCGTGGCATCGTGCGTCCGAACCTGGCCTACGACGTCGTACGGACCCGCGGCAAGGACGCGAAGGACCGGGCACTCTCCAGCCTCCTCCAAGAGGGTGGCGCAACGCTCATCTACTGCGCCACGCGCAAGGAGGTCGACCGCGTCTTCACCTGGCTCAAGGGCGAGGGCCACGACGCGCGGCGCTACCACGCGGGGCTTCCGCCCGAGGAGCGTCAGCGCGGACAGGACACCTTCCTCTCGGGGGAGTGCGAACTCATGGTCGCCACCAACGCGTTCGGCATGGGTGTGGACCGTGCCGACATCCGCCGGGTCGTGCACTGCGAGATTCCGCGGACCATCGAGGCCTATGTGCAGGAGACCGGCCGTGCAGGCCGCGACGGAGAGGACGCCGACTGCGTGCTCTTCTTCGACCCGGCCGACTTGCACATCCAGCGCTTCTTCATCGAGTCGAGCAACCCCTCACGGGAGATGGTCACCGAGGTCTTCAACGTCCTGCAGTCGCTCGGTGAGGGGCGCTTGGAGCTCACGGCCGATGACATCGCCGCCCGGTTGCACATCCGCGCCAGCGGGCGGGCGGTGACCGCAGCCCTGGCGGTGCTCGACCGCGCTGCCGTGGTGAAGCGCGGGGCGCGGGGCGAGAATCTCGCCCAGGTCACGGTGCTGGCGTCCGAGGGCGACCTGTTCTCGGAGGCGCCCCTGCCGCCGGGTCTCGGTCGGATGTTCGCCCATCTGGTGACCCGCTTTGGCGTCGATCGGGCGAGCTCGCTCGACGCCCAAGCGCTTGCGGCGGAGCGCGGCGTGACGCCCGAGACCGTGCGCCGCGGGTTGACGCGCCTGCATGAGCTCGGGCGCATCCACTACCTGCCGGCCTTCCGGGGGAGGGCGACGGAGGTGCGCGGCGGTCTTCCGGACGACGCGCTGTCCAAGGTCGACTTCGCTGGGCTCGAGGCCAAGCGTGCGCGCGAGGAGGACCGCCTCGACGAGATGATCGGCTACACCGCGACACCCGGCTGTCGGGTGCGCTTCCTCCTCGGCTGCTTTGGCCTGGAGGAGGCCGGCTCGTGCGGCAGCTGCGATCGCTGCACAGGGGGGTCGACGCGGGGGGCGGTCGCCATGCCCACCGGCGATCGCGAGCGGGAGACCATCCTGGATGTGATTCGCGCCGTGCGGGCGTTCGACAAGAGCTACGGCTTCGGCAAGCTCGCTCTGCATCTGGCAGGCTCACGCTCGGAGAAGATCAGCAACACCCGCCTGGGTCGCGGCGAGACCTACGGCGCGCTGAAGCACCTGGGCACCACGGGCGCCGAGCGCTGGCTGCGTACGGCGTATGACGCGGGCCTGCTGCGGCTCGTGCCGCACAAGCTGCAGGGCGGCGGGCGGACGGTCCACTTGATCGCCGTGGCCCCCTTGGGCACCCGGGTGCTCAAGGGCGAGCCCCTGCCCGAGCTGCACCTATAGCGGCAGTCCAGTTGCTGCAGTCCAGTTGCAGCAGTCCAGTTGCGGCAGTCCAGTTGCGGCAGTCCAGTTGCTGCAGTCCAGACGCCGCGGTCTCACCCTGCCTTGGCGACGATCCGCGGCACGTAGATCGCATAGTCGTCGAGCAGCGCATGGCGCGCTTCTTCGCTCAGCTTCAGTTCCGCGAGCAGACGCGTGGTCAGCCGGACGGAGGCTTCCCCGGCGAGAATGCCCTGGGCGTAGGTGAAGTGCCGCAGCCGGGTGGCGGGGACGCGCTCGAGCAGGTCGCGGACGTCGGTCTTCCAGCCGTCGAGCGAGCCCTCGAGGCGCTGCGCCTCCTCGGCGGGGAGTGCGAGCTTCTTGACCAGGATGCCACGCAGTTTGCCGGCGATCTCATCGACGGAGGTGCCGGTCAGCAGCGGGGACGTGTGCAGGATCATGAGCGTGGGGCTCAGCATGTCGAGACCCGCCAGGCCATGCGTCTCGGGGTCGAACACGGCGGCCTGCTGCTCGCCGGTCAGTAGCGCAACGACGTCGTCCGTGAAGCGCCCCTTCAGGCGATACTCGGCCAGCATGCGCTTGACCCGTGGGGTGTCGGCGCCGTGGCGCTCCCGCTGGCTGGCGAAGTCCCGCTCGAACCCAAGGCCGAGCGCGGCGATGCGCTTCACCTGCTCCGGGCTGAGGGGTACGTTCGCCTCCTCGAGGATGGCGGCGAAGAGGTTCGTGACCGTGATGGGGTGGGTGATCTCGCCGTTGTGCTTGGCGGCCGTGGGCATCTTGCCGACGGTGCGGTACTCGTACTTGCGCATCCGCTCCACGTTCTCCTGCAGCCGGAGGTAGACCTCCTTCGGCACGGCCTCGCCCGCTTCCTTCTTCCTCAGGATCTCGTGGACGCCGCCGGAGACGACGACGGACGACTGGGCCATCTCGCGCCAGTTGGCCTCGTGGATTGCCGGCAGGCTGCCGAGGGCGCCGAACGTGAAGGTGGGGCCCGTCGGGGCGATGTGCTTGGTGAGGCGCGCGGCCAGGTCGCGCTGCGCGCTGGTCGCCTCGGCGAGGGAGCGCCGCAGCTCGGCGTTCTCGCGGTGCAGCCGCTCCATGGTGCCCTCGCGGGCGTGCGGCGTGTCGAGCGATGGGGAGCCCGTGCCAGGGGCATCAGCGCCTTGTGGGGCAAGAGCAACGTCGGCCTTGGAGGCGCCGGACTCCCCATCGGGATGGTGATTCGCGAGCAGGTACGTGGTCGTGAGATGGCCGCCCAGGAAGCCCATGCCGATGGCTGCCGAGACGGAGAGGATGAGCAGGGTCTTGGACGACATGAGGGAGAGGCCTCCGAGGACGGTCTTGGCTGCCGCAGCGCTGGTGCCGGCCGCGGCGACGGCTGTTTGGGCCAAGGCAGCCTGGGACCACACGCTGAGCGCGGCGTCCCAGCCAGCCGTGGGGGGGATGATCGGAACAAGAGCCAGCGCCCCGGAGACCGCGCTGGGCTTGCGATCGAGATGCCGGCTCAGTTCACCCAGGCCGCGCTGCACACGGGCGCTCACCGTCTGGCGCGGCACATCGAGGGCTTCGGCCGCCAGCGCATGGGTCATGCCCGCGAGGTGGGTCAGGGCGATGGCATCGCGCTCGTCGGCGGGTAGACGGTCCAGAGCGCGTTGGAGGTGGCGGACATCGTCGCGCTGCTCCGCGGCGCTGCTCGGGTCGGTGATGGTGACGGCAGGCTCACGCGGGCTCATGGCAGCGGTCTCCGGGAGCGAGTTCGTCAGCGGACGGCGTTTGCGGCGCAGGTTGCGGGCCTCGTGGGCCACCACGACAGCGAACCACGGCCACGGATCGTCGTGCGGGAGCTGGTCGAGCTTGCGCGCTGCGACGAGAAACGCCTGCTGGACAGCGTCATGCGCCTCGTCGCGATCGCGCAGCAGGCTCCAGGCGACGGTCCACGCCGATCGGCCGCACCGGCGGACCAGGGCTTCCAGATGCTGCTGCTGTGCGTCCACGGCGCGTGCGCTCCTCTACCCCTAACCGTCGTGAGCCGGGCGTCTGGCCAACGGGAAATTCGTGCAGGGCCGGATTCCGTGGGGCTGCCCCTCCGAGTGTCCTTGACCGGTGGGGGCCCGGAGGTACTGTTTTCGCCTGCCGGGGGCGTCCCCAGCGGTACTCCTTGAGGAGTAGTTCAGTTGGTAGAACGCCGGATTCTGGTTCCGGAAGTCGTAGGTTCGAGTCCTACCTCCTCAGCCACATTTTCGATCGGCCCCTTCGTCTAGCGGTCTAGGACACGGCCCTCTCAAGGCTGAAACACGGGTTCGATTCCCGTAGGGGTCACCATCCTGAAGCCGTCGGCGCGCACCACGCGCCGGCGGCTTTTTTCGTGGGCCGGGGGGGGGTCGTCGCGGCGGGGCTCGCAGCCGGCGCCCTCGCCTTGGGCCGCGACCGTAGTGCCGACGAAGCCTCGCGCGTCGCCGGCGCTCAAGGACGCGCCCCCCGCAGACGATCCAATTCAGTACTGGTGAAAACGTCGCTGATTCGTTCGTGGCTACGAGCGTTACTCGATGCCGGTGCCAAGGCGCTCGCGCTCTTCGCGCTTGCGAACCTTCTTCTCGCATTGTTTTCCGCACGGTGGGATGCCACGTGGTTGTGGGTGCAGGGGGGGGCGCTGCCTACCGGACTCGTGCACTGCTTGGCCATTCTCTTTGCCGTAGGCGTGTTCTTTCTCCGGGGTCGTCACCCCCTGTTGGATCTGTTCGTTCGGGGTGTGGCCCTGTTGCTCGGGGTGGCTTGTTTGGCGGATGCGTTCGTCTTCTATCGATTGCTTGCCGTCGGACGCATCACTTCCTCCCTTCCCATTCCCTTGAGCCTGTTCCTCGCCGCGCTCCTGGTGGGCTGGGCCGTGGTGGCGCGGCCCGATCCGTGGCGCGCCGGTGGTGGGACGCGTCGTGCGCTTTGGGTGCAGGTCCTGGATCGGACGGCGCCGCTCTGGCTTGCGGGCGTCGGGCTCGTGCTTCACCTGGTGCTCTTCGGTGCCACGAGCTACGCCCGCCCAGCCGATGCGGCGGTTGTGTTCGGTGCAGCCGTGCGGGCGAACGGGGAGCCGAGCCAGGTACTCCGGGACCGGACCCTCACCGCCTGCGCGCTCTACGAGCGAGGGCTCGTTGGGAGGCTTGTGCTCTCCGGCGGCCGGAACCCGACGATGCCGCTCAGCGAGCCCCAGTGCATGGCGAACATCGCGCTGGCCGCCGGCGTACCAGCCAGCGCGCTCATCTTCGATGAGGCCGGACGCAACACCGAGGCCTCGATCGAGAGCGTTCGCCGGCTCGCAGAGGTCCATGGCTGGGGCTCTGTGCTGATGGTGAGTCACGACTACCACCTCGCCCGCATCCAGATGACCAGCCGCAAGGCGGGGCTCCGAGTGTTCACCGTCCCTGCGGTCGAGCCCAAGCGGCTGCTTTCCAAGCCCTGGTTCACCCTCCGGGAGACGGCGGCGTGGGCGGCGTACTTCATCAGACCGTGAAGCCCAGCCAAGGGGGCGTTTGACCGCTCCCCTCGGCCGGGGATAATCGACCCATGCGCATGGCTTCGCGGCGGATCGTTCTCGGCACCTCCTGTCTGCTGCTCGCAGGTCTCGTTCTCCTCGGCGCCCGAGCCTCTGCGGACGAGACGCCGCCGCCGAAGGTCGCCGACGCGCCGGCCGCTGGTGCGAGCGTTTCAGCGGAGGAGTACGAGGAGGCCTTGGAGCGGGCCGAGGGCATCGAAGCCGGGCTGATGAAGTCCGTCGCCAAGGTCCGGATCAACTCCGTGGCGGTCCTCAACCTCCAGCGCCGGCGGCCGGCCCCCAAGGCCGAGCCGATCCTGATGACGGCCGGCACCGGCTCCGGCGTCATCATCAAGTACCGCAGCAAGCTCTGGATCCTGACGAACGTCCACGTGACCGCGCGCCACCATGAACTCCAGGTCGTGACCCACGATGCCGTCGTGCGGGATGTCGAACTGCACGACTCCATCCCCGAGTACGACATCGCCCTTCTTCGCTTCAAGGCGAAGCCCAAGCGGGTGGCGTTTCGCGGCGTGCCCGTCGCGGCCCGCAACAGCGAGCGGGGCCTCAAGGCGGGTACGTGGGTCATTGCCACCGGCAGCCCGTTCGGTCTCGGCCAGGACGGCCGCTGCGTGACGACGCTCGGCGTGATCTCGGGGCTCGACCGGTTCCTCGGCGGGCAGTACCAGTACGTGGGTGCGATCCAGCACGACGCGGAGGTGAACCCGGGCAACTCCGGCGGCCCGCTGTGGGATCTCAAGGGCAAGTTCATCGGGATCAACGGCAAGATCGCCATGAATCCCGCGCTGCGCGGTGCGCGGCCGACCAGCACAGGCGCCGCCTTCTCCCTCCCGGTCCACCAGGTCGAGGCCCACCTCAAGCGCCTCGTCGGCGACGGCGATGCCGAGGCGGGCTACCTCGGGGTCGACGCCGAGACCGCGAAGGACAAGAACGGCAAGTCGGTCGGCGCGAAGATCACGGCCATCAATCGACGCAGCCCGTTGCAGGGTCGCAACGCGAGCGCCACATCGCCCAAGGTCGGCGACGTCATCCTCTCGCTCAGCGTGAAGGGCAGTCTCAAGCGGGTCTACACCGCCAGCGACCTGCGCGAGCACCTGTCCCTGCTGCCAGCCCTGCAGGAGATCCGGATCAGGTACAAGCGCGGCAAGCGGACGCACTACTTCAAGGTGGTCCTCGCGGATCGCGGCCGATGAGCCGACCGGCGCCGTTCGCGCGTGTTCCCGGCTACCGCCTCTTCGCAGTCGTCATGCCCTGCCTTGCGCTCTTGCTGCTGGCCAGCGGGGGCACCCCGGCACAAGCGAAGGGCAGCATCAGCAGGGTGGAGAGCGAGTTCGAGAAGGCCATCGAGAAGGCCACCCCGGCAACGTGCGTGTGCCTGCCGTGGGGGGTAGGGAAGAAGCTCATCATCGGCGGCTCCTCCGGCGTGATCATGTCGCGCAAGGGGCTCGTGCTCTCTGACGGTGACGTCGGCATCCACAGCGACAAGCCGCGCGGCGTCAAGGGGGCGAAAGCCGTCTGGTCCGACGAGGTCGAGATCCGCCTGCCGAATCTCAAGGGCAAGGGCTTTCGCAGCTACAAGGCGCGCGTGATCCGCCGGGACCGCGAGATGGACTCATCGTTGCTCCGCATCGAGAAGCCTCCGTCCGGCTTGAAGTTCGTCACGGCGGGCAATAGCGACGACCTGCGGGTGGGGGACTGGACCTTCGCTGTGGGCAACTCGTTCGGACTTGCTGCGGAGGCGCCGCCCACGCTGACAGCTGGCGTCGTTGCATCCCTGACGCCCGGCAAGAACGTCAAGGCCTCGCGCTACGAGAGCATCTACACAAGCGCCGCCGTGAACCAGGGCGTCAACGGGGGACCGCTTGTCGACATTCATGGCCACCTTGTGGGCACGATCTCGAGCGCCGTCGGGCTGAGCGGCAAGGACAGCACGGGCAAGCCGATGCTGCCCAGCGACCCCCAGTTTGCCTATGCCTACCTCGGCAAGGTCGTCCCGGTCGCACGGCTGCGGAACTTCTACGCGGACCTGCCGGAGGCGGCGGAGCTGTTCCCCGAAGGCAAGAAGCCGGATCCCAAGCGCGGGGAGTCGGCCGCGCTCTCGACGGTCTTCCACCACACGGCGCGCCGGGCCTACCGTGCCGTCGTCAGCCTCGAGATCAAGCGCAGCAAGCAGCTCAGCCTCGCTGAGCCCGGCGGCAAGGGCGGCATGGTCAATGTCCCGCGCTACCTCGGCCCCGTGAGTGGCGTCCTGATCAGCCGCGACGGCTATGTGCTCACGAGTCTCTACAATCTCGCCAACCTCACCGGACTCGTGATTCCGGGCCTGGGCCCGCGTCTCCCCGAGAACGCCCGCGTGAAGGCAGGCATCGACTCCATCAAGAGCATCCTCGTGCATCTCGCGGATGGGCGCGCCGTCGAAGGCACGGTGTGCGCCCGGCACGAGGGACTCGGCATCGCGCTCATCAAGGCCAAGGTCCAAGACGGCGCCACCGAGGCGTCGGCCGGCACGGTGACGAGCTTGGAGGTGGCGCAGCCGGCGCCGAGCTCGGAGCTGCAGCCGGGTCGCTTCGTCCTCAGCATCGGCAACCCCTTCGGCGCGGCCCGCCTCGACGATCCCCTGCTCACCATCGGCGTGCTCTCGAAGGAGCACGCCCCGAACGGACCTCACCCCTGGGCCCTTCAGTGGCAGTCGGACGCGGGACTCACCGACGCCAACGCCGGCGGCGCGGCCGTCGACCTGCGCGGGCGACTCCTGGGCATCACCACCATCTGGTCGGTCACCCAGCACGGGCGCA
Organism: Planctomycetota bacterium; assembly: GCA_029259795.1. Classification (GTDB taxonomy): domain Bacteria; phylum Planctomycetota; class PLA2; order PLA2; family JAEUHO01; genus JAHEIK01. The sequence goes on from JAJDEM010000022.1 coordinate 13,454, forward strand.
ACTCCGGCATTGGCTTCATCGTGCCGTGGCCGCTCATCGAGCCGGTGCTCGGGGAGCTCAAGCGGGGCCGCAACTTCCGACCGCCGTTCTTCGGCATCCGCTGGAAGCTCGTCGACGGCAAGCCCAGCACCCTGCTCGAGAAGATCGAGAAGGGGCACGCCGCCGAGAAGGCCGGGCTCCAGGCGGGCGACGAAATCACCCAGATCGACGGTCAGTCCACCAAGACCCCGGATGACGTTCGGGCCCTCCTCCGCGGCAAGTGGTCTGGGGACAGCCTGACCCTCACGATCCGCCGCGCAGGCGCCGAAATGGAGATCGCGCTCACCCTGGGCGCGCGCGAGTAACGCCCTGGGCGCTACGAAAGCAGGCTCGGGGAACAGGCTCTCTCGGTCGGCCCCAGCCCACGACGCAGCACGGACTCATGCCATGGAACGTGCGACCCGCCACACTAGATTCGCACTTCGAGGCCCGGTGTGTCGTTGACGTGGATCGTGTCGACGAAGCGCACGCGTCGCGGTTGCTCGAGGCCCATCACCAGGCTCTGGGTGCGGCAGCCGTCCCCGAAGAAGGTGACCCCGCGCAGGAGCTCGCCATCCGTCACGCCGGTTGCGGCGTAGGTCAAGTCGTTCCCGGGGGCGAGCGTGAGCTCGGTCCAGCGCTGATCGAAGTCCGTGATGCCCATCTTCGCAGCGCGCGCCTTGTCGGTCGGGTTGGCCTCGACGAGCCGTCCTTGCATCTCGCCGCCCAGGCAGCGCACGGCAGCGGCGGTGATCACGCCCTCGGGTGCGGCGCCGATGCCCATGACGGCGTGGACGGCCGTGCCGGTGATGCATGCACTCACGCCCGGGGACAGGTCGCCATCCGTGATCAACTGGATGCGCGCACCGGCCTCGCGGATCTCACCGATCAGCTTGTGGTGGCGGGGGCGGTCCATCACCACGATCAGGAGGTCGGCGACCTCACGGTCGAGGCTGTCAGCGATGTTCTCGAGGTTCTCTGCGACCGGCGCGTCCAGGTCGACGCGGCCTCGGCTGCGGGGCCCCACGACGAGCTTCTGCATGTAGCAGTCGGGGGCATGGAGCAGGCCGCCCTCCTCGGAGGCTGCCAGTACGGCGATCGAGCCCGGCGCGCCGCTGGCGCAGAGGTTGGTTCCCTCCAGCGGGTCGACGGCAATGTCCACGCGCGGCTGGGCGGCCTCCCACTGGCCGACTTCCTCGCCAATGTGGAGCATGGGGGCCTCGTCGCGCTCGCCCTCGCCGATGACGATCTTGCCTCGGATGGGGACGTTGCCGAGCACGTCGCGCATGGCCTCGACAGCGACATGGTCGCTACGCTTGCGATCTCCGTTGCCCGTCGTGCGGCCGGCGGCGATGGCCGCAGCCTCGACGACCCTCAGGAAATGATGGCTGGCGTCAATGGGCATGGATCGTCCTTCCTCAGGCGTGACCGGAAGATAGGCAGGCCCTCGGACGGGGGCCAGCAGGGGCGCGGCACTCTTCCCGGCGGATTGTCCGGGATCCGGTTCGGCAGGGGCCCAGCGCACAGGTAGCGTATCGCTTCCGATCGCTCCAAATCCCGGATGGCAGAGGCAGCGGAGACCCCATGAAGAACCCGAAATCGGCACTGGAGCGCGAGACGCTCGCCTACCACGAGTTTCCGAAGCCTGGGAAGACCGAGGTCGTCTCGACCAAGCCTGTCGCGACCCAGCACGACCTCTCCCTCGCGTACACCCCCGGCGTGGCGATTCCCTGCCTCAAGATCGAGGAGAACCCCGAGAACGCCTATCGCTGGACCAATCGGGGCAATCTCGTGGCCGTCATCACGAACGGCACGGCGGTCCTCGGCCTTGGCAACATCGGCGCCCTGGCCGGCAAGCCGGTCATGGAGGGCAAGGCCGTCCTGTTCAAGAAGTTCGCCGGCATCGATGTCTTCGATATCGAGGTCGACACGACGGACAAGGAGAAGTTCATCGAGACAGTGCGCCTGATCTCGCCGACTTTCGGCGGGATCAACATCGAGGACGTCGGTGCGCCGGATTGCTTCGAGATCGAGCAGCGTCTGAAGGCCGACCTGGACATCCCGGTCTTCCACGACGACCAGCACGGCACCGCGATCATCTCGGCGGCTGCCCTGCTGAACGCATGCGAGATCGCGGGCAAGAACCTCGACACCCTGAAGGTCGTCGTCTCGGGCGCCGGCGCCGCAGGCATTGCCTGCATCGACATGTTCATCGAGATGGGCGTGTCGCGCGAGAACGTGATCTTCTGCGACCGCACGGGGGTGATCTATCACGGTCGCGAGCCCGACATGCACCCGCTGAAGGTGAAGATCGCGGTCCACTCCGAGGCCCGCTCCCTCGCCGACGCGATGGTTGGGTGTGACTTGTTCCTCGGCGTGTCCGGGCCGGATGTCGTCAGCCAGGACATGGTTCGTTCGATGGCGGACAACCCGATCGTCTTCGCCATGGCGAACCCCGATCCGGAGATCACCTACCCCGATGCCGTCGCCGCACGCGATGACGTCATCATGGCTACGGGCCGGAGCGACTACCCCAACCAGGTCAACAACGTCCTGTGCTTCCCGTTCATCTTCCGCGGTGCGCTGGATGTGCGGTCCAGCGCCATCACCGACAACATGAAGATCGCCTGCGCGCGCGCGCTCGCCGACCTCGCCAAGGAAGAGGTGCCGGACACCGTGATCGAGGCCTACGGTGGCAAGCAGCTGCGCTTCGGCCGCGAGTACCTGATCCCGAAGCCGTTCGATCACCGGGTCCTGCTCAGCGTCGCGCCGGCGGTTGCCCAGGCGGCCGTCGATGATGGCGTCGCAGGGATCAAGGACTTCGACATCGAGGTGTACCGTCGCGATCTCGAGAAGTACCTCGGCGGCAGCCACTCCGTCATGTCGGCCGTGGAAGAGCGCGCCAAGCGCATTGGGGCCAAGGTGGCCTTCGCCGAGGGCGAGGAGGCCCGCGCCCAGCGCGCGGCCGCGGCCATGGAGGAGCAGGGGCTCGCCAAGCCCATCCTCGTCGGCGACGAGGCGCGTATCCGCGAGACAGCCGAGTCGATCGGTGTCGATCTCTCGAAGATGGAGCTGGTCGATCCCCGCAAGGACGAGCGCCTCGAGCGCCTCGCGAAGCGCTTCCACGAGCTTCGCCATCGCCACGGGGTGAACGTCCGCGATGCGGCGCATCTCGCCAAGACGGATCGACGCTTCGCGCTGCTCTTGCTCGAACAGGGCGAGGTGGACTGCACGATCACCGGTGTCAACCGCTCGTACCCGCAGGCGGTGAGCGACACGCTCAGCATCGTCGGCACGCGCAAGGGGGGCAAGGCCGCGGCCGTGCACCTCATGGTGCTCAAGGGTCGGACGCTCTTCCTTGCCGATACCTCGGTCAACACCGACCCGACCGCGCGTGAGCTGGCCGACATCGCCATCGCCACATGCGACATGGCGGCCGGCTTCGACTTCGAGCCGCGGGCCGCGATGCTCTCGTTCAGCAACTTCGGTAGCGTGGAGCACCCGGCGGCCCGCCGCTCTCGCGAAGCCGTGGCGCTGGTCCATGCCGAACGCCCCGACATCGTCATCGACGGCGAAATGCACGCGGACGTCGCCTTGGACCGCGAGGCCGGCAACCGCTACTACCCGCACAGCCTCATCGATGGCGATGCCAACGTCCTGATCTTCCCGGATCTGGCCAGCGGCAACATCGGCTACAAGCTGCTCGAGCATCTGGCCGGCGCCGAGGCCGTCGGGCCGATCCTCGTCGGGATGAAGCACCCGGCCGTCGTCACGTATCAGGCCGCCAGCGTCCAGACGATCATCAACCTCGCCGCGATTGCCCTGGCCGAGAAGGCCGCGGCGCGGCCCGCGCCCACCCCCGCAGGCGTCTAGCCCACGCGAGCAGGCGTAGCGCCCTAGTTGCCGTCTTCCTCGTCCTCGCCACCCAGATCCGGGGGCAGGGTGTCGAGGACCCGGCGAGCCCGCGGACTGTTGCTGATCTCGAGGCGCTTCTGCGCCAGGTCGTGGGCGAGCGCGAAGCGCCCCTCCCGCGCCGCCGCCTCCGCCAGATAGACGAGCACCTGCGGGAACTTGGGCGGGCCTCCGGTCGGATCCTGTCCCTGGGCATGGGCTTGCACGAGCAAATCCCAGCGGTCGGTGGCACCGGACTCGACCTTGTCGAGGAACGTCAGGGCCTTGGCCGCGTCAAGCGCGAGCTGTGCGCCTCCGGCGGGGGGCGTGGGTGCCGTCCTGAGCGCCTTCAGCGTGTGCTTGCCCGCGACCCGGGCCCAGTGCTTCCCGCGGGTGCGCTCGGGCTTCTCGTACGTGTTGAAGTCTTCGAGCAGCAACTGCGCGAGCACGAAGTGGATGTCGGGCTCGGAGCGGACCGCGAGGTAGGCCTCGGCGAGCATGACGTATTCCGGCAGGTCGTCGGCGTGGCCGGAGAGCTTCTCGCGGCGGCTGTCGAAGATCGTCTTGAGCAGACTCTCGTGGACATGCTTGCCGTGGTGGCCGCACTCCACGGCCGCTGTGAGCATCGCGGCCGCTTCGCTGTAGCTCTTGGCCTGCCGCAGGGCCTCGCCCAGGTATGCGCGCCGGAGGCCGTCGCCCGGGTTGTCCTTGAGGGCATCACGCAGCAGCGGCACGGCGTCCACGCCGCGCTTGGCCGAGACGTAGGCCCAGCCGCGGCGCATCTTGACGAGGGGATGTTCGGCCCGGCCATCCGGCAAGGTGCCGAGCCAATCGCCGAAGGCGCTGGCGTCGGCGAAGAAGTCCTTCTTGCCGATGGTTGCCGTGAGCTTGTCGAGGGCGGCACCCACGCGCGCATCGCCCTGGGCTTCAAGGAGCTTGCGGCGCAGGTCCGGCAGCTTGTCGGCCGCTTGGGCGCCGACGGCGAACACGGCACCGAGCACGAGCCCGACCAAGGCCAGGGGCAGCAGGCGGCGCATCACTTGCCACCTCCCTTCATCTCCGCGCCCAGTGCGGTTCGCCACGCCTCGGCCGACGCATTGGGTCGTGGCGTCGCCGCACCCAGGATGGCCTTCAAGGCACGGTGCGTGGAGGGGCCCTCCACGATGTCGGCGAGGGCCGGCAGCAACACGCCGAGCACGGCGGCGCCGTGGGCGTCCTTGGTCTTCAGGAGCGCCAGCGCGCCTGCGATGCGGACCCGTTGCGCGGGCCAGGCCGCCAGTCCCTCGACGATCGCATCGGCATGCTTGCGAACCAAGGCGGGCGAGGCGGCGAGCAACGCGGCGCGCATCTCACCCGGGCGACCGGCGGCGAGGGCGGCTGCGAGGTCGACCTGGGAGGCGTTGGTGGTCAACCCTGCCTTCGCACGCGCCCGGGCGATCTCGCGGGTGCGGCCTGTCGTCCAGTCCTCGGGAACGGAGGCCCTGCGGGCGCGCTTGTCGCCGGCAAGCAGCAGGGCTTCATACGCGAACGGGCGCTCGCGCTCGGGCAGGTCGGCGATGCCCGGGGTCGCGGTGCCGGGTTCGGCGGTCGTGTCGCCGGCAGCCCAGATGCGCAGGATCGCGCTCCGCGTGCCTTCGTCCTCCGTGCGGACCAGCACGCGCGTCGCCGCCCACACGCCCGTCTTGCGGTCGGCCAGGAACAGTGCCTTGAGCCATGCGGCGGTCTCGGTCGGTTCGTCCGACGGGTAGAGCACGCGCTCCTCGGAGGCGAGGCGCATGACCGGAACCTGCAGATCGTGGGTGTGACGCAGTGCGGCAATCAGCGCGAGGCGTCGCGGGGGGTCGTAGCAATCGTCGAGCACGTTGACGAGCGCCGCAGCCGCCATGCCGTCACTGCCCGCGAGCCAGGTCTTCGCAAAGCCGTCGATGGTCTCGAGCCCCATGCTCTTGAGTTGCTTCATCGGCTTCTCACGCCCGATGCCGGCGCGGGAGTAGGCGATCTGCGGCGCGATGGCGGAGAGGTAGCCGTCGAGCAGCGCGGGCGTGATGACGCCGGTGTAGTACTCCTTGCGCCACGCGACATCTCCGTCGGGTTCGAGGATCACGTGCTGCGGACTGATGAGGTTCTCGCCGAACTGCTTGAGGAACCACGTGAGGGCGTCCTGGTGACCCTTGCAGACGTGCCGCTCGTAGCGGGAGCAAGCTCCTGCGGTCATGTGGTCTTCTGGGTTGCACACGAACGGCACGTACCCGCGGGTGGCCTGACCCCAGGGCGCCGTGCGGTAGGTGGTGAGCCCCAATTGCTGATTCGCGCTCTCGGTCTCGAGCGCGTTGACGCAGAACAGGATCGGACGCCCCTCGCGCGCGGCGCGGGCCAGGCCTGTCTTCAGCTCCTGCTCCCACCAGATGCCGGCCGGGGGTGGGACCCGCTTGGGCTTGGATTTCGGGTCCTCTTCCGCGCCCGCGACCGCGGCGGTCAGCAGGGCAGCCGAGGCAGCCAATAGGGCGATCCAGCGCATGTCCCGGTCTCCGGAGGGGGCGACATCCTACCTTCGTGAAGAACCCATGACGCAGGGATCGTCCAATTGCCCCCTCGCCGCTGGCCACCAGGGCCAGGCGTCCCCGGTCTTCGTGGAGAGACCGGGGTCCTGGGAGGGACGAACGATGCGCATGCTGCTTGGGTTGGCTCTGATCATTACCGCGGTAGCCCTGGCCGGCTGCAGCTCGAGCGGTTGCTGCGACGCCGGCAAGGTAGGCGCGGCGCCTGCGACCTACGCCGAGACGACGGCACCGGTTCGCCCCGTCGAGGTCGAGGTCCGGCGTGCCTCCCGCGCTGCTCCCGCCAAGCGCACGGCCGGGGCCTTCCCCCCGCCTGCTCCTTCGCTGCCTTGTGCAACAACGGCCGCGGCCAAGCCTGCCTGCAAGCCGGCGTGCAACCCGCTGAAGAAGCTCTTCTGCGACCCGTGCCCCGGTGGTGTGTGCGGCGTGCCGGGTGCCGCGGACTGCTGCCCCGGTGGTGTCTGCGGGATTCCCGTCGCGGGCTACTGAGCGCGCGTGCATCGAGATGGGGGCGCAGCCTTCGCTGTGATGTGCCCCGGTGGCTTGGCGTAGTCGGAGTATCCTGCGGCGCCCCATGACCGCCGCATCGCCTCGACTGCCCACGACCGACCATGTCCGCGCTGCGCGCAGGCGCCTGCTGCGCTGGTACGGCGTTCACAAGCGGGACCTCCCCTGGCGGCACAGTCGCGATCCGTATGCGATCTGGGTCTCGGAGGTCATGCTGCAGCAGACGCGCGTCGAGACCGTGCGCGAGCGCTGGCAGGTCTTCCTGGATGAGTTTCCGGATGTCGCGACCCTTGCGGCTGCAGACGAGCAGGCGGTCCTCAAGGCCTGGGAGGGACTCGGCTACTACCGTCGCGCGCGCTTCCTCCACCGGGCGGCCCAGAGCCTGATCGCACGGGGTGAGACGACCCTGCCTCAGGACCTCGACGGCCTGCGCGCCCTCCCGGGCTTCGGCGCCTACACCGCCGCGGCCGTCGCCAGCATCGCCTTCGGCCGGCCGACGGCCGTGGTCGATGGCAACGTCATCCGGGTGCTGGCACGCTTCCTGAACGAGCGCGGCGACGTCACCAAGGCGGCGACCCGGCACCGGCTCGACGCCGCTGCCCAGGCGCTGCTTGCACCCCGCCGGGCCGGAGACTGGAACCAGGCGGTCATGGAACTCGGCGCGACGGTCTGCGCGCCCCGCAAGCCCGACTGCCCCGCGTGCCCGTGGCGCAAGGACTGCTCGGCCCTGGCCGCAGGCGATCCCAGCGCCCTGCCGACGAAGCCCCGCAAGGCGCCCACGCCGCACTTCGACATTGCCGCGGGCTTGGTTTGGCGAGGCGAGGAGGTCCTGATCGCCCGGCGCGCGGCGAGTGGCCTGCTTGGGGGCTTGTGGGAGTTCCCCGGCGG
>JAJDEM010000211.1 GCA_029259795.1 Planctomycetota bacterium
CGCGAGCGCGATGGTCGCGACCGGCTTCTGCTCAGTGGTCACTCGTCGGGCGGCCTGACCGGCACCCTCCTGAAGGTCGGCGCCCTCGCCGTGGTCATCGGCCTCTTCTACCTCGCCATGAAGATGTTCGGCGGGGACTAAGGCTCGAACCGAGACCCTAGCCGCATGCGTTGGAACGCTCATCTGTCCGCGGCGCTCACCAGCGCGGCCCTCGCCTTGCTCTCGGTTGCCTGCGGCCGATCCGAGCCAAATTCGACTGAGCCTCCCATCGCCGAGCTCTACGCAGGAGCCGACGCCGTACGCCCCTACACCGTCGAGACCTTGAGGCGCGGGAGTCCGGTCGGACGCGAGACCCTGACCCGGCTCGAGACAGCAAACACCGTCTACATCCGGGCGCGCATCCTCGAGGTCGACGATGACGGCTACCTGAAGGAGACCACCATGCTGGACGAGGCGCGGGAGCCCCTGTTCGCGCCGACCAGTCGCCGCCGGCTCTGGCAGGACGAGGTCGACGGCGTCTCCTACCGGCGCGGTTCCATCCTCACCACGGAGGAACGCCTCACGACCGAGCTCGGCACGTTCGACTGCTGGCACTACGTCACGGTGAGCGAGGAGGGGTGGCGGGAGCACACTTGGTACGCAAAGCGCCTCCCCGGAAGCCCGATCCTTCTCGAGACGCGCAGCCGAAATGGCACACGCCTTCGACGTGTGACCCGGGTCGAAGACTCCCGCCTCTCGCCAAAGTAGCGCCGCGTACCGGGTACCGCGAAGCGACCCAACCTCGCGACGTAGCGTGTACCTGACTCGATTGCGGTTGGAGAGACGCGTCACCGCGACAAGCTCCCAACCACCTCCCTGCGGGAGTCAGGTGATTTCTTCGCTGCTTCGTGAACGTGTCGCCAATCGGCGAAGTACCAACCTGACTCGGCACCGGAGGGTGACTCGGTCACCGAATGCCATGGTGTGTACGCGGCTCCGTGCCCCCAGAGCGCCGCGTCAAAGCACACATATGCCCCCCAGAGCCGGATGCGTGTGACACAGCCCCGTTCGCTACGATGGCGCGCATGAAGGAACGACAACTCCAAGACTCGGTGGATCTTGAGGCAGCCCTCGGGGCCCACCGCTACCTGCTCCTCAAGCACTCCAAGACCTGCGGCATCAGCGCCAGCGCCTACAAGGCAGTCGATGCGTTCCTCGCGGCGCACACAGACGTTGCTTCGGGTTGGATCGAGGTCCGCGAGCAGCGACCGCTCTCGAACGAAATCGAGGCGCGCACCGGCATCCCCCACGAATCCCCGCAGGCCTTCTGGATCGTGGACGGCCAGGTCGCCTGGCACGCGAGCCACTTCGACATCAGCAAGACTGCACTTGCCGACGCGACGGCTGGGTAATCGCACTCCTTCCGCGCGTAGCAGAGCGAGGCAGCCACCTCGCGCGCCGCGTACGAGAACACGGAGCACACGTGACCTCACCACAGCGCACGTGTGTGAACTGCGGCCACCAACAAGGCCTGGGGCCGACAGAGTCAGACGATTGGCCGTGCAGTCTCTCCCGAACCCATCGCCACGTCGGAGCTATTGAGGAGAACTTGCCCTGGCTCCCGTACGCTTGGCTCCCGTACGCTCGGTGTCCCCGTGCGCTATTCTGAGCCCTCGATCAGCGCTCCAACGTCCATCCCCCCGGCGCCGCCGGCGCCCCATCTCAGTGAGGTTTTCCAATGGCGGAATACAAGTGCGAGAAGTGCAACATGAGCATCGGAACGATGACCTGCGGCACGTGCGGCAACGAGCTCGTCCACGAGACGCTCACCAAGGACGACGGCAGCACCGTTCACGTGTCGCAATGCCCTGAGGGTCACGGGAAGGTGAAGTCCCCGATGTGCTGCGGCCAAGACATGAGCTGTCCCATCTGACGTCGCACGCCTGGCACCAGAAGCGTGGGGTACGCCTGGAGCCGCCCTCGCTCCGCTCGGCCGGCTCCAGGCGGCGGGACGGTGAGTTTCGACGGGTTGCGTTCGCGCGGTCAGGGCAGTGCTGGTACGGAGACCTAGCCGGCGTTCGACGACTTGATGCTGTCCGCGACGATGCGGGCCGTCTCATCCCACGACTGGGGAGGCGGCGCCACGCGTGAAGGCGGCGGCGCGCCGAGCGCCTGAACAGCCTCGGGCCACCGCCAAGCGCTGCCCGCGCGAGTCGGCGGCGGTACGAAGACGATGCCCTCGGCGCCAAGCGTCGCTATGTCGCGGTGCGCAGGGTGGTCGGTCGCGATGACCGGAGTGCCGCAGGCCAGCGCCTCGGCCACCGTCATGCCATAGCCCTCGAGCAGCGAGGGGGCGAGCAGCCAGCGCGCCGAGGCGTAGTGACGCCGCAGGACCGCATCGTCGCGCTCGGCATCCACGATGGCCAGGGCGAGGCCCGCCGCAGCAGCTGCTGCCACCGCGGCGCCACGCGCCTTGCGCGGCTCGTCGCGCGACACCACGAGGACGCCTGCGCGCTCCACGCCCTCCTCCGCATGCAGGGTCGATGAGACGGCGTTGGGCGCAACGACGAAGTGCTCGGGCGAAAGCCCCCACTGTGCGACGGCCTCCTCCCGGATGTTGGGCGCCACCACCAACACGGCGGCGGCGCGGGCAAGGGAACGCCCGTAGAGCGTGCGCGCGTAGACCGAGCGCACGAGGCCGCCATAGCCGTGGAGGAAGCGCAGGTCGTGGAGCGTCACGAGATTGCGCACGCGGTCTGGGGCAACGATCGGCCCATGATCCGTGACCAGGTGCGTGTACGGCGCGTGGCGCCAGCGTTGCTTCAGGTCACGACCCCGGCGCCACCAGCGGCGAGCACCGCCGCGGCAGGACACGTCCACATGGGCATGCACGAGGTTGTCCGCGGCGTGTGCCCCGCCGGACTCGAGATCCGCAGGCGGCCCCCCACCGTCGCGCGCCCAGTGCACCTCGAGGACGTCCTCCGATAGCAGCGCCGGCAAGCGGCGGAGCAGCTCCTCGGCCCTGCGACGCGCGCCGGAGGGCTCGGCGCCATACGGCGTGCAGTCAACGACGATGTGCCGGGTCATGAGGCCACGCCCAAGCGGGTGAACGCATCGATGACGGCCTGTGCGGACGCGGCGACAGGAAAGGCCCGGGCACGCACGGCGCCGCGCGCGCGCAGATCGGCGCGGAGCCCCTCGTCGCCAGCGAGCTCGCGCAGGCCCCTTGCAAGCGCAGCCGCGTCGCCTGCGCGCACGATCAGCGCAGCGTCACCAACGACCTCGGGGATCGAGCCGGCGTCCGTCGTGAGCACGGGAACACCTGCCGCCATGGCCTCGAGCGGCGGGAAGCCAAAGCCCTCCATGCGGGAGGGATAGACAAGGAGCGCTGCGCCCGCGACGAGCTGCCGCAGCTCAGCCTCTGGGAGGGCCGGGTGTACCCGCACGCCGTCAGGCACCGGCAGCGCAGGCTCCCCCACCAACGCGAGCTGCCAGCCGTCGGGTGCAGCTTGCCCCCACGCCTCGAACAGCACATCGAGCCCCTTCTTGCGCGCGTGGGCACGTCCGGACCCGACGCCGACCATGACGGCGTACGGCGGCGCGGCGGGCTCGCACCGCGCGGCCTCCCAGGGGGCGGGGTCGAAGCCGTGGGGCACCACAACCAGACGCTCGGCAAGCGCGGGTGCCAGGGTCAGGACGTCGTCGCGGGTTGCCCTCGAGGGCACCAGCAGTGCAGCGCAGCGCTCCTGGTCGCGGCGCAACCACCAGCGCTGCTTCCAAGCGCGCACGCGACCCTCGATGGGACCGTGGCGAACGAAGGGCAGCTCATGCACCACGCCCACGACGGGAACGCCCAGCGAGCGGAGATCGGGCACTGCCATCCACGGGCAGAGCAGGCGGCTCGCGCCGGCGTCCACGACCTGCTCGGCGAGCGTGCGGCGAAACGCCGAGGCCTTGACGGCGGTAGAGCCCGGCGTGAGCAGCACGTGCGGTTGCGTCTTCGGCCAGCCCTCAAGCCACGCGCGCACCATGCGGGCAACGCTCTCGGGTCCGAGCCTCAGCGGCGAGCCGTCGATGGCGATCATGCGTCGGCTGCTTCGGCGTAGACCGCCCGCGTCGCGCGCGCCGTGGCCGCCCAGGTGTAGTCCGCGCGGCGCTCACGGCCGGCTGCGACGAGACCCTCTCGCAGCGCCTCGTCCGCAGCGATCCGTGCCAGCGCTTCCGCCAGCATGCGCGTGTCGAGGGGATCGGCGGCCAGGGCGGC
>JAJDEM010000212.1 GCA_029259795.1 Planctomycetota bacterium
CTCGCTCTCGGCGCGGGCGAGCTTGCCGTAGTGATCAGCCAACATGGCCTTCTGGAGCTCCATGCTCCCGTCCTTCTGGACGCCTGCGTTCGTTGTCATGCGACCCCCCAAAGCTTGATCGAATCCGCAAAGGTGCCCGCCTGCTCACGGATGACCTGGAACTGCCCCGTGTTCTCGGCGTACTTGAAGCAGGTGTACGAGATGCCCTTGGACTCCACGGCCTTGACGAGCATGGGCTGGTCGAGCAGAGCCGGATCACAGAAGCTCGGCGCGCAGAAGAGGACCCCCTCTGCGTTTGCGACCTCGATCCGCCGAAGGAGCTCGGAGCCCTTCTCGTGCTCCTTGAAGAGGAACGACGCCTCACGCGCATCGTCGATGAACGAGTCAACGATCCCGCGCACCGGATCACCCTCGGTCGGCACATCGGATGCGACGAGGCGATTACCCAGCAAGAAGTCGTCGTCGACGATGTAGCAGCCTGCCCGCTCGATGGTCCGGATCAGGTTCAGCGGCGGTTGCTCACAGAACGAACCGACGACCACCACGCGCGCGTTGTCGATCGGGTGGCGACCCGAGTCGCCGGCCAACGTCAGATACTCCTCGAGCAGCTCGTTGTGCTTCTCGACCGGGAGCTGGTCTCCCGCCCGGAGCATCACGTAGAGCTCCTGCGTCGGATACAGCCAGGGTCGTTCACGGCGACGCTCGTAGAGCCGCTCGACTAGGCGACGGTTCTCGTTGTAGAGCACAATCGACGCCCGCAGCGCGTCGTCGTCGAAGGTCGCTCCGGTCAGCGCACAGAACTCATCACGCAACAGCCCCAGCTCGCGGCCGAAGAACTCCCGCCCGATGTCATCGAAGCTCTGCGGCATGTCGAAGTACCACGCCGGACGATCCGGGAAGATGATCTGCCACATGCCCGAGAGGTTGCGAATCACATCACAGATGCTCGGGAAGATCATTGCATCGAGGCCATCGAGGCTGCCGTTGAGCGCCATCTCGATCGTGCTGCGCGGAAGGTGGCAGATGTAGCTCTGGTAGTACGCGTCACCCTTGATGATCTCGACGTCGTCGCCGCCGCCCATGACGGACACCGGCAGCATGCCGGCTGCGTGGATCAACTCTCGCGGGAACCAGACGGGCATGCAGCCCACGGCCTTGCGTCCCGGATTCGCCTCCTTCCACTCCCGCACCGCCTCGAAAGCAACGTCGTGATAGAGCGCCTCGGCGCGCTCCACGAGCGCTCCCAAAGCCGTGCCTTCTGCTACGACCATCGCTGATCCTCCCGTCTCTGTTCCCGTCGCCACGCCGCCATCATTGATGACTCCATGTGGGGCTGCGCTTCTCGAGGAAGGCGCGAATGCCCTCCTCGGCGTCCCGCAACACCATCAAGTCCGCGAGGTAGAGGCGCTCGAGCCGCTTGATGTGCTCGAGGAACGCCTCGTTGAACTCGTAGCGGGCTGCAGTCGTCGCGATCCCTAGCGAGGCTGCCGACTTGGTCTCGAGATGCCGTCGCGACCACGCGAGGAGTTCCGCGACCGGGTCTTCGGCCAGCGCGTCAACGAGGCCTAGATCCAACGCCTCGTCGGCGAGGAGGATGCGCCCCGTAAGGAGAAGATCGTCCGCCGCACTCTGCCCGATCCGACGGGGCAAGACGAAGGAGCCGACGGGCGCGAACACCCCCAGCATGATCTCTGGCTGCCCGAGCTTGGCCGTCGGTGTGGCCACGACCCGGTGGCAGAACGAGGCCAACTCGAGCCCGCCGCCGAGACACTGGCCCCGGACGGCCGCGAGCAACGGCCGCCGGAGTTCGGTCAGTTCGCGAAAGAGCGCGTGAAATCCATCGAGCATGGACGCCACCGTGGCGGGCAAGTGCTCTTCAACGCTTGCGCCGAACGAGAAGTGATCACCGACACCCGAGAAGAGCACCGCCCGGACCTCAGGACGCGCGGCCTCCTCGCGTAGGACCTGGCGCAGCGACGCGACCATGGCCGCGTCGAGGATGTTCCCGGCCGGGCGGTCCAACTCGACGCTGAGAACCCCGCTGTCGACATGCCATGTTGTTCGAACCGGGTGTCCGTCCTTCATGCGGCCCCCTCCTCGCTCGCAAGGGCCACTGGCAGCTGCTTTTCGAGCTCACTGAACGGCCCACCGACATACCCCATGCTCCGGAACAGAGAAAGCACGGGTACGTCGTTGCGGCGCACCATGGTGCGAACAAGACCGACCCCCATGGCAGCGAAGCGCTGCTCCGCCTCGCGGCAGAGCAAGGAGGCAAGACCCAGGCGTTCCCAGCGGGGATGAACGGCAACGGAGAAAATCCAGCCGCACCGCTCGCTCCCGAACTCCCACGCCCGGATCTCGCCAAAGAGGAAGCCTTCAATCTGATCGCGCTCGTCCGAGACCGCCAGGGCCACGCGCTCCGATTGCGAGCCGCCGCGCCGATACTCGGACAGCACGGCAGCCCAGTAGTCGCGCTTGGCTGCACCCGAACGCAAAGCGTGCAGTGCGACGATCCCCTCGAGATCCGAGCGCTGCACGTCACGAATGCGGGGCGGGGTGTTCATGCCACGGGCCCTTCCTGCTCGCGCGGCAGGATGTCCTCGATGAGCTCAGGCCCCCAGGCCTGACCCTCAGCAAGACGCTGCCGCAAGCCGATGAAGTCGGCCTCGCGATTGCTGCGCGGACCCTCGTTGAACGCGCGGAAGCCGGCGTTGGCCTCCGTCATCATGTTGAGCGCAAGCCACGCACGATTGGTCTCGCGGTTGGCGTCCCAGTGCTCGAGCTTGTGCTTGCGGATTGAGCTGATGGTCTTGGACACACAGCCCGGCATCATCTCGATCAGCTTGGCCGCCAGTGTCTCCACGGCCTCGTCCAGGTGGCTGAGGTCGACCGTGCCGCTCTTGAGCGTTTCCTTTGCTCCCACGCGATCGGAGCCCGTCTTGAAGTCGCCATGCACGACGCGCCCGAAGCTGTCGGCGTACTGATCCGTCACGACCATGGGATTTGCGATCAGGGTGCCATCCACCACCAGGACGGGCACGATTTCGGTAACGAGACCCAGGCGCAGCGCCTTGTGGGCGCTCCAAGTCTCACAGAGCGTGCAACTCTCCATGGCGCGCTCGATACCGACAAAGAGCGGTAGGAAGTCCGTGGAGCCCCCGTCCGGTGCGGATCCGTGCTTGGGCCCCGCCTGGCCGAAGAGCGCGAGATCGGAGGCGACGGTGAAGTCGCACGCCATCCCAATCTCCTGTCCGCCCCCGATGCGCATGCCGTTGACGCGACAGATGACCGGCTTGTCGCACATCAGGATGGACGTGACCATGTCGTTGAAGAGCCGCATGTAGCGGGCGTATTCGTCCGGACGGCCCGCGTAGTACTCGGCGTACTCCTTCGTGTTGCCGCCGGTGCAGAAGGCCCGCGAGCCGGCGCCCGTGAAGATGACTGCGTTGACCCGGCGATCCTCGGACGCTGCGCGGAAGCCGAGGATCACTCCCTTCACCATGTCGGTCGTGTAGGAGTTGTACTGCGTCGGGTTGTTGAGCGTGATCCACGCGTTGAACAGCCCGTCAACCGTCGCACCGGATGTGTCCCGGGCCGGCTTCAGCTCGTAGTCCACGCCCTCGTAGCGGAGGTCCGGGGCGAGCTCATGGTTCTTGAAGTCAAACATGGGACGGTTCCTCTCCGGCGGGCGGCCCCGCGGCTCACACGGGCTCGGGAATCAGGACAACGCGGTTCTTTACGGCGTGCGCCGCCAGGGCCTCGAAGGTCTCGTTCACGGAGGAGA
>JAJDEM010000213.1 GCA_029259795.1 Planctomycetota bacterium
GCGGGCACGATGGACTGCGCGGGATCCAGCGCCACGAAGGCCGTCTCGCCGGTCCAGGGGGTCGGCCCCGCCGCACCCGTCGTCACGCGCACGCGGCCGGTTGCGCCCGCAGGCACCCGCCACGCACGACCGCGCGGATCGATCCGGCCCGAAGCTCGGCCTTGCCCGACCTCGGCGAGGACGACGTCCCGCGCGTTGCCGGCCCACGCGATGTCTGCCGCGGGCCCGCCGGGAATCGTGCCGTCGGGTCGCACGCGCTCCCCGACCCGATAGAACGGCGCCAGGGCGACATGGGGTGCCCGCGCCAGTCGCTGGACGGCTCCACGCACCAGCCTGGGCAGTGCCAACTGCAGCGGCAGGGCCGATCCCTCGGGGTCGAGGCCGAGAACGACGTAGCGAACCCCCGCGCGCTCCCCCTCCGCGATGACGGGCTCGTCCTCGGCAAAGGCCAGGGGCACCAGCCCGGCCCCGCGCAGCCCCTGCCCCCGCATGACGAAGGCACGCCGGAGGTCCAGCGTCTCGACCAGCGGATGGCCGCGCACCGTGCGCCAGATCAGGGGCTTCTCGACGCGCGGTCCCAGCTCGAACGGCAGGGCGCCGGCCAGCGGTGCGAGGAAGACATACGCGCCGGGCTTGAGTGCAACCGCAGGCAGGGGCACGCCATCGACGATCACCACATCGTAGTCCCCGGCGCGGCTCAGGTCCCCCACCGCCACGTAGCCGCCGCGCGCCTTGTCGATGAGCCCCTCCGCGGCCAGGGCTTCGACGACGGCCGCGGTGTAGGGACGAACGCGCCCGTCGTGCACGACCAGCACGGAGGGCACGGGGCGGGGGGCCAGGCGCGCGGCCACCGCATCGTTGCCGGGGAACGCGTCCGTACCCTCGAGGCCGATGTCGAGCCAGGCTGCCTTCGCAGGCGCCGGGATCTGGAAGGTCACATCGAGGACCGCGGCAGGCTGGAGGACAGTCTCCTCGCGCGCGACCTCCTGCTCACCGACACGCACGATGAGCGTGCGTGTGCGCGGCTCCGCGGCGTCGTTCTTCAGCGAGGCGCGCACGCCAAAGCTCGCCCCATCCGCCGTTCGCTCGACGACGAGATCGACCAGCCCCTGGTCCTCGCGGGTCGCGCCGATGCCCAGAACCTGCCAGTCCACGTGCTCCCCCAAGGGCGGCGCCTTCACGGCCCGGGAGCTGAGCACGATCACCGCGGCGCGAGGGCGTCGCTCGGCGGCCTCCACGGCGATGGCGATGGCGCCGTCGAGCTCGGCGCGTACGGGCGCGGGCTGCAGGGGCAGGGCCAAACGCTCCAACGCACGCACCCGATCGTCGGTCGGCGCCAAGACCAGCCGGGCCGCGTAGCCGGCGGCAAGCACGCTCACGTGCCCGACCAGGCGGCTCGGGTCACCGGCCCGCGTGGGCTGCGCGCGCACGAGGCCCATGGCCAGTCGTCGGGCGTGCTCCACCCGCAGCGCGCCGTCTGACTCCCGCGCCGCGGTCGTGATGTCGGTGTCGATCACGAGGTAGAGGTCGCGCGCCGGCTCCAGCGCCTCGGCGGGGCGCACACCGCCCAAGGCAAAGACCGCGCAAGCAAGCGCCAGGAGGCGTAGCAGCAAGGAGAGCGCCTCCCGCAGCCGCTTGAAGCGTGCCTCGCTGCGCACGCGCCCCGCGCTCTCCACCAGCAGCGGCGCGAAGGGCACGAGGATGCGACGGCGGCGGCGGAAGTAGAGATGGAACCCGAGGATGGGCGCGGCCGCGAGCAGCCCCCACAGCGCGCCGGGCGCGCTGAACTCCAGAAAGGCCAGGCTCATGAGCCGGCCCCGATCGCGACCCCGCGCGCGAGCATCTCCTGCAGGACATCCCAGAGCCCGAGCGCCACATCGGAGCGCTGGTAGAGCACCTCCCGCGAGACACACCAGCGCTCGAGTGTGTCGGCCCGCCGATGCCAGGACGCCCGCAGGCTCTCGAGCAGCGACGCGGTGACGTCGACCTTGACCTCCATGCCGGTCTCGCGGTCGACCGCCAGCAGGGAAGCGCCGAGCTCGAACGCGACATCCGCCGCGTCGAGCATGTGCACCGCCACGACTTCCATGCCCCGCGAGCGCAGGGCCGCCAGCGCGGCCACGGCATTCTCGGGATCGTAGAAGTCCGAGAGCACGACGGCGATCATGCGCCGCTTGCAGGTGGAGAGCACACGCGCGATGCTGCGCGCATGCGCTGTCGTCCCCTCGAGCGACGCCGCACCGAGTTCCTCGAGCAGCTGAGGTGTGCGGCCACGCCCTCGATGGATCGACACCGGCGCGCTGCCGAGCGAGGGCAGCCAGGCGAGCCGCACGCGATCCATGCGCGTCAGGGCCAGATACCCAAGCGCGGCCGCGAGCCGGCGGGCGGCAAGCGACTTCGCCCCCTCCATCGAGAGACTGCGGTCCACACACAGCAGCAGCTCGAGGTTCTCCTCGACCTCGAAGCGCTTCACCATGAGATCGCCGAGGCGGGCGTAGACGTTCCAGTCCACATAGCGCAGGTCATCGCCTGGCACGTAGTCGCGGTGATCGGCGAACAGAACGCCGCTGCCCACGCGACCGGTCCGCCAATCCCCCGGCTCGCCCGTGGGCGTGGGGCGACGACGGCGGATGCGCAGACGATCGAGCCGGCGCAGGTCCGACTCGCTCAAGAGCGGGTGATCACCGCTCACTTCGGGGCCCCTGCCGGCTTCGCATGCTTGCGCAGCAGCTCGAAGTAGCGACGCAGGAAGGCCCGCTCGCTCGGCGTAAGGCCTTCGCGGCCGATCGCCTTCTCGCGTTTCTTCTCGAACTCGCGGAGCGCCTTCTCGAGCGGCATCTGCGGCGGCGGCTTGACCCCCGCGTCCTCGTCCTCGACCGCGACAATGGCGTCGTCCTTCTTGACCGTCTCCCCTTCGCCGATGAACGGATCGACGACGTCGTCCCGGGCTTGCTCGGGTTCGACCGGCGGCTGCTCCGGTTGGCCGTCCGGCGTCGGGTCCGGCTGCTGGTCATCCTCCTTCTTCGGGTCGGGCTCGGGTTCGGGCGTCTGGCTGTCACCGCCGCCCCCGCCACCGCCGTCGCCGAGGTCGATCCAGACGCGCCCCACGTGCAGCGGCCCCTTGCTGAAGGGGTAGGAGCCGACGTCGGGCTCGAGGTAGAGGTCGAGCCGGTGCAACCCCGCCGCGGTGTGCTCGGCCAAGGCCTCGTGCTCGTCGAAACGCACATCGATAGGGACGTCGATCTCCTGCCCCGCCTCGAACGTCAACGCTCCGACCTCCAGCGGCCCCACCTCGTCCCAGCGCATCAGCACCCGCGCCTTGATGGTCTGCGAGGCCTCGTCACCGAGCTTGGGTGCGGGCAGTTCCCAGCGCAATCGCACGCGGACCCCGGGCACGCCGACGGGCACGCTCACCGGCCGCATCGGACTGACACCCTCGAGCCGACGCTCCGACGCCGTCACACGCTTGGCATCGATCTCCGGTGCGTCGCGCGGAATGGGGCCATGGTTGCGCAGCCCGTGACGGAGCAGGCGCTTCAGCGCACCTCCCGCCGCCGGCAGATCCGCGTCGAGACGCGCGAGCACGCGACTGCTGCCATCGATGACGAGATGAATGGCTGCCGGCGCGCCGCGGTCCACATCCGGATCCTTGCCCTCGGGCGCGGAGACGACCCGCAGGACACACGCGCACTGACGCGAGAGCTTCACCACGGCCGGGTCGGTGTACGCCTGCAACCAACGTCGCGTACGCTCCGTCGCCGTGGGTGACGCCACCGCCGGGCGCACATGCATGGCAACGAAGATCGGGCGTCCCGTTGCCTCACCCACCTTGCGGGCCTCGGCGAGGCTCGTAAACCACGCCACGCCCTCCGGCGCTTGGGTCGGCGGATCTTCGGCGTGCGCGAGGGCAAGCCCTCCGAGCAGGACGCAGAGCAGGGCAGCGGCAGCCCGCATCAGCGCTTGCCCTTCTTGGGGGCGGCGACGTCGACCCGTCCCGGAGCGGCGTCCGGTTCTGCCGGCAGCGGCTCGACGGGCATGGGATTCTCGACGAAGCCCTGGATCCAGAAGTCGGCCTTCATCGGGCGTGGCGCCGCGAGCGGTTCCTCGGCGCCCTGGCTGCCCATGTCACCGTCGCCGTCCGTGCCACCGCCGCGCAAGCCGAAGAGCCCATCGACCCCCGGCAGGAGGAAGATCGCGACGAACAAGAGGACCAGCGCGAGGCGCAGGCGGCGCCAGGGTCGGCCCGTGCGCACAAGGTCGCGCGGCTCTACCTCACGGAGGCGCCCCCCCACCTGCGCGACGATCAGCTCGCCAAGCGGCCCCGGGCGGCTTGCCCGGGCGACGGACGCGGCGGTGTCGGTCTCGTCCTGCCAGTGGTAGCGATCGTCCAGCGTTCGCGCGAGCCCGGGGGCCGTCGGCCGAGCCGCCTGGCTGAAGCCAAGCCGCAGCAGGACGCCCGCGCCGAACAGGACCAGCGCCACGAGCAGCAAGGGCCAGCCCAGCCCATCCAGGGCGTCGAAGAACGGCAATCGCAGCACGGCCCGATGCAAGAAAGCCAGGAGGCACGCCGCGACGAGGATGCCCAGATGCCAGCGGCCCGCGCGGGCAGCGCCGACCGTACGGGCATAGCCGCGTACCAGCCGTCGGAACTCAAGTCGCAGGGCGTCCATCGGCCCTCAGCCTACTCCGGCGCCGGGCCCGAGCCCCCTCGCTGCGATGGCCGCGCCACCTCCCTGCTTGCGGGGGGCTGATCGGGCCCCTACCGTGACCCGCATGGACTACTTCGAGCGCCAAATCATCGCTTGGCTCGCCATCCTGGTCGGGGCGTTCTTCCTCGCCAAGTCGGTGGCCCGGCGGCGCGAGAAGGGCCAGATGCGCGACCTGCTGGGGTTGCCGACCGACAAGGTCAAGCGCTTCCGGAACTTCTTCGTCCAGCGCCTCGAGCGCATCGTCGCGTTCGTGTTTATCCTCGTGGGCGTCGGCTTGCACATCTATGTGCTGATCCGGCAGGCCCAGAAGGCCCACGGCGGCAACAACCCGCAAGAGGCCCTCGGCGAGATCAGCACCTACCTCGCGTTCGGCGTCGTCCTGATGCTGCTCATCACCTTCTTGATGCACTGGGTGTGCTCGTACTTCGCGCGCCGGATCTTCTTGGAGATCCTCGGCTACTACATGGTCCGCCAGGGCTACCGCCTCGACGACGACCCGGACCTGATGAAGCAGATCGGCGACATGGTGAACTGCGAGTTCGATGCCGAGGACACCGTCGAGTCCTACGGCCGGCGCATCGAGGCGAGGCTGAAGCTCGATGACATCCGGGCCCGCTTGTTGGCGCGGGGCAAGCTCGCCGAACACGAGGCGGGGCCGGACGACAGCGCTGTCTAGCGAGCGCTCGGGCCCACCTCCCCAACCGGCTCAGGGGAGCCCCGGCTAGTCCCGGCGGGGGCGCGCTACTACCATGCGCGGCCCGGAGACGAATTCCATGTTGGACGGCAAGTACGACCCGAAGACCCTCGATCCCGCAGCCCAGGCGCTGTGGGAGTCGGAGCAGGTCCATGCGTTCGATCCGGCGTCGAGTGCACCGGTCTACTCCCTCGACACCCCGCCCCCGACCGTCTCCGGCTCCCTACACATCGGCCATGTCTTCTCGTACACGCAGGCGGAGTGCATCGCGCGCTACCAGCGCATGCTCGGCAAGAACGTCTTCTACCCCTTCGGGTTCGACGACAACGGCCTGCCGACCGAGCGCCTCGCCGAGCGGGAGCACGGCGTCCTCGGCCGCGACCTGCCGCGCGCGGAGTTCGTCGAGCTCTGCCGCAAGACCAGTGCGGGCTACAAGGACGAGTTCGAGGCGCTCTGGCGCAGCCTGGGTGTCTCGGCCGACTGGTCGCTGCGCTACAGCACCATCGACGAGCGCTCGATCCGGATCTCCCAGCGGGCCTTCCTCGATGCGCACGCGAAGGATCAGGTCTACCTGCACACGAGTCCGACGCTCTGGGACACCGAGACGCAGACGGCCGTGGCGCAGGCCGAGCTCGAGTCGAAAGACAAGCGCACGAAGATGAACGACCTGCAGTTCGAGCTGGTCGCCGGCGGCCACATCGTGATCGCCACGACCCGGCCCGAGCTGCTGCCCGCCTGCGTGGCGATCTTCATCCACCCGGATCACCCGCGCGCGGCCGAGCTCGTGGGGCAGAAGGCCAAGGTGCCGCTGAACGACTACACGGTCGAGATCATGGCCGACGACAAGGTGGACCCCGAGAAGGGCACCGGCGTGGTGATGTGCTGCACCTTCGGCGACAAGACGGATGTCGAGTGGTACCAGAAGCACGGCCTCGACCTGCGCCAGGCCATCGGCCGCGACGGCACGATGACGGAGTTGGCAGGACCCGAAGCGGGGCTCTACGCCAACCAGGCCCGGCGCAAGATCCTCGAGCGGCTCGACGACGCGGGCCTCCTGCTCAAGCAGGAAGACGTCGCAAACGTCGTCAACGTGTTCGAGCGCACCGGGCGCGAGATCGAGTTCCTGCCGACCCGCCAGTGGTTCGTGAAGGTGCTCGACAAGAAGGCGGAGTTGCTCGCGCTGGGTGAGCGCATCCGCTGGTTCCCCGAGCACATGGGCAAGCGCTACAAGAACTGGGTCGAGGGCCTTGACTGGGACTGGTGCATCTCGCGCCAGCGCTTCTTCGGCGTGCCCTTCCCCGTGTGGTTCTGCGAGGGCTGCGAGCACGTGTTCGTGGCCCCCGAGGCCTGGCTGCCGGTGCTCGATCACGGCGCACATGAGATCACCGAACCGTGCCCCGCCTGCGGTGGCACCGCCTGGCGGCCGGAGACGGACGTCATGGACACGTGGGCGACGTCGAGCGAGACGCCCTCGATCAACCAGCACTGGGGCGAGGCCGCTGGCGAGGTGGCGGGTCTGCGGCCGATGACGCTGAGGCCCCAGGCCCACGACATCATCCGTACCTGGGCCTTCTACACGATCGTGAAGGCCAACATCCACCACGCGGACATCCCGTGGGACGACGTCATGGTGTCGGGCCACGTACAGGCCCCTGGCAAGAAGAAGATCAGCAAGTCGAAGGGCAACGCCCCCGCCGACCCGCGCGAGATGATCGAGGCCCACGGCGCCGACGCGACGCGCTACTGGGCGCTCTCGGCCACGCTGGGCAACGACTACCTCTACAACGAAGACGACTTCAAGCAGGGCCGCCGGCTCTGCGTGAAGCTCTGGAACGCCGCCAAGCTGGCGCAGAGCCACCTGGATGGTTTCGATCGCAAGGCCGTGACCGCCGCGCCGCGGCCGATCGACACGGCCATCCGTGCCCGCCTGGCCGACACCGTGCGCATCGCCTCCGCCGACCTCGATCGCTACGAGTTCGGCATCGCGAAGGGGACCATCGAGCGCTTTTTCTGGGCCGATCTCTGCGACAACTACCTCGAGATGATCAAGAACCGGCTCTACGACGAGACGCCCGAGGGCGCCGAGGCCCGCGAAGCCGCCCGAGCCGGGCTCTACGACGCGCTGCAGGGCGTGGTGCGCCTGCTCGCGCCGTTCACGCCGCATGTCTGCGAGGCCGTGCACCAGACGCTCTTCCGCGGGCAGGAAGGCGTGCGCTCCATCGGCGTCGCGCCGTGGCCCGCCGCCACCCCGCCCGAGGACGCCGAGGCAGCCACGGCCGCGTGGGACGCCGGCGTCGCTGTGCTCACCGTCACCCGCCGCTGGCGCTCCGAGAGCAAGATCTCCCCCGGGAAGCCCCTCTCGCTCGTGCGCGTACAGGCCGCGAGCGACGTGGCGGCCCTCGCGCCAGAGTTCCACGATGACGTGCGCGCCGCCGGCCGCATCGAGACGCTGGAAATCGTGGCCGACGAGAGCCTTGCGGCTGGCGAGGCCGTCCTCGAGAGCGCGGAGCTGGCGTAGCCGTCACTAGGGCGCAACTGCGACTGTGACGTCCTTCCCGCGGACCTCCACGGGCTGCCAAGTCGTCTTGCGCTCCCCGGGGACGGTGTAGCCGAACTCATAGCGGCCGTCGGGCACGTGCTCAAGCACCGTCCGCCCCGCCGCGTCGGGCTTGTCGAACACGATCTGCTGGAGCCAGTTCCCCGCGGGGTCGAGCCGGCGCAGGCTGACGCTGGAACGGGAAAGCCCCGTGATCGTCAGCCGCCGCAGCGGCGGAATGTCCACCGCCAGCCGCTCGTCCCCTACCCGGATCTCCACGGGCACGACGATCTGGACCGCGCGCCGGCGCCCATCCGCCGGGTGCGAGATGAATGCGAGCAGCCGCGCGCCGGGCTGTGCCTTCTCGAGGGTGATCGGACCCTCGCTGGGGATCTCGGAGGACGTTCCCTGCAATCCCATCGACTCGTTGGGCAGCGCGTCGACCAGGTGCACCACGCTGCCCGCGGGCAAGCGTTCGCGACCACTGAGTTCCAGTGCAAGTGTCGTCGTTGCATCAAGTACGACCTCAAGCACGCCCGAGTGGGTTGGATCGAAGACCACCGATGTCTGGCCAAGCTCGCGCGAGTGCACGGTCAGGGTGTGCGTGCCTTCGGGAAGCCGCTCGATCGCACGCCCGGGAGGCAGCTTCGGCAGGGTGACCTCCCGCTCGATGAGGTACGAACCACTCGCCAGCGCGAACTGGCGGGCGCCGCCACCCAGTGACATCTGCGGTGCTTCAAACACATGCTGGAGCTGCACCTTCGGGATTGGCTCGCCGCCTCGCTTGATGACTCGAACTTCGAGGAAGACCCCCCGATCGAACGCGGGGATGTCGAAGTCGTGCACGACACGCCGATCCGTGATGGTCACGACCGTCCACGCCTGGCAGCTGCGCCCGTCGAGGCTGACCCCGGCGAGCCAGCGACCGGGGGCGAGGTCCTTGAATGTGTAGCCCGTGCGCTCCCGGTTGAGCCGACCCCGCTCCGGGCGGCTCCGCTTCTTCCGTCCCTTCCTCTGCCGCGCGCGATCGAAGAGCGCTGCGGGCTCAGCCTCTTCACCATCGTCCAAGCGCAGGGCGTGGACCCGCGTGCGCTGATGCACGATCGGCTCCCGGAGGCGGAGGCTTCCGACCAGCCCCGGCCGTCCACCGAGTTCCAAGACCAGGCGTCCGGCGCGCCCCTGCTCGACGAGCACCGGCACCCGCGCACTGCGCGCGGCTCGATCGCCGTCTGTCGAGGCCTCGAACTCGTAGGAGCCCGGCGCCAAGTCCAGCCAGGGCCGCGCGGGGGTCCAGCCGGAGCGGCGCCCGCCACCCTTCGCCTTGTCGCTTGGGTAGGCGGTGATATCGGCTCGCTCCGGCGGCTCCCCATCGACGCCGCGGACTTGGATATGGACCGTGACGACCGCCTCGGCCTTGAAGTTCACTGTGGCGCCGGGCGATACGCCCCAACCCCGGTTCTCCGACACCACCGCGATCCGGTAGCCGACCTTCCACGCCTGTACGGTGAACGGCACCCCTGCGAGCTGATCGAGTCGGTAGCGGCCCCCAGCGTCCGTCTTGACCCGCCGGCTCGTGCGGGCGGCGGACAGGGCGCGGCGGTGTGCCGCTGCTGCCGCCCCCTCCGGCGTCTGGAGCGTGGGCGGCGCGCCGCCGGGCCGGGGCGCCCAGCGCGGGTCGACGGACTGGGGCGACGCGATCACGGTCACCCCCGCGAGCGGTGCGCCCGCAGCGTCCTGGACCCGGCCCTGGATGAGGCCGGAGCCGGAGGGCTTGGTGGCCACGGGCTGCGCGTCCGCCGTCGCGGGCGCGGCTGTGAGCAGCATAGGACCTGGGTCGACGCTGACGGGGTGATCCTGCGGGACCGCGTCCGGCGGGCTGGCCCCGCCCGGGTCTTCCTGGCCGGGGGCGCCAAGGAGGTACCCGAGCAGCAGCCCGATGGCCAGCCCCATCGACAACCAGAGCCCCGCTCCACGCATGCGTCCTCCGAGCCAACACCCACCGCCGTCCAGTCGCGCATGGCAAAGCGGCGAGGCCCCCCCAGCGTACACTGCCCGCCCATCGCAGAATCCCGGAGTAGGCGATCACCCATGTGCGGCTTCATCGGCATCGTTGGCGGCGAGGGCGCTGCGTTTGACGCGGCAGACGGCATGCTGGTTCTTCAGCATCGCGGACAAGACGCGGCGGGGATCACGACGTTCGACGGCGACGCGTTCCATACGCATCGCGGCACCGGACTCGTCCAGCAGATCTTCGGCAGCGGCCTGCTGGCGGGTCTGCAAGGACCGCTCGCGATCGGGCACACGCGCTATCCGACCGTCGGTGGCGGCACCGAAGCCGACGCGCAGCCGCTGTACACGAACCATCCGTACGGCATCGCGATGGCGCACAACGGCAACGTCACCAACTTCCAAGACCTCAAGCGCGAGCTCTCCGAGAAGGACGACCGGCGGCTCGGCACGGACTGCGACGTCGAGGCGATCTTGAATGTCTTCGCGGCGGCGCTGCGCCGCAAGAAGGCCAAGAGTGCCGCCGACTGGCCCGAGCATGTCTTTGGCGCCATGAAGGAGGTCTACCGCCGGGTGCGCGGCTCCTACAGCGGGGTCGCCATCGTCGGCGGGAAGGGCATGGTCGCCTTCCGCGACCCCTTCGGCATCAAGCCGGCGATCCTCGGTCGCAAGAAGGTCGGCCGGAAGACCCATTGGTGTGTCTGCAGCGAGAGTGCTGCGCTCAACGTCCTCGGCTACGAGGTCGTCGGCGACATGGAGCCCGGCGAGGTCCTCGTGATCGAGCCGGGCGGCCGCCTGCACCGCAAGACCGTCGCCGGTCGTGGCAAGAAGCAGCACCGTCCCTGCATCTTCGAGTTCGTCTACTTCGCGCGCCCCGACAGCGTGCTGGACGACATCTCGGTCTACAAGGCGCGCATCCGTCTGGGTGAGGCCCTGGCGCAGCGGGTCAAGGCACGCCGCCTGAAGCCCGATGTGGTCGTTCCCGTCCCGGACTCCGCCCGTCCTGCAGCACTCGAGTGCGCCCGGGCCCTGGACATCCGCTACCGCGAGGGCCTGCTGAAGAACCGCTACGTCGGTCGCACCTTCATCATGCCCGATCAGGAGAACCGCGAGCGCAACGTGCGCGCCAAGCTGACGACCCTGCCGATGGAGCTCGAGGGCAAGAAGGTCCTTCTCGTGGACGACTCCGTGGTCCGCGGCACGACCACCAAGGCCACGATCGCCATGGTGCGCGAGGCGGGTGCGAAGGAGGTCTACGTCGGCGTCTCCTCGCCCAAGATCAAGTACCCCTGCCCGTACGGCATCGACATGCAGACGCGCAACGAGTTCGTTGCACGCAACAATCGCAGCGAGAAGGTCATCGCGCAGCGAATCGGTGCCGACGCGATCATGTACCTCTCGATCAACGATCTCGTGAAGTCCGTCAAGGGACCCACCGACCGCGTCTCCGGCTTCTGCCACGCGTGCATGGATGGGCAGTACCCGACCGGGGACATCACCCCCGAGGTGCTGCGCTCCCTCGAGGGCGAGCGCAACAGCGCCAGCCGCGCCGCGCGCAAGCTGGCCGCCAAGAGCTGCGGGAACGGCCGCAGCTAACGAAGCGTCTCGAGCTCGTACTCGAGCCGAGTGACGCGCCCGCGGAACTTGCGCTCGTGGCCTGAGGCGACATCGATCAGCACGGTCTGCTTGGGGTCGACGACCGTGAGCTTGCTGCGCAACCCCGCGAAGCCAGGGCGCTCGATCCAGAGCGTGTAGGGCGCGGGTCGTACGGGGCCGACGATATAGCCCTCGACGCCCCGGCGCTCGTAGAGCATGTGCCGGGAGATCGAGCGCCACGCGGCGGTCGAAGCGACAGGACCGCCCAACATGCCGCGGTGCAGCAGGTCGAGCCAGTCGGTCCCGTCGTGGGCGTGCTCGAGATCCACCAGAGCGCCGTGGACGCGCCGGCCAAGGCCCCGCCGCGTGCCCGACGGCTCGTGCAGGTCCAGCGCGAGGTAGGCCCCGCGGACGAGCGTCACCTCCGTCTCGGCGAGGACGACGTCGCTGAACTTGGGCAGCTCCACGCGCACCGCGGTGGGCGCGAAGCCTTGCGCCCAGATGGCCAGATCCGCCGGCTTGCGCGGGTCGAAGCCCTGGACGACGAAGCGGCCACCCGTATCGGTGACGGCTGTTCGAAAGAGCAGCTCCCGATCGCGTCCGGGGTCCGCCTCCGCGTGCTGCCAGCCCTGGCCGTACGCACCGACACGCGCGCCGGGGATCGGACGGCCCTCAGGGCCGAGCACGCGACCCTCGAGGCGCATGCCGTAGGCCAGCCGGATGTTGCCGAGGTCCTCGATCAACCCCGGCTGCAGCGGAATGGGTGCCTTCCGATAGCGACGGTCGTTGGCGAGCACGGTGAGAATGGCCCCGCGCGGCGGAAGCCCCGTGAGCTCGACGACGCCGTCGCGCGGAGCCACCCCGCCGTCAAAGACCGTACGACCCTCGTCGGTCTGCACGACCACGTGCACGAACGGCAGCGGCTTGTCGTCGAGCCCATCCAACGCGCGAAAGCGGAGCGTCGCGGCCCGCCGCAAGAGAAGCTCCAGCGGCTTGCCTCCGGTCTGCACCTCGAGACGCTGGGCGGCGAGGAACGGCCGCGCATCGCCCATGGCGCCCGTACCCGGCTCGAAGCCATACGTGAGCGTGATGCTCGGCGCGAGGGACTCGACGCCCTCCAAGATGAAGCGACCGTCCTTGTCCGAGAGGGTCTCGACGCCCGCGGCGCGCACGGTCACGCCCGCGAGCGGTGTGCCGTAGGCGACCTCGGTCTTCTCCCCGACAAGAGGATTGTCGCTGCGCGCCGTGAGCCCCGTGCGGATGCCGTCGTGAATCCGCCCGCTCAGGCGCCGGGACGCGTCCCGGATCACATCCTCGAACTGCAGCGCGAGCGGCTTCGGGAGCGGCAGACTGACCCGCCGCAGGAGGCTGCGCCGACCCGCGGCGTACGCACGCAGGAAAAACGTCCGGCCGACCAGGCCGCGCCGGCTGAAGGAACCGTCGGCGCCCGTGAGCACGACGAGGTCTCCCGGTCGCTCCTCGTTGCCATCACGGGGGTCCGGCGAAAGGAGCAGGCGCGTGCCCGCAGCCGGCGAGCCGTCCGGATGCTTCAACACGCCAGCCAAGCGCTCCCCTGCGGGCGGCTCGAGCACGGCCTCGACCTCCTCGTCGGGGGCGCCCTCGATCACCGCGTCCACAGGGACCCCGGCGCCCCGCACGGCAACCCGCAGCGGGAGGCCCGTAGGCAGATCGTGGATCCGAAACGTGCCGTCAGCCGCCAGCGAGGCGCGCCTCGGCTCATCCAGCACCTGGCCGACGCCGAAGATCTCGCGCATGGGCGCAGCGACGAGGGGCTCGACGATGACGTGCGCATCGGCGCCGTGCCATGCCGCGTTGACCTTGCCGATCAGCGTGAAGCCTGTCGACTCCAAGCGCATCTCGCCCAGGTCGGTCGTGAGTCCGCCGTGGCCGGGCGGCGCCGCTGCGAAGCGCTGCTCGGCCCACTGCGCGGCACGCACGACCACCGCGAGTCGTGCGACGGCCGGACCACGCCAGACGAAGGCGCCGGCATCATCGGTCACGGGCCGCGAACCGAGCGGTCCCTCCGGTCCGTAGGCGACGAGGGTCGCTCCGACGACGGGACGCCCGCGGGGCGTCAGGACCTGGCCCATGACCCGCCACGCTGGCTGCAGGACCATGCGGACGCTGCGCTCCGTGCCGGCCCGCACGCGCAGGCGCGGCCCACGCCGGAGCTCGGTGTTGGCATCGAGGATCGCCAGGCCCGCCGGCAAGTGGTCGAGGACCAGCGTGCCACCGTCGTCCGTCACAAAGCGGGCCCCCGGAGCCTTGGGCTCGACGAGGATCGGAACGCCGACCGCTGGTGTGCCGTCCGCCTCGCGCACGCGGACAATCAGCGGCGGGGCCGCAGCGAGCAGCTCAATGCGCACATCCTTCACGAGGTCGGCGGCTGCCACGGTGCGCCACTGATGGCCGACCGCGCCGAAAGAGACCCACGGCCCCGTCGGCCGCACGCGCAGGATCTGCTCGCGGGCATCTTCGCTGGTCTCCGCCTCGACTGCCGCACCGAC